>NZ_JAPMIW010000015.1:0-73130 GCF_033088395.1 Sporosarcina sp. GW1-11 | reverse complement strand
TCAAGAACCGCAGGGACTGCGGGGATCGCTTGGCAAATAAGAGAAACCTCTGATTGCGGTGTATGCCACCCTAGTTACGTAGGCTCTGTTCCCAAGAATCTCCCACTTCAATTAGACCACAAGGTCGAATAAGTGGGGAGTAGTTCAAGCTACTAGCTCTTTTAAAAACCCATAAATCCGCTAAAGAATGGACTAAGCCATATAATAATGTAAGTTAAACCGTCAAAAAATAATATGAAACCTAGCACAATCATTATATAGCCACCTACTTTTGTTATAAGGCGATTATATTTTTGAATCCATTTAACACGAGTAATGAAAATTGATAAAAGTAAAAACGGAATGGCAAAGCCGAGAACATATACAATCATATACCATATACCAGACCCTGGATTTTGGGCTGCCATTAGGAATACTGCTCCTGTAATCGGTCCAGTACACGGGGTCCATCCTGCTGCAAATGCCAATCCAATCAGAAATGTTCCAAAATAACCAACAGGCCTGTTTTTAAATTGCAACTTTTTCTCCTTCATTAAAAATGTGGGAGTAAAGAATCCTAGAATCATCAGTCCAAAGATGATAATGAAAATTGCTCCAATTTGACGCAGCAAATCTTGGTACTGATAAAAAAATGTACCAACTAGCGATGAGCTGTATCCTAGAAAAATAAAGATAACTGAAAACCCTAACAAAAAAGTAATAGTATGTGTTATTCCACTTCTTTTAATTTTTACCTTATCTGATGTCATATCATTTAGTGACATCCCCGTTATGTAGGAAATGAAAGCTGGATATAACGGTAGCGTACAGGGAGATACAAAGTTCAAAAAACCGGCACCAAAGGCAAGGAACAAGTTAATATCCGCAAGCATCTATCATAAGCCCCTTTCAAAAATAGTCATTACTTTCAATAGGCGTTACATGAAGAGGCATTAGATGCCATACTAATTGCATCTCACATTCCCCAATAAGTGACTGTGTCTAGAAAACCAATTACGATGAGTATAACCCCTGCTACTCGCTGTACCATCCTTCCGACTTTCATGCTGCTTTTCATGACAAGCCTCTTTGCATCAACTATCCAGATAAAGAAAAATAGAGCTAGCAATGGAATGGATGTAGCTATACCAAAAACGGCAGGCAACATAAACCCATATGAAGTAGTTGCAACAAGAGGCATTAACCAGAAGAAAAATAGTACAAACATTGTAGGACAGAAAGCTAAAGAAAAGCTAACTCCTAATAAGAAGGACCCTACCCTCCCATTCTTTATTCGAACAGGGATGTACTGTGTAAATTTATTTAGAAACTCTAGTTTCAAGACGCCGAGTAAGACTAGTCCAGTAGCGATAATGAATGGACCAATTATTTTACGAAATAACGAAAAGTAATCAATTAAAGCACTTTGAAATGCCTCTCCCAAAAACCAGACTAGCAACCCTAGCGAGCTAAAAACAACTACTTTTCCTGCTATAAAAGAAGTAACTTCCGCTAGATTTTCTTTTAACTGGATGGACCGATTCCCATATAAAGTAACGGCACTCATATTCCCAGTTAATTGACAGGGGGCTACAGCACCCAGCAAACCTAAGAGTAATGCCACAATAACAGGATTATTTTCGAACGATAAAAGTAAGGTGTTCACCGGTTCCGTGATGAGTTGACTTATACTTGATAAAAAACTATACAAAGCAGATGGCACCGCCCTCATTATTTCAATAGCAAACCTTCTTTAGCCAGTTTATCCCACGTATTTCCTTGATCTTTCGTTACATATATATCATTGCTATGCGTTGCTATCACTAGCTCTTTCTCATTCTCCGGATTAACCGCAATGAAAACAATTGGATTCATTGCTTGATCTGGTATCTGAATAGACGTTGTCTGATTATTATCGGTAGTAAACCATGTAAGCGTTGTTTTTTCATTTTCATAGCTTGAATAGTAACCTCCGCGATCAGTCAATATTGTATAAAGATTCATTTTATCAGTAGAAATACGCTCAAAATTCTCCCCATAATCACTCGATAAGAATATTCCATCTTTACTTCCTATAGCCACCACGTTTTCTAATGAAGGGTGGGCCGCTATATTAGAAATGAACTCTGAATCAAAACCATTCATAGCTGCAATCTCCCATGTAGCTCCTTCATCTACTGTATAATGAAGACCTCGTGACATTATATTTGTCGGCATCTCGTTTATTACATAAATAGCATTAGAATCATATCCTGCTGCTAAGTAATGAAAATCTATTTCTCCATAAAACGCTAATTTTTCGAAACTAGCTCCTCTGTCAACGCTCTTAATCAAGCCTAGTGGATTTTTATAATTAGATCCAGGTTCTGGATGACCACTTGAGAAAAAACCATCTTGAACCGCTTGGAATCCCATATAATCATGCTTTTCTTTATTCGCTTCTTTCCATCCCTCTTTACTGTATTCATAAAGCCCATCATGTGTTGAAATTATTAGGTTAGGCCCTCCGTTTATATACCCCAAGCCATGTAAATGTTGAAAGGTATCGTTCTTTACTTCGCCAAACATATAAGATTCAGTTTCCTTATTACATGCTGATAACATCACGGTAAAAGTCAGTAAACCGACTATATACTTCATTTTCCCCCGGATGTTTTTCTCCTTTAACTCCATTTGTATCCTATCCCCCATACTGTTTTCAGAAATTCCTCATTGGGAAACTCTGCACTTTTTAATTTATCTCGTAAGTTTCGTATATGTGAATCGATTGTTCGAATGTCGGTATACGTATCGTAATCCCAAGCGGCATGCATCAACTGGTCTCTTGTTAACGTTCTCTTTGGCTGAGAAATAAGTGCATCAACAATGGAGAACTCTTTTAACGTCAGTTGTACACTTTTTTCTTTGTAGTGTAATGAATAAGAGTCTCTATTTAATATAAAGTCACCGTAGATCGTGTTTTCCGAATGCTCACCCATGTTCTGATAACGTCGCAATACAGCATTCACTCTCGCAATCAGTTCACGCTCATCGAATGGTTTTGTAATATAGTCATCCGCGCCTGATTCTAACCCTTTTACTAAGTCTCTCTTATCTGTTCTTGCTGTAAGCATGATCACCGGAACATTTGAAAACTCTCTTATTTCTCGACAAACTTCCCAGCCATCTTTATTCGGCATCATAATATCAAGCAATACTAAATCTATCTGCTCATCAAGTAAGCGAGCCAATCCTTCTGCTCCATTTTCTTCCTTTATACACCGAAAGCCTTGAGGAGCTAAAAATAGCTCGAGTAAATCTAGCATTCTGCGTTCATCATCAATAAGTAAAATTGTCCGCATCTGCCTATCTCCTCATCATTTAGATTTCAACTGTGAATGTACTCCCTTTTCCTACTTCACTTTCCACTTTAAGAGTTCCACCATGAGCTTCAACAAGTTCTTTCACAATGGCCAAACCTAACCCAGACCCTCCGAATGTTCTGGAACGGGATTTTTCGACACGATATAGCTTGTCGAAGATCTTATCTATTTCACTGGATGGAATTCCTATCCCTCCGTCCGTTACCGATAGGATGGTCTTCTGTTGCTGTTGATAAATATCTAGTGTTACTGTCGTCTGTTCATCTGAGTATTTCAACGCATTGTCCAGCAAATTCAAAATAATTTGCTCTAAACGAATCCGATCCGCAAAAAGTTGAAAATCCATTTCACATCTCATATGCAACGCTATTTTTTTCAAATCAAATGATGGTGCTACGAGTCGATCCATATCTTCTATAAATTCCTGTGCAGAGAAATGACTTTTTGTTATCGTAAATGTGATTTCATCCATTTTCGCTAATTCCATCAAATCCTTTACTAAATCCTTCATTCGATTGGATTCTTCTGCAATAATTTGTAGATAATGATTTCGTTCTTCTTCCGATAGCCCTTCTCTCATCGCAACTTTCAAATAACCTATTAGATATGTAAGTGGTGTGCTCAATTCATGCGAGACAGACGCCAAAAACTCATTGCGCTCCGTCTTCATTTTTTCCAGGTCTGTCGCCAATTTCATAATCGCTACCGATAGTTCCCCCAGCTCGTCATTGCCTGCTTTCGGAAGGCTTACATCAAATTTCCCCTCACTCAATCTCTCTGTCGCTTCCTTCATGCGAATCAAGGGGCGAGTGAGTATTTTAGACAAAATCAAATAAATGACAAATAAGATGATAATACTCGCTCCACCGGCAAGTCCGAAATGCTGATTTAATTTACGGACTAACTTTTCAATTGGTTGGCTGCTTTGAAACATTACAACATATCCGGACTGACCCACGTCCGTTTTGTAGGGATGTACACTCGCAATGTATGGAGAGTCTCCCCACTCCGGTATAAGTATTCGATCGGTTTCATCTGTTTTGTCAATTAATGATAAAGTTGAAGAATAATGCTCCATATCTCCAACCGAGCTACTAATCACTTTTCCATCCTCATCCGTAATGATGACTTCCCTGTCTTTTCCTGCTTCCATCAGTACAATATGTGCAATCGTTTTGTCAGAATAGTAGTCTTCCAAGACGTTTCGATGGTTGCTGCCACTTGCTAATAAACGTGAGTATTCTTCGTCTACTCTTGCGTGAATAATATTTTGATGCAAATAAATCATTAATATCGTTTCAAGTATTAGGACAGTACTAATAAAATAAGCAGCTAACTTTTTAGAGATTTTATTCATACAAACCACCTCATGCTTTCAGTATAAAAAAAGAATATGAAAAAGATGTGCAGTTTTGATTTAAGCCATAGAAATCGTTAGACTCCATGTCGTCTTTGTGTCTACATTCACTATATTATACTTGTATTATCGACAACACTTTCGAGCGGTAAAACATTGAAACAATATATTCGGAAACTCTTTCTTATCGAGTAACCGAAAAAAATACGCAAAAAAGTCCCGTTGATCCTAGGATTAACGGGATTATTCTATACTTATTCTTTAAAGTCTGCATTCATCGTTACTTCTTTCCATTCAGCCATATCTTCTAGCAAATGAGTGAATTTCTCGTATGCCAGTTCATATGCAGCAGCGCCAAGTAATAATCGTAAAGGCGGATTTTCCGATTGTGCCACGTGCAACACAGCTTCCGCTAGTTTTTCAGGATCTCCTTCTTCTGTTCCGCTAGGTCGTTCAATTCGTTTTCCTACTGTTTCTTGATAGTCATCAATAGCTGTTTGTGTACGATTAGCTGAACGTCCAGCCCAGTCTGTACGGAACGCACCAGGCTCGATAAGTGTTACCTTTATTCCTATAGGTGCCACTTCTTTCGCTAGACTTTCAGAAATACCTTCTACTGCATATTTCGTTGCATTATAGTATCCGACTGCAGGGAATGACGCTAGTCCACTAATAGAAGAGAAATTAATAATATGGCCAGACTTTTGTTTTCTTACATGTGGTAACACTTCGTTCGTCACCGCCATCAATCCCCAGAAGTTAATCTCGAACATTTTTCGCGTTTCTTCTTCTACGCTTTCTTCAACAGAGCTAAAATAGCCAATTCCAGCATTGTTCACTAGCACATCTATTCGTCCAAATGACTCTATTGCTTGATCAACTGCATCTTTCACTTGTTCCTTGTCTGTTACGTCTAGCTTTAGTAATTGAACATTTTCCGGATGAAGTTCTTGTAGATCTCGTATGTGTTCAACATTTCTAGCAGTAGCGACCACTTTATAGCCCGCGGCAATTACTTTCTTTGCAATTTCCCGACCAAATCCAGTCGAGCAACCTGTAATAAACCAAACTTTTGAGTGTGTCATATAATCTCTTCCTTTCACATTCGTCATACTAAATACTCTACCATAATTAGCAGTTACGTCCTCTAAAGACCATGTATCTTGTTCGTAATGATTCTAATTGCATAAGAAAAAAACTTATCCGAAAAATGGTTATGACTTTTCGGAAAAGCTTATACGTTACGAACATTCTATTTTACTATTGTTACAGATCAATTGACATGCATAATCACTTTTTGACTTTCACTACCTAGTACGAGTTTCTAAAGTGTATTCAGGCCGCGGCTACTTAATATTAAATGATCGATTTCATTCGCTATAGCTTTTCACTCTGTACAACATCTCTACAAATCCACTCTGCCGCACGAAAAAGATCTGGAAAAACAGCATCTGCTAGAGGATCGGTAGTGCCAATGAAGACTGTTTTCATCCCTGCCTTCTTACCCGCCACAATATCCGTATCCGTATCGCCAACCATATAAGATAAATTTGGATTCACATTATATTTCTTTGCCAAATTATCAATCAATTGACTGTTTGGTTTACGACATGTACATCCCGCCTTTGGTTTATGTGGGCAATAGACAACTTCATCGATAATTGCACCTTCTTGACGAAGTATGTCTTTCATATGGTCATGAATTTTAATGAGTTGGGACTCTTTCATGTAGCCAAGTCCTACGCCTCCTTGATTCGTAACGACAAATATATAATCGAATACCCTATTCAACCGTTTAATCGCCTCTGCAACGCCGGGTAATAAAAATAACTGTTTTGGCTCATTAACGAACTTCACTCGCTCCGTTAACACTTCATTAATCACACCATCACGATCTAAAAAAACAGCTTTCTTCATATGACTTCACTCCTGACAAGTTATAGGTCTACTCAACAGGTTTTCCTATACTACTGCCTTTATACAACTAAAGAAAAATAAATAACAACGGTAAAAGAGAGCACAGATCTAGTACAGATTCTGTGCTCTCTCTTTTCATTCCACGCGCCGATGATCTATTCCCCAAGACTTTACGGATTTCTTCATTTCATCAGGTGACAACTCTCCACGCACTCTTCATATGAAGTAAATCTCAATGCAGTCAATTGTGATTTTATCACTCTTGTAGCTAAACGATTACCCGTCAACATAAAGTAATGTAGCTGTTCTTCCATGACGTTTAAACAATCTGGGAAAGACAACGCATAAATACGTGCGAGCATTCCAGGAATAATAACAGAATCAGCTTTGAGTAACCATGCTTTGCAATTGATAAGTTCCATAGCTGACTGTTGTTAAAAGCGAGAGTAAGTTTAATGGTAGAAAAATGTAGTATTGCAATGGTTTTACGCGCGTCTGCTTTTCATACGATTGTTTTTCATCTCGTCACTCTTTTGATTACTAATGAGGGTACTATTACTCGTATTACAATAGATTACGTCTACGCTTCTATTTATTTAATTAGCCAAGCTTTATTTGCTCAGTCGGTGCTATAGCCAAATCCGAGCACTTTCCTGCTTTTAAAAGGAAACTATCGGATTCATCTGGATATTTCTCTTGCAGTAATTTAGCAATATCTAAGATTTTATCCAAATCAAGATTAGTTTTGATACCCATCTCTTCAAAGCCATGTACGATATCCTCTGTAGCGATATTTCCACTGGCATTCGGAGCGTAAGGACAACCACCTAATCCAGCTAATGAGCTATCAAAATCGACAATCCCTTCAGCATATCCTGCCACCGCGTTCGCAAATGCCATCCCTCTTGTGTTATGAAGATGCAGCGAATAGTGGAAATCCGGAAACTCTTGCTGTAGTCCATAAACAATTCGTTTGATACTTTCTGGATTTGCCATGCCCGTCGTATCAGCTAACGAAATATCACGCACACCTAGTTGCTCATAGCGTTTACAAATTTCAATATGCTTCTCGATCGGGACAATACCTTCATACGGACAGCCGAATGCAACTGAAATAGAACCACTGATTTTGATTGGATCAGATTCTGCACGTAACACTAGCGGTTCAAACCCTTTCATAGCTTCCATCGTTTTTGCATTCGCATTGTTCATACTGTGCGAATCCGTTGCTGAAAGCATGAGCTTCGCTTTATCCACTCTCGCTGCAATCGCACGTTCCAAGCCGCGTAAATTTGGGACAAGCGCACGCAAGATCACGCCTTCAGGGCGAGTGATTCTTTGCAATACTTCATCTGCATCGCTCATTTGCGGGACTGCTTTCGGGTGAACAAATGAAGTGACCTCCACTTGCTTGAATCCACATTGTAAAATATAATTAATGATTTCAATCTTCATTTCAGTCGGTACTGCCTGGGGCAGACTTTGAAAACCGTCTCGGGGAGAAACTTCAGTAATGATAACCTCTTTGCGTGCGTCCATTAGTGAATCCTCCTTATATAATACTTCGTTCTTTCAACGATTCGATTTCTTCATCAGTCAGATCAACTAAATTCTTTAGAATATCATTATTATCGGCACCTAAATCAGGGCCGATGTTTCGGATAGAACCAGGTGTTTCAGAGAACTTTGGTACAATTCCAGGCATTTTGATTTTTCCGAGTCTAGGATGTTGCATTTCTACAATATTCTCTCTCGCCTTGAAATGCTCATCTTCAAAGATATCTTTAATGCTGTTTATCGGGCTGATTGGAACGCCGAAGTTATCCAAATGCTTTTGCAATTCATCACGATTTTTCGTGCGTACCCAGTCAGCTACAATGCCATTCGTCATATCAAAGTGTTGCAGACGTACCGCATTTGTGCAGAATCTCTCGTCTTCCAACATATCTTGACGATCCATTGCTTCAGCCAAACGTTCGAATGTTCGATCTGAACTCGTTACGAGAACGACCCAATGATCGTCTTTCGTCTGGAATGTGCCCGCAGGACTTGAGTGACCACTTAAACCAGGAGAACGTTCTTTAATGATGCCGTTTTGATCATAATCCGTCACTAAAAACTCCATCATACGGAAAACTGTTTCATACAGTCCTACATCGACATATTGACCTTGACCATCTTGTCCTGCATCACGATGATAAAGTGCTGTCGATACAGCAAATGCCACATAGACACCTGTTATGTAATCTACTAGAGAGAACGATGGACTGATCGGTGGACGGTCTGTATAGCCGTGCAAATAAGTAAATCCACTAAATGCAGTAGCAGGTGTTCCAAAACCAGCCTTGTGTGAGTAAGGGCCTGTTTGACCATATCCTGTTACACGGATCATGATCAACTCATCATTGACCTTTTTCAAGTCCTCATAACCTACATTCCATTTTTCCAGCGTGCCTGGTCGGAAGTTTTCGATTACTACATCGGATTTCGCAACCAACTTCTTCAAAATTTCTTGACCTTCTTCATGATGCAAATCCAGCGTCAAAGATTGCTTATTTCTAGCTAATGTCGGCCATCTTAAAGGTTCATCTTCTTTAAATGGACCCATCCCTCTTAATGTATCGCCCTTATTTGGTATTTCGACCTTAATAACTTCTGCTCCAAAGTCCCCAAGTAGTGTTGCGCCATAAGGAGCCGCAATCATAGTGGACAAATCCAAAATTCTAATGCCATCTAACGGACCTTTTTTAGTTGTGGTAGTAATTGTTACCCCCCCATTTCCTGTTAAATATTATTGCCAATTTATAACAATCCATTATTTTCTAAGTTATATGGATGACCAAAGTAACCTAACCTCTGGCAGATTTCTTTTGAACCTTCCACGAGTATTGTAACAAGTTCAGTCTCACGTTCTTCAGTTAATCTCTGAATAGGTCCGGCGATTGTAATACTCGCTATCATTTCCTCTTTGTGATTGATGATTGGGCATGAAATAGCAAAGCTGCCTGGGACTCTTTCACCTTTTGTGAAATCATAGCCTTGTTTTTGAATGCGTTTCATTTCTTTACGGAACTTGGCTTCATCAAAACATTCTTCACTCTTCAAACTTGCTAATGTTGTTTCAAACTTCTCTTCTGATAGGAAAGCTACAAGTACTTTACCTGACGCACCGCGTAAGGCAGATTTTCTATCACCAATCCGCACAAAGTTTCGGATGTCGAGAGGGCTATCTACTTTTTCTACACAGATACGATCTGCCTTATCAAGAATATTTAATTCTACTGTTTCACTTGTATCTTCTACAATCTTTTTCATAATAGGCAATGCAACTTCACGAAAATCCAAATTTCCCTGATAAATACTTCCTAGCTGGAAGAATTTAAATCCCAGCGCATAGCGATGATTTTCTTTATTTTGTTCTATAAAATCAAATGCTTCCATAGTATTGAGAATTCTAAAAATCGTACTCTTTGGAAAGTCTGTTTCCTTTTGAATTTCGCTAATAGAAAGCGTAGTTCTATCCATTGAAAACAAATCTAATACCGCAAACATTTTTTCGAATGATTTATTCACAATATAACCCCACATCTATATATATTTCGTTTTGAGAGAATTGTACATAGCGTGGAATACATTTAGGAAGTTGTTCTATTGTTTTATCAATAGTTCTCTTGGTTGCGCATTAATCGAACATTTACTATACAGAATAGATGAATAACATTTCAGCGAGTCATTCCAACTCGCTGAGTAAGTTCATCATATTTCGTACTCTCGACTATTACTTTACTTTTTGCTCCTTAATGATTGTACGCTTTACTAATTCTCCCTTTTCAAACCATTGCCAAACTCTTGCACGGTGTTGACCATCAGGACTTAAATTAATCATTTCATATAAATACTTATCTGTGTCATTTACGTATTTCCATGTAAGTATAATGGTATTCTCATCAACTTCCCATGAATGGCCCTTAATACGATCTGTATCGAAAATAATGTGCTTATCTTTATAAGAACCTGGAAATTCAATTCTTTCTGACTTTCCGTCAGCCCATGTATACGTATTTGTTTGGAAGTATGGATATTCTTCATTATCGTCACGTAGATCACATGTTAGGTATGAGTCGTGTTGATCTAGAAGCTTTCCGCTTGGATCTACCACTGTGTAAACACCTTTCCATTCTCCTTCGTGTCTTGCAAATACTGGCATCTCTTCTCTAATATTCATCATCTTTTCCTCCTAATAGTTTAGTTTGTATTTTTTACACCGTAAAGCATATTTTTACAATTATTTTTGTTTATACATCGTACCACCAAGGGCCTTTTACTCCTGTATTGATCAAATTGCTCCCTTGTCAGCCGCATCCACTACTTGCTGTTGGATAATATTAGCTTGCTTCATCATATTTCGCACTCTCGACTATTACTTTACTTTTTGCTCCTTAATGATTGTACGCTTTACTAATTCTCCCTTTTCAAACCATTGCCAAACTCTTGCACGGTGTTGACCATCAGGACTTAAATTAATCATTTCATATAAGTACTTCTCTGTGTCATTTACGTATTTCCATGTAAGTATAATGGTATTCTCATCAACTTCCCATGAATGGCCCTTAATACGATCTGTATCGAAAATAATGTGCTTATCTTTATAAGTACCTGGGAATTCAATTCTTTCTGACTTTCCGTCAGCCCATGTATACGTATTTGTTTGGAAGTATGGATATTCTTCATTATCGTCACGTAGATCACATGTTAGATATGAGTCGTGTTGATCTAGAAGCTTTCCGCTTGGATCTACTACTGTGTAAACACCTTTCCATTCTCCTTCGTGTCTTGCAAATACTGGCATCTCTTCTCTAATATTCATCATCATTTCCTCCTAATAGTTTAGTTTGTATTTTTTACACCATAAAGCATATTTTAACAATTATTTTTGTTTATACATCGTACCACCAAGGGTCTTTTACTCCTGTATTGATCAAAAAAGCTTTCTTGCGGATAAACCGCTTGATTGAAGCGGAGCCCATTCGAGAGCCACCCAGACCGGAGAATTTAAATGAATTCTTTTCTCCTTCATACATAATGGCCGTTAGCGCTGCATCATTGATACTGATTGCACCCGCTTCAAGTTGACTTGCAACCTCAATCGCTTTTTCCTCTGTACCTGCAAATACTGCGCCGCCGAGACCAAAATTGGTGTTGTTCGCAAACTCTACTGCTTGTCGTTCATCCTTAACACGCATGATAGGAAGCACAGGCCCGAATGTTTCTTCTACCATTATTTTCATTTCATGATCCACGTCTGTCAGAACAGTCGGCAGACACCAAAGACCACCTGAGTGTTCTTCAATCTCACCGCCACAATGAATGATTGCTCCCTTGTCAGCTGCATCCATTAATTGCTGTTGGATAGTATTAGCTTGCATTTTCGTAATGATTGGCCCAATGTGTCCATCCTCTACGTTTGGATGAGCGAGCTGTAACTTCTTTGCTTTCTGAACGAGTAATTCGACAAAGTCATCAAACACTTCATCTTCTACATACGTTCTTTCAATAGATAAACAAGATTGTCCTGAATTTGCGACCGAGCCCCACAGAATGGCGGAAGTCGCTCTGTCTAGATCAGCTGATTTCAATACGATCGCTGCATCTTTCCCACCCAGTTCAAGTGACACAGGAATAAAACGCTTGGAACACGCTTCCCCTACTAATCGTCCTGTCTTCACACTACCTGTAAACGCGACCAAGTCGACCTCGTTTACAATGTCTCTACCTGTTTCACCGGCTCCGGTTACCACATTCAATACACCTTGCAATACAGGAACATCAGCAATTGTCTCAAGTAACGGTTCAATGAATCTTGGTGTGAACTCACTCGGTTTAATGATGACTGCACTGCCTGCCAGTAATGCCGGGATAGCATCTATCAATGAAAGCAGTAATGGGAAGTTCCATGGACTGATAACACCTACTAGCGAATACGGTTTATATTCCCCTTCGATTTGCAAGAATGGAATAGAAGAAGTGATTCGATCTTCCGCTTTAAGAATCTCGGGAGCCAAATTGCACCACCGATCAATCATAGCTGGAATCGAATTGAACTCTAGAATCGTTTCGCTGTGACGGCCAGTATCTTTCACTAATTCGGCAATAATTTCTTCTTTTCGACATTCGATAGCGGTCTTCCACTTTTGCATGACATCGGCACGTCCGTTGACACCGAGCTGTTGCCACTCATCCTGTGCATTTCGTAACGCACGACAGCTGTTTGACAGCTCCTCCGAAGATGGAGGAGTAATGTAATAATCCGCTTCTCCGGTACGTGGATTCCGAACTGCTAATTTTGTCATTTTATCACGCTTCTTTTCGTTAGGTTTTCAATTACATCAATCTGTGTTTGAACAAAATGACTTCTCTCTGCTTTTTTCTCTAGTAAGCTATTGGCAGGATAGACACTGACATCATTATAGATTGGTGCATATAATTCGAGTCGTTGACGAGAAAGGATATTACCCATACCTGGACGTTGTCTCGCTCTGCGTAGTGCAGCCAAATCGATCTCTGCATTGGCGACCATGCTTTCTCCTGTTCCTGCTTCAGCTAGGATCAGTCCACGATAATCAATTATTGCAGATGAACCATCTGTTGAAGCCATTGGGATTGGAATATTCGCCATACCAGCTGAGTTCGCTGAAACTACGTATGCCATATTTTCGATAGATCGAGCGAGTCTCCCAATATGCTTTTGCGTTAATTGCGGACTTCCCACTTCAGATGAAGAGTGCAGTAATATTTCTGCACCTTTCAACGCCATAGAACGTGCCACTTCAGGATATAAGATTTCCTCTGAAGCAACCACACCGATATTTCCTATCGCTGTTTTAGCAACAGGGAATACTCCATCAATCCCATAAATGTCTAAGTATTTATCCCATACATCATGGGGAGTAGGCGCGAACATCGAGTTCAATCTTCTGTAACGCAATACTACTTCTCCAGAAGGATCTATGACAAAACTTGTTTGAAAATAGATTTCCGGAAAATGTGGATCCAGTTCGTAGACATTCCCCGATAAAAAGATATCGTGTTGTTGTGCTACTTTGCCTAGTGCCGCATATTCCGTACCATCCATTTCGATACACGCTTTGTTTTTCCATTCCTCAATTGATTCTCCCATTGGAAATCCTGTAAGGAAGTACTCGGGTAACACGACTAACTTTGTGTCTTTCCCAATGAAATTAATGCTCGCTTTGATTTGTTGAGAGACACGCTCAATAGTAGCCATCATTCTCTCTCGTACTTCTGCGTGATCACTGATTTGATTAATCGCGTCACACGTTACTTGCAATGCAAGTGCACGATAGGAAAGTATTGTTGTTTGATCCGTTTGATTAGTTTCACCAGCAGTAGTTGCCAACGAAAATCACCTCTATCTCATAATAGATAATAAAATAATGTTCTATTTTAAAATTACTGCATCGATCAGTTCAACTTCTTCATCTTTGCTTTTCTTTTGATCATTTGGATTATCCACTCTTATGAATATCGAAGCGACCATGAATAATAGTGTTCCGAATACCAAGAATCCTATTCCAGCAACAAATGATCCTTTCATTGCCGTGATTAAGAATCCTATTGCCATCGGTGAGATGAAACCAGCAATCTGTCCTGAGAAGTTAATTAACCCTGCAGCAGAACCAATAATGTTCGACGGAAAAGCTTTATGTGTAACAGCCCAGAATCCACCCATACCTGCTTGCATAAATAATCCAACTAGTGCTTGGAAGAGTATAGCCATTCCAAGTGATGGAGTGAAGTACATTGCTGTAATAAAGATGGCTCCAAATAAACCGGCAATGATAAATAGGTATCTTTCACGACCAAGGAATACTGTTCCTACTAAGTAACCTCCAAGAAGAGTTCCGATTACTCCAACTGTTGTTGGGATAGCAGATAACATACCTGCATTAAAGAGATTCAACCCTCTATCCATCATTAGATAAGACGGTAACCAACTTGCAAAGCCCCACATATAAATACAAACGCCGAACCAGGCAATTACGAAACTCCACATTCTTGGTAACTTTAGTAACTCTCTAAAAGAAAGCTTCGGATGATTCACGTTTTCTTGTTCCATCATTGATAAATCGCGTTTAGGGATAATTAGATAAGATAGTGCTAAGAATACTCCTACAATTGCGATGAAGATGAACATTGCACGCCATCCGAACATTACGATGATCGGAACTGCAATAAGTGGTGCTAATGTTAAACCAACTGGATCTCCTGATTTGATGAATGCTTGTGATCTCGGTCGCTTCTCTCTAGGTAAGTACTCGGCAATAGCTTTTGTACTAGCCCCAGGAAAACCACCTTCACCTAGTCCAAACAAGAACCGAATAATAACCAACGAAGTAACTGACCAAGCTAAGCCACTTAATCCTGTAAATAACGACCAAGCCATGATGGATATGACAATTACGATTTTTGAACCAAACTTGTCAGCTAGCCATCCACCAGGTATAGTCATAATCGCATACCCTAGAAAGAAACTACTTAGAATGATTCCTTTCATTGATGCATCAAGTGCAAACTCGTCACCTATACCTGTTATTGCCAAGCTCATTACCATACGGTCAAAAATTGAAATGACAGCACCCAAAAATAAAACAGTGACAATGAATCTCTGATTTTTACCTAAATTTTTAATATAATTCATAACGCACCTCAATTCATCAAATTTAGAATCTACTTTAAAAATAGTTTCTAGGGTTATCTCCTACATATATTTACAACCTTTGTAAGTGGGTAGGAGTTAATCTAACCCTGCCCATGCTCTCCATGTCTTAGCTGCTGGCTTTAGAACATTTTCATAAAATGATGTCCAACTCGTTGTGTTTGGTGTTGGATCAATTTGTTTTCCTGTAGATTCATAAAGTGGATAATAATCTTCTACTTCTTCTTGAATCCATTCAGGAAGATCATCAAAACTTTCCATTACTTCACTTCGTGCGTGGAATACAAGGTTTCCTGGATATTCAGTTTCATCAAGTCCCATCCATGGTGTCCAAGGGCTGACTCTCGTCCAAGAATTCGTAATAGGTAATATTCCTTTTGGAGTTTTATTACCTTTCATTTTATTCTCATATTTTGCCGGAACTTGGAAATCGAAAAATTCTGATGATGTATACATTCCATTTTTTAAATTCATTGGATCTTTAATATTGTAGCGTTCTGCCAAATCATAAAGTGGGAATGCATCCGCATGGAATACTAGAAGTTCTCCAAGTCGTTCAGGTGTTTCAATTGGGAATGCACCAATTTCTCTGTCCCCTACTTTGATAACATTTCTGATGCTACCATCCACTACTCTGTAATCGAAATCGACGTGCTCGTTTTCAATATGTGAAACTGGATACGTGATCCCCGTGATTGGGTTTTTCCAATTTTTTATGATCTTTCCTGTTTTCAAATCTGTGTAAAACACAATTTCTCTTGTCATGATTTTGAAGTCGTTTGTACCTTTGATTCGAACTGCTCTTCGAATATTGTAACCTTCTATACCAAATAGCGCTTGGCCGTGTTTTAAATTCTTATTAAAGATGTCTCCTGGTACATAAGCATACGCTTTACCCTTAATGTGATAAACCATATCTTTTCCATCCGGTCGTGCTAATGCATGGAAGAACAATCTTTCTTTAGGATCTTTCAGTTTCTTGTATAGCTCAGCAGGCTTTTCTAATTTCTGTGGTGCAGGTTCATTTGACTGTGCTGCAGCGTTACCGATAAAAACGAAACTCGAGATTAGCAATACCGTCAACGCGATACCCAAGACCAATAGAAGACTCTTCTTACCATTTTCCTTAGCAACATAACTGTTCAAATAAATAGCCCCCCTTATAATTTAGAATACATTTTTCAATCTATTTGTTTACTCTACTGAACAAAAGTGCAGTAGACTTCTTACACAAGATCTTCTTTCGTTACATACGTTGTTTTTAACGGTCCATCCGTGCGGAAGAATGTGAGGCATCCCCACTCCGTACTAAAGTCACCGTGAGGGATTTCAGCAGGACGCCAGAAATAACTACCTTGTTTAAAATCGCCTCTGCTCGTACCCATTTCTCCATGGATTTGGAATGCTTCTTCCATGACTGGGTGTATCTCATAACGATCATCATGGAATTGTGGCAGTACGCCGAGTAACCATGAACTCGCACCGGTTTCAGGATTTTGATACAAACTTTTTCTCATGGCACCTGTAGGGAATCCTGGTGTGATCGTACCTTGCCATGGTATTTCAGCTGTCTTAGTAAACACAATCTCTTTATCACTGATTGTTGCATCATCATTCACTAAATGTAGCGCTCCTTCTGTCATCCATAAGAACGTGCAACCGCTTACAAACTGGATAAAATTTAACCCTACATGCTTTTCAATATATACATGAGTCAGATCTGAAATTTCTGTAGTGTTAATTTCTACTGTCCCTTCTAATAGAAGAGCTTCAATAGATACGCTGTATGCGCCACCTTCATGAGTTGCACCTGAAGGTATATATAGAAGGCTTGTGGATGCGCCTGATTCTTCATCCATACTAAGCAACTTTTGCATTAACTCTCCTGAAAATCCAGGTATGCTGACTGGTTGCCAGTCCATTTCGTGGATGTTGACAAATTCAATGTGTTCTCTAGCCATATCTTCAATCCCTCCAGGAAATCTTTAGTTATATCGATCGTCTAATATAATTACCGCGTCCGTATTCTTTAGTCGGCTGTCCATTTTCTACAATTATCTCGCCTCTGCTAATTGTATACACAGGCCAACCTGATACTTCTTTTCCTTCAAATACACTGTAATCTGCTACCGAATGCATTCTATCTGGTGTGATCACTTCTTTTTTGTTGATATCGACAATTGCGAAGTCTGCATCGGCACCAATTTCAATTCTACCTTTAGATGGTAAGTTAAATGATTCTGCAGGATGATATGAAGTAATCTCTGCTATTCTTTCTAGAGACAATCCTCTATTGTGATGACCTTCTGTGATCATGACAGGTAATAATGAACCGACACTAGGGAATCCGTATAGAGTATCGAAAACTCCTGTACCGTTTCCGTACTTTTTCTCGTGTGAGTTTGGCACATGATCTGTTCCTATTGAATTGATTGTGCCATTTTTAATACCTTCCCACAGTCTGTCTGAATCACGCTGACCATGTACTGGCGGTCCAACTTTCGCATCTAGACCCACTTCAGAGTCTTCCGTTAAGCATAAGTAATGTGCACATGTTTCCACTTTCACACCACTTTCGGTTAACCATGGTGCTGCTTCGAGAACATCGACACTATCAGCTGACGTCAGATGGACAATGTAGACATTACCTCCAACCACTTTGTTCAAGTACAATGTACTAAGTAAGGATTCTGCTTCCGCATAACCGGGACTAGTTAAAGACCACGTCCTTAAACCATCTTCAGCACCTTCCGCTTTGTATTTTGCAATTAAGCTTCTATTGATGTCCATGTTTTCGCAATGCACTGCAAGTAGAAGTTTAGGAGAAACAGCCTTAAACCTCTCAAGAATCCTCATTAAGTCATAAGAAGATAAATCCAATCCATTGGTGACATTAAATTTTTCATTTAACTGTTTCTCATAGTTTCTGAAGAATTTAAATGAAGTCAGGCCGAATCTTTCTACAACTTCTTCCAATTCATCAAGATGTTGTTCTGTTAACATACCTAGGCTATAGGTGAAATCAATATAACTATTTTTCTCCCCTATAGCTTGTACTCTTGGGAAGAAGTCTAGGTAACTCTCAACCTGTCTGTCGTAGTTGACGACTGTAGTGACACCACCGACTGCATGTTGTTTTGTATCGCGGAAGTCATCTACTACAGAATTATAGATACCAAGATGTTCGTGGGCATCTACGAGTCCTGGGAATACATGCAACCCTGACGCATCGAGTACTTCATGCGACTCTACTTCATCAGTATTTTCATAAATACCGACAATTTTCCCATCTTTTACGCCTACTTGAACTTGTCGTACGCCTTCTTTCGGAAATACAACAGATCCATTTTTAATAAGTAAATCAATTTTCATGCCTGGACCTCCCTATAGCTGTTAGTTAATTTCTGAAGTTTCATGTTTGTTTACTTTAGCGAAGTAGTTGTGGATGTCTTCTGATATTTCCACATCACAGTATTTCATCCATAGATCTAATAGCGCTGCTTTATGTGAGAGTTCAATTCTGTCATACACACAATCTTCTACAACTGCTACATTAAAGTTGTGAGTTACTGCATCTACAGCCGTTGCACGTACACACCCACTAGAAGAGCCGCCTACAAGGATTAATGAATCGATTCCCATCTTGATCAAATAGCTGATAAGCGGCGTTCCGAAGAAAGCACTTGCATAACTTTTATCAACAACTAAATCATTTTCATCCGGTTGCAGTTCTTTAACAATATCGGAAGCTGGATGTCCATCTATATATTTTGTATTATCTCTTTTAGCTTTCGCAGCAAATGAATCAAAGTTACTTGTTTTCTTTTGTACATTTCTTGTGTACAGAACAGGAATGCCATTTTCTTTTGCTGATTGCTTGAGTTTCTGTATTTTACGAATTGCCTTCCAGCCTTCTTCACCTCCACCACTTGGCCATTCTGCTAGCTGTTCAGTAATTGGCAGATCTGCACCTACATAATTTAGCTGAGCATCAATGATGACTAATAAAGGATTTTTCCCCAATCCTCTTTTAACTCCGTATCCACCTTTTTCTATTACTAGGCGATCGTCTTCTGTGAGAGCATCTTCCCAAATTCGTTTCATTTATTAAACATTCCTCTCTATAGTTATTTAATTAGGTAAAATATGGAAAGTACCCAATAATTAGCTAAACTTTATCTAGTACTAATTCATATGTCAATACTATTTACATATTTTGTCGCTATATATTTCTTTTGGTATAGACTACTGACTCTTTTACGTAGAAGGTTATTTCTCTGCATGAAAGTTGACTGATCTATCTAGTTCCTAATAGCAGAAGATTTAATTCTCACCTCGCTGTTCCGCATTATGGAACTCGTTCCTTTTTTGTATATCCTAATATTAACTTCACATAAATCAAATGTCAACACAATTCTATATAATCTGAATTAATTATTTTTATCATTTTGTAGAGTTGACATTCTATAGATACACCTATATTATTAATTCAAACATAAAGTTAGAACGCGTTCCGCATTACAGAACAGAAGATTTAATAAATACTACTATTTAAGAAAAAGGTGATTATGTATGGGACAAACTATTATAGAGAAGATCATTTCAAACCACTCTTCACAACGTGTAACGGCTGGAGATATCGCCATTGTAGATGTGGACTTGGTGATGGCTACAGATACGACTGGACCACTTACAATTAAGGCATTTGAAAATATGGGAGGTACGAAGATATGGGATCCGACTAAAATGGTGTTAGTAATCGACCACGCATCCCCTGCTCCCAATGAAGGTATTGCAGTACTTCATGATCTAATGAGAAAGTTCGCTACTGAACAAAATATTAAGCTATACGATGTTGGCGATGGAATTTGTCATCAGTTAATTATTGAAAATCAACACGTAAAGCCTGGACAACTGGTTTTAGGAGCAGATTCTCATACATGTACGTACGGAGCTATCGGCACATTTTCAACAGGAGTAGGTTCTACTGACTTGGCAGGTGCTATGCTAACAGGAAAAACGTGGCTAAAGGTCCCTGAAACAATAAAGATTAATATAACAGGTACATTGCAAGAAGGTGTAGTTGCCAAGGATTTAATTCTGTATTTGGTTGGGATACTAGGAATTCAAGGTGCCACCTATCAGGCGATTGAATTTACTGGAGAAGTCATTGAAAGAATGACTTTGGAAAGTCGTATGGTACTTGCCAATATGGTGATAGAAATGGGGGCTAAAGCAGGACTTGTTGATTTGAAGGGACTTGATTTGCCTTATGACTACGAAATATTGAAACCAGACGAGGATGCTAACTACACAAGAATCATAGATATAGATGTAAGTGATTTGGAAATGCAAGTTGCCGCACCCCACTCTCCGGATAACATAAAAGGAATTTCAGAAATCGGAGAAGTTCAAATCCAACAAGCATTCATCGGTAGTTGTACAAATGGAAGATTAGAAGACTTGCACGTAGCTGCTGATATTCTTAAAGGGAAAAAAGTACACCCAAAAGTACGTTTCATTATCGCACCTGCATCAAGACAAGTTTTCCAAGAGGCCTTAGCTGACGGAACGATTGAAATTCTTTCTGCTGCCGGAGCATCCTTCCTGCCTTCAGGATGTGGTCCTTGTGTAGGAACACATCAAGGAATCCCTGGTAATGGCGAAAACGTCGCATCTTCTACCAATCGAAACTTCCAAGGAAGAATGGGTAATCACAATTCAAATGTCTACTTAGGTTCACCCGCTTTCGTCGCAACAGCTGCATTGCACGGAAAAATCGTTAATCATAATTTGACTACCAAGGAGGCTATTGATTCATTATGATATTAAAAGGACACGCACACGTTTACGGTGATAACATCGATACAGATCGAATTATTCCTGGTAAATATACAAAAACACTCGATATGCAACGACTTGCAGACCATGTACTTGAAGATCTAGATCCTGAATTCCACAAGATCGTACAACCTGGTGATATGATTGTAGCCGGTGAAAACTTTGGTTGTGGCTCCTCACGCGAACAAGCGCCGTTAGCAATTAAAACTGCTGGTGTTTCAGTAGTAATCGCTCATTCATTTGCCCGTATTTTCTTCCGCAATGCAATTAATATTGGACTACCATTGATTGAATTGAGTTCATATAATATCGAAACTGGAGACTACCTTGAAGTAGACATCTCGAAGGGTATCGTCAGTAATATGAATAATGAGGAAAGCTATCAAGGTGCTAAAATGCCCGACGTTATGGTAAAGATCCTCAGTGAAAATGGATTAGTTGAATACTTAAAAAAGAATAAATCTTATTCATAACTGAATGTAACAACTTTACAAAGGGATAGACTTTTACGTCTATCCCTTTTATGTCGCTAATCTTCTATATAACTCTATAGTAATTGTTGGGGAGCTAAAAAAATTCAATAAAACGCTCGTGATCACCAATTTCTTTTATACTTGAATTGTCTAGAAACAAGTCAAAGACAAAGGTGAAAGGTGATACGTGCATATGAATTTCATTATGAATATTCTATGGTTAATAGATATACTCATTGATAGGTAGAAGAACATGAGATGAGAGCAGTTTTATTTGTATCCCTTCCTCAGAAACTTCCTTGCTACCATAATTGTAAAGCATAGACCAACAAAGTACATGACTATCATTTGCAGAAAACCAAACACCTAAAGTGGTTTGGTCGATTGATGAAGTACTGCGTAAAAAAACGTTAATTCATCGTGTATGAATTAACGTTTTTACATGATCTGAAATTAAATTATGCGAGCAATAAGCGGTTAGCAAGCAATCTGCTCCGAACCATAATACCAGCCCATGCTGCAAGAAAAGCTTTGATGAAGCCTCCGATTAAAAATGGAACAAAACCTGCCATGATAGCGGCTGTCCAAGAAAGTTCCGCGATAAATTTTAGCCAAACTGTACCAAACGCTAACGCAACAAACATTCCAATTATATTGGCGATAATCGCATTTGGTAGTTTGAAACTTGTGCGTTCCATATAATAACCCGTGATAAACGCTGTCGGAATGAAACCTATTAAAAATCCGCCAGTAGGTCCAAAAATAACTCCTAATCCTGAAGACATACCTGAAAATACAGGCATCCCTACCGCACCCATTGCTAAATATACGAGGACCGAAATCGTTCCGTAGCGTGAGCCTAGAATTGTGGCGGCTAAACCGACCGCTAATGTTTGTCCTGTAATAGGAACGAGTGGTAATGGAATTGTTAACTGTGCCATTACACCAATAATCCCTGCGAATAACGCTGAAACGATCATCATACGAAGTTTAGATCTAGATTGTATCATTCTATGTAAGCCCCTTTTAAGTAAACTATATTATATACGTTGTTGACATTAATTTTATCTCATGAGAATTTTAGTGTCAATACGTTTATCAGTTTTTTACATCTTCTCGTCCACTTTTATTTATAATAAAGGAAAGAGAAAGGGAGAGTGATCGTATGGATGACAAACGTTTTGAGGTTATTGAAAAACAAGGGAAGTTGACACAATTCCAAGTGATTCGTGATAATCAGACCGGTGTATTGTATATGTCCTATAGCGCTGGCTATGGTTTAGCCATGACGGTTATGATGGATCGGGACGGCAAACCTTTAGTTGACGAGGGGTATACGAAACCTAGATCTTATTAAAAGTATGTACTGAACGATAAAAAAGACGATTCTCATTGCACAACGCAGTAGAGAGTCATCTTTTTGTGAACATTCTTATAGTAAAAAGAATAGAAATGATTTCAAACATATTTCTTACTTCGGCAAAGTTCGAATATCCACTGCTTTATCTTTGAAATGAGTGTGCAGTGATTTTATAGTATATACGTTTGTGTCTGATTAATGGATTACAATTGTCCTATTTGTTTTTCATCTCATACATCGATGCATCGGCTTGTTGAATTAACATTTCAAAGCTATCCCCATCGTCTGGATAAATCGCTATGCCAATCGATGCGTCAATCGAAGTAATGGTTTCCATATTCAAATTCGTCAATTGCTTTTTTAAGTTATTAACGTACTCTGTTTGAAAACCTTCTTCAACATTCGGAATGACATGCACAAATTCGTCGCCTCCCCAACGTACAATGAGGTCATCGCTTTTCGCATTCATTTTTATAAGGTCAGCAACGTATCGTAGCAACGCATCACCTATTTGATGTCCATACGTATCATTTACACCCTTAAAGTCATCCAGGTCAATCAATACAACGCCAATTTTTTTCCCTGTACACTTACTTATGGAAACCTGCTTTTTAAACACTTTATCAATGGTTCGTCTATTATACGCATTTGTAAGAGGATCTTTCTCGGCATAAAATTTAGCCAAGTCATACTGCCAACCGCCAATCCAAGCAACCGTCAAGAATATCAAAGTTAAAACAAAAAAACTTGCTTCAAAAGGATTGTCTAAATATTGGTGGTAATACATATAACGAATGACATTAAACATGATAACAATACAAGCAGCGATAAGCCGTCCTTTATATCCCATACACTTTCCTCGATTTCAATTAACTTTCTCTTGATTTTAGCATAAATATATTGAAATAGAAAATGGAACTACTAGGTAACGATAGGAAAAATAGAATACCTCTAATTTTTATAATTCAACTAAGGAGAATCTTAAGAGGATACAAACTTATACACGTAACGAACCACGGAATCCCCTAGCCGCATAATAGGATTCCGCACCATTATGATATACAAAAATCGTATCGTAGCGACGATCACAAAATAGCGCCCCTCCAAGTTTTCTAATAGCCGCCGGCGTTTGCACCCAACTCGACGTTTTCTTATCAAACTCTCCAAGCTTCTGAAGTTTTCGGTATTGCTCTTCCGTCAACAGCTCAATCCCCATCTTCGCAGCAAATTCCATTGCATTATGCTCGGGTTTATTTTTCTTCCTAGACTCTAGCGCTTCCAAATCATAGCAAGCACTTCTACGCCCACTAGGACTCTCTGCTGAACAATCGTAAAAGATGAATTCACCCATTGTTTCATCGTAACCTACAACATCGGGCTCCCCGCCTGTCTCTTCCATTCTATGGAGTGACCACAATTTTTCGGTATTCGCTTCGAGTTTCTTTTGAATGGTAAGCCATTCAAAATCCACATGGCGGTTCATGTTTTTCTCAAAACGTTCTTGTAACGTTGCAAGTAGTTGCTCTTGTTGTTCTATTGATAACTTTTCAGCGCTATTTGTCATTTGAAATTCCTCCTAACATTTTCACCACTGGCGATTAAATCATTAGCATGCGCTATTGAGATTATCATGAAACAATGAAAAAGATACCAAGTCCACAATCAAATCGAAACCTTTCCACTAACACTTCGTTATAAGTAAAACGAGTAACTAGAGGAGTTCGATAAGGTTGTCGATTTTACTAATGAGTAGTTCCCTTTTTCTACTAGCACTAGTATTTATGAAATCATTACTTGTAAGAATAGTTTCACCTACTAGTATCATTGCGAGAAAGCTGTCCGTGGTACCTTGGTTTCAACATACCGGATGGAGTAGTTTATTTTTATTTCTTTTGAACGCTTTACTTTTTGGAACTACGGCAGCTTTATTGTTTTTATTGTCGTCTGCTTTCATTCCGTTTCTATATCTAATAGTTATGATAGTTGCTGTCCTAGCTAGCTTATTTGTATGGATTTCCATTTTCCATGCAGATCAGAAGAATAGCAAACAGCGATTGATCATGGGACTAATAGGCAGTAGCTTTTATCTATTTTTATTCGCTTTTATAGCTTATCACATGTTCACACCTACACTAGAAGTAGAAACGACTGAGCACGATCAATTTATGGAGTTTATCGCATTGTTTTTCATCAGTATAATTACACTGACTGCATGGATTGTTTGTTTAATTATCACTGGCCTTTATCAAAAACGCTAAAGAATATTGCTATTCAGTACACTAGTGATTTATAAGAAAAAATAGAAATAACTAAACAAACTACTCTTTATCCTAAAACCTGGAATAGAGTAGTTTGTTTAGTTTGTTAGATATAGTTAAAATGAGAAATCCTTACGCCAGTTCGTATTGTTTCACAAACATACTTTCAATCAGCTTATCTAATACAAAAGGTGTATAGGTGAACGCGCTTTTTTTGTGTAAACGCTCTGTTAATTTATGTGCATCCTTTCCGAAAGGACCAACATTCAATACAGGCGCCTGAAGCTCTTGCATCTTATTAAATGGAATGCTGTACGTATCTCCCCATACAGGTGTATTATCCTTGAAAGCATGCCAACCTGTATCCCGAGCATCATAATTAACATAACTTAAGTCAGAAATTCCATTAAAATAATGTATCTGATGTGCTTTAATATTAAATTCATCTTGTAATAGTTGTTGAGTTAATGCAATTTTCTCTTGAACGAGTTCATTATCAGAAGAATTGATTGCTGGATAATAAGGCGGTGCATAAAATAATATCGTCAACGGTGCGAGTTCCTGGCAATGAGCCATTAAATTATCACAAATCCGCATCGACATCTTACGCTCATCTAGTGTGCTATCCGCCAGCACATTTTCCATTATTTCATCTACAGCTGGCTTTCCAATTTTATTTACTGCATACTCCAACAACTTCTGGTACTCTAGCACTTGGATGTCGCCGATTGGATTAACGCCTTCTCTTTCACATATAATCTTATAATCTCTCGAACAGTCAGCCATCGCTTTCTTGGCCGTTTTCTTGAATATATCCATAATATCTTCTGCGTTTTGTCGCATAACAAATACATTATAGAGTGCAGCACTGTGACAAGATGTTTGTGCGGAATAGTCATCCTTCAAATCTATTTCCTGCAGACAAATCGGCAATGGCGTTTTTTCACCATATACTTCTTCTACAAAGTCTGGATTAAACTCCATCGCTTTAGTTAAATATGAAGCCATATAATGACCTGTCAAACCATTTAATGGCTCTCCTGCATGCGTTTCTCTACCATAAAATAATGCTGATGGCATAATCTTACCAATCGTCCCTGAGTAAATATAATATGTAGAGTCTTGTGGTTTTTGAGAAAAGGAAGGTTCGCTATTTAAAAATAGATGATAGTTTAGCTCGTGCTTTTCCCTTAATTCTATTAATCCACTAACAGCCGCGCGCATACCTGCAGAGTTTACTTCTTCATCTGGCACAGTGACTAAAATTAAGTTGATTGGCCACTTTTCGACACTCGCTTTCTCTAGTAAATGAAGATGCAGTACTAGACCCATTTTCATATCCATCGTGCCTCTGCCAAAAAGATATTCTTCTGAAAGTAAATCTTCTTGTGCATCTAAAGGTAAATCATTCAATCTAGCCTTAAATGCTTCAGTTAACTCTCTTGGACGAAATGCAAGATCTTCCAATCCACCGCCAAACTCTTCTGTATGTACCGTGTCAAAATGACTGATCAAAACAATCGTTTTCTTCGTTACACCACTATTATAAAAAGCAGTTACCGTATTTCTACCTTTACCCGCATCAAAACAATGGATTTGAGAACTGTTTTCTTTGAAATACTTTATTTCTAAAAGCTTCTTCACTATTTTTGATGAAAACTCGATTTCTCCTGCTGTACCTGTTCTGCTTTCCCAGCTGACAACCTCGCACAATAGATCTTCAAGACTTTCGGGTGTATTCCACTTTATATGTTGTTTCATGATGTCCCTCCTGGTGTTTTAAATGGGAGCGTTTGAGTAATAACGCATGAATCGTTTTTCAACATTGTCTAAATGTACAACCATCTTATTTTTGGATAAACGAACATCCTTTTTCTTTAACGCTTCTACTATTTCAATATGTTCTTGATAGGCGTCTTTAGCACTTTGTGGCACTGTACTAGACAGTATTAAGAATGCACGGTTAACCCCTGTATTGATCCGCTCAATCATACTTTTTAATTCATTATTATTATTTAAAGAGGCAAGTAGGATATGAAATTCACGATCCAGCTCGATAAAGTCCTGATAGTTATCGCGATTAATGGCATCGGATTGTTTAGATAGGTTTTCTAACAATGCCCCGATAAAATCTGAATTGACGTGCGCAACTACCTTTTCTATACTGTGTACCTCAAGAATACTTCTGATTTCCATAAATTCGAGAGAGTTTTCTTTCGTGAAACTAGCTACAATCGCAGGGCGACCTTTCATCTGAATGACTAACCCTTCTGCAGCTAATCGATTCAACGCATCTCTAAGTGGCGTTCGGCTAATCCCTAAGTTTTTAGACAAACTTTCTTCTGGTAGCGGTTCCTCGTCCTTCAGCTTTCCAGTTATAATTGCTTTTTTGAGTAAGTTATATGCTTGATCTGCTAACGTTTCGCTTGGTTTTATGATTTTCATGTCTGCACCCACATTCTATTAATATAAGAGGCTTATTTGCCTTCATTATTAATAAAGTACTCCAATTAATACACTACCGCAATCAATTCTATTGCCCGATCGTTGGGATTTTCCAAACCGTGACTCTGTCCTTTTGCAATTAGACATAAATCGCCGGCTTTCACCGGAATGCGTTGTTGTAAATGGTTTAGAAAGATACCTTCTCCACGCAAAATATAGTAAGCTTCCGCATCCTTAGTGTGAAGATGATAGCCTATTGATGATTGTGGTTCTACAATGACTGTCGCAAACAATGAAAGACCTTCAATTTGATCATCTTCAGTGACAATCTTCTGTATTTGAACACGACCGATCCCTTGATGTAAATTCTCAAGCACTGTCGTTTCTTTTACACGTTTAACCATTAATATCATCCCTTACTAAACAGATTTGGAAGTGCCGTTGAAATACTTGGAACAAAGATAATAATTAATACGACAAATGCCACAATCCCAATCACGTGGAGTACATAAGGGAATGTATTTTCAATACCCATCTTTCTATCTGTAATACTACATCCTGCAATTAGCGAAAGACCTACCGGCGGTGTAATATTTGCTAAAGCAAAGTTCATAATAAGAACCATTCCAAAATGAATCGGATCAATACCATAGCTTAAAGCAATCGGCATGAATATTGGGCTCAGTAATATAATGAGTGATGTTACTTCTGTTAATGTACCCAAAACTAATAAAATTACCGAAACAATTAATAAGAATTGCAATGGCGTATGTGCCATCTTTAGGAAGAACTCTGAGATCATAGCTGGAATTCGATTCGCTGTTAATACATAGGTAAATGCATTCGCAAATGAAATAATGATCAGAATAATAGCTGATGTCACTGCTGAGTTTGCCATAATGTCTTTAAACACACGCATATTTAATTCTTTATAGAATAGAGATAAAATAAATCCGTAAACAACAGCAATTACTGCAGCTTCCGTAGCTGTTACTAAGCCACTGAAAATTCCTCCTAAAATAAAGATCGGAGACATTAACGGGAAAAAGGCTTCCTTACAAACTTTCCAGAATTCTTTACCGCTAAGCTTTCTAGTTTCAACTACTCCATACCCTTGTTTCTTAGACATATACGAAACATAAATACAAAATGCAATAGTTAGTAATAAACCTGGTAAAAATCCTGCGATAAAGAGCTTTCCGATAGATATATTTGCTGTAATACCTAAGATAACCATAGTAATACTCGGAGGAATAATGAGACCTAACACTCCCGCCGGCCCAATAATACTCGCAATAAAGGAATTACTATATCGCTGTTCTTTCATTCTAGGCACAATAACTGAACCAACTGCATATGTTGTAGCAACTGTAGATCCTGAGACCGCTCCAAAGAATGCGCTCGTTACAACTGCTGTCATGCCCAAACCGCCGGCAAATCTACCAACGATCGCATCTGCCAATGCCATTAATCTTTTTGTTAATCCACCTTTACCCATAATATTTCCTGCTAAAATAAATAAAGGGAGGGCTAAGTAGGAGAAGTTATTAACGCCGGCAAACATTCGTTGAATTAAGATTTCTAAGGATACACCACTAAATAAGAGGGCACCCATTGAGACCAAGCCTATTGTGAAAGCAATTGGCATCCCAAGAAATAAGAGTGTGAAAAATGTCACTAATATAGCTATAATCATAAGCTAGCCTCCCCTTGATGTGATGGGTCGGGGTCTATGATATTCAAGATAATAAAGTAAATTGAAAATATCGCGCTAATCGGAATAACGATATAAAACAATCCCATCGGTAATTGCAATGTAGAAGATGTTGTATTCATCGTTGCCATTGTCAATTTGAAACCATACACCGCAATCACAGCAAACATTCCAATCGTTACTGCGTAAATCACACGATCAATAATCTTTTGAAACTTCACATTAGCCAACCCTACAAAGTATCTAACGCCTAAATGCATTTTCTCGTGGATTGCAAGACTTGTACCTAAGAACGTTAACCAAATGACTAGCAATCTTGCCAATTCTTCTGTTCCCGGCAATGAATACTTTATAAATCTAGAGAAAACTTGTACAAATACGATTAAAGTTAATCCAGTAATGACAAGAATGCACAAAGCAGTGATGACTTTAACAATCCATGATGTGATGTTAGATAACATGCTCTTCCTCCCCGTGTACTGTGTACCGTATACTCTACATTCTTAAAACTTTTGAAGTTAAAGTTTTCCAAAAAAGTACCTCTCCTTGGTACTCAAGGAGAGATTTAGTTGTTACCAGCCAGAAGCTTCTCTATAAATATCCATTAGTTCTTTGCCGAAATGTGCTTCTTCCCACTTATCGTATACAGGCAGCATGGCTTCACGGAAAGCTTTTGTATCTACATCATCATTAATTTGCATTCCTCTTTCTTCAAGTGTTTTAATATAGCCATCTTCCATTTCATCATTCTTGACTAACACTTCTTTCGAAATACGATCAGACTCTTCTAAAATAATTTTCTGATCTTCTTCTGAAATTGTATCCCATACATCATTATCGACAACCATCATAATCGTGTTATAAAAATGACCAGTTAAAGATAAATACTTTTGAACTTCATCAAACTTCGGTGCCACGATATTTGCTAGTGGATTTTCCTGTGCATCTAACGCACCTTGCTGAAGCGCACCGTATACTTCACTGAAAGCCATTACTGTAGGCAATGCACCTAGTTGTTCAAATGCATCAATTCTCAAATTTGATTCTGCAACACGAATACTTAAACCCTTCATATCTTCGGGCTCTACAATTGGACGTTTATTATTTGTAACGTGACGGAATCCCCACTCAAGATAACCGATTTTCTTCATTCCTTGCTCATTCATTACATTTGCTAAATAATCACCAAATTCTCCATTATATGCTGCACGTGCATGATCGATATCTTTCCACATATAAGGTAAGTCCTCAATAGCCATTTTCTTGTCTAGCGACTGCATAGTGCCAACCATAATAGCACCCGCTTCCATCGTTCCTAATTTCAGCTGTTCAAGCATTTCTGTTTCAGATCCTAACTGACTGTTTGGAAACACATCAATATCGACACGGCCTTCCGTTTTTTCTTCAACGTTTTTAGCCATTTCATTGAGTAAGTCTGAAGCTGGCGTTCCTTCGGATAATGCATGGCCAAGCTGGATTTTTACTTGTTCACTATCTTTTCCACTTTCGCCTTCATTTCCGCAGCCCGCTAAAACTACTACGCTTACTACTGATGCAATTAACCCTAACTTAAACTTTTTTAACATACGTTATATTCCCCCTCGACTTTTTATAGTTTGTCATACATTCTTTCACTTTCTAAGGAAGCGCTTACAATGGGTCGAAAATATAATTCCTATTTTATGTATCCGTCATAGATTCCTTTCTATAAGACTTTATCACGTATAACAGTATGCGTATACTGTATACAAGATTTATTTTAGATTACAGCACCTAAAATTAAAAGTCAATTGTTTTTTTAGATAAAGCTAGTATATTTTGTCTAACTTCATTCCTTTTCAAGACCATTTCACACGTGATAGTAAGTTAGATAATCTAAATTTTGAAAATAACATTTTACAAAACAAGTTTTATTGATTACGATAGTTTGCGTATACAGTATACAAATGAATCGTGTAAACTATAAAGAAAGTCAAAGGAGTGCTTATATGCTACACAAAATGAATAAGAAAATTAAGGATATTGAGGTTCCAGGAATTCGTGTATTCTCTAATAAAGTAGCACTTTATCCTGACGGTATTAATTTAACAATTGGTGAACCTGACTTTCCAACACCTCATAAAATTAAGCAAGCAGGGATAGCCGCTATAACTAATGATTTAACAAGCTACTCCCATAATGCAGGTTTAATAGAGTTGAGAAAAGAGGTGTCCTCTTTTTTTGAAGATACGTATCATTTTCATTACGATCCTGAAAAAGAGATCGTTATTACAAATGGGGCTAGTAGCGGTATCGATGCTATATTCCGTTCAATCTTAACCGAAGGCGACGAAGTCATCCTTCCTGTTCCCATTTATTCGGGATATGAACCGGTTATTCGTTTATCCGGTGCAAAAGCTGTTTATTTGGATACAACTAAGACAGACTTCTTACCTGACCCCGCCCAGCTTGAAAGTTTGTTATCAAATAAAACAAAAGCAATTGTTTTAAACTATCCTTCAAATCCAACAGGCGCAGTTATCAACAAAGAACTAATGGACAGACTGGTAAACGTCTTAAAAAAGCATGAAATCTTTATCATTTCCGATGAAATTTATAGTGAAAACACGTACGAAGGGATTCATGTCTCATTTGGTTCTTATGCTGAAATTCGTAATCAGCTATTTGTCGTGCACGGACTATCTAAATCCCACTCGATGACTGGATGGAGATTAGGTTTCGTAATGGGACCAGAGAACGTAATGAACCAAATATTAAAAGCCCATTTATCCAACTCAATCTGCGCTTCTTTACCAAGTCAATACGCAGCAATCGAAGCGTTATCGAATTGCCGGGATGCCCCAAACGAAATGAATAAGGCCTATGTAAAACGGAGAAATTATGTATATGAAAGATTGATGGATATGGGGCTTTCTTTAGCGGAGCCTAAAGGAGCTTTCTATGCATTTCCATCGATTGAGAGCACTGGTCTGACTTCATATGAATTTGCTATAAAATTACTTGAGAACAAGCATGTAGCCGTTGTTCCCGGCAGTGCATTCACACATTACGGAGAAGGATTTATTCGGATTTCTTACGCAAATTCGCTGGATAATCTAGTGAAGGCAATGGATCGTATCGAGGATTTCCTCAAGAATCTACCGTCTTAATTAAACAAAGACTAATTACCGTATTCGAATTGAAGCTAGCAATTATCCTGAATTACAGAAGAAGATTCGGCAGATGAATGAGTATACAAATATTCTAGTTACGGTTGATAGTTCGAAAGTATGTAGAGCATAAAGGTTAAAAATGCTGAGCATTACTTCCTTGGTTCTGTATCTGAAGCCATTGTTGTAACAGCAACTTGTAATGTATAGGTTAGCCGATTACCTAAATAAACGTAAAGAGCCTGTGCGACAGTGTATGGATCATACGCTGCTGCACAGGCTCTTTTTAAACTTAACTGAAAAAAGTCTGGTTTATAGAAGTAGTAGATTCACAGGCCCAACGTCAAAAGAATGGCCCTTTACTTTTTTTCTACAATCTCCATACCCTTTTGTTCCAATAAATATTGAAGCCCTGCACGGAAATTTGTAAAGGATCGTACCTGATTAAAATTAGAAACATTCGATAAGATCAAATGTTGCGCAAATGCAGGTGAAAATCCTACAAAGATTGTTTCAGTGCCCATCAATTTTAATACACTCACTAACTCATTAATCTTTTCACTAATATTATCATACCCCATCTTCCCTTCTACTCCGAGCGTGTTAATATCGGTAAAATCAATGACAACCGTATGAATATCATTGGAAGGTATTCTTTGAACGATTTTTTCCTGAATCAGCATAAAACGTTCAACCGAAAGAGCTCCAGTAAGTGGGACTAAAATTGTGTCCGGCACGATGGACGGAATGATTGGCGCAGACAATTCCTCAATTAACTTTTCATACACAAGGATTTTTTCTTTAAGTGCTTTAATTTCTTCTGTTGCATCTGTTGCTTCGTTCATCAAAGTGACCCACCTTTTCCATTAAAACTGTATATTGATATCCGTAGTTTTTTCCATTAAGTATAACACAGTTCACTTTTCTGAACGTACAAGCTCCAAAAAGATAGTTTGAATTCACTCAACTGTCAAGACCCATTACAAATCTTCCTAAAAAATATATAAAAGTCTTTCTATTGAAAAATCTATGATAATCTATATATACGTAACGCACACACCACTTTAAAGAGAGAAGGAAAACACTATGGCACTATCCAACCGGCTACAAAAGCTACCTCCACATTTCTTTACTTTATTATTAAATAAAATAGAAAAAGCAATGGCGGAAGGTAGGGATGTTATTAATCTAGGACGAGGAAATCCTGATCAGCCGACCCCTCCACATATTATTAAAGCATTGCAGGAAGCAGTAGAAGACCCAGCTACTCACGGCTACTCTCCTTTCAGAGGCACGCTTGAATTAAGACAAGCAGTTGCGGAATTTTACCAGCGCGAGTATGGTGTCACTGTTGACCCCGAAACAGAAGTTGCCGTACTTGGCGGTACAAAGATCGGTGTCGTTGAGCTACCGCTAGCAATTATGAATGAAGGTGAATTACTACTATTGCCTGACCCAGGTTATCCGGATTACTTATCAGGAATCAGCCTAGCAGATATACGTTTTGAGACTATGCCATTGCTAAAGGAAAACGGATTTTTCCCTGATTATGATGCATTGCCAGAAGATCAGAAAAAAGATGCAAAACTGATGTATTTAAATTATCCAAGCAATCCAACAGGCGTCACAGCAACACCAGAGTTTTATGAAAAGACCGTTTCTTTTGCTAAAGAGCATAATATTTCTGTCTTACAGGACTTTGCATATGGCGGAATTGGATTTGAAGGTAAGAAGCCGATTAGCTTTTTACAAACAGAAGGCGCCAAAGATGTCGGTATTGAAATGTTGTCACTTTCTAAAATGTATAATATGGCAGGCTGGCGTGTCGGCTTTGCTGTTGGTAACTCAGAAATGATAGAAGCGTTAAATATTTTACAAGATCACTTATTCACAAGTATCTTCCCAGCAGTCCAGCGCGCAGCAATTGAAGCGTTGACCGGTCCGCAACAATGCGTCGAAGAATTAATCGCGCTCTATGAAAAACGCCTTACTGTATTGCTGACAGAATGTGAACGCATCGGTTGGAACGTAACAGCGCCTACTGGTTCATTTTTCGCTTGGCTTTCTGTTCCTGAAGGATTTACAAGCGAAACTTTCGCAGATTTATTATTAGATAAAGCAGATGTCGCTGTATCAGCAGGAAATGGCTTTGGTACGTACGGTGAGGGGTATATCCGCGTTGGTTTACTCGAAAGTGAAGAACGCCTACAAGAAGCAGTTCGTCGCATCGAAAAACTCGGTTTGTTTAAATAAAACGTTATATGTACTAAGCCTCCCTTTCATTCCATTGTCTTTGGAATTGAAAGGGAGGCTTAGTTGGTATGATTTTTTGAATACTTCTATATCAGTTCTTGAGTAGACTTCAACTCGTCGAGCAACGCACGTACTTCATCTGTCGAATTGGTACTCATCAATTCATTTCGCAATTCAGCTGCACCACGGAATCCTTTTACATAGATTTTGAAAAAGCGGCGAAGCGGTTTGAAAAGACGCGGTTCGAGCTCTGTTGAATACTTATCAAAAAGATCTAGATGCAGACGCAATAAATCAAGCAACTCTTCACTGCTATGCTCTCTTTTCTCCGTTTCAAATGCGTATGGATTCGCGAAAATCCCCCGTCCGATCATGACACCATCTACACCATATTTCTCCACAAGCTCCAAGCCCATTTGACGATCCTCAATATCACCGTTAATCGTCAACAGTGTATCAGGTGCTATTTCATCACGTAATTTCTTAATCTCTGGAATGAGCTCCCAATGCGCCTCCCCATTGCTCATTTCCTTCCGGGTACGTAAATGGATCGACAAATTGGCGATGTCCTGCTCCAAAACATGTCTCAGCCAGCCCCGCCACTCATCTACATCCGTGTAGCCGAGACGCGTCTTCACACTAACTGGCAATCCTCCTGCTTTTGCTGCTTGTATGATAGCAGCCGCTGTTTTAGGGTGATTAATCAAACCACTGCCCTTCCCTTTTGCAGCTACATTTGGCACGGGGCATCCCATATTAATATCCAAACCCTTAAATCCAAGCTCTGCCATCCCAATGCTCATATCCCGAAAATGTTCAGGCTTGTCTCCCCAAATATGCGCAACTATCGGCTGTTCATCTTCCGTAAATGCTAAACGCCCGCGCACACTAAAAATCCCGTCCGGATGACAAAAGCTTTCTGTATTCGTAAACTCTGTAAAAAATACATCTGGACGCGCAGCTTCACTCACCACATGGCGAAACACAACATCTGTTACGTCCTCCATTGGTGCTAATATGAAAAATGGCCGTGGTAAATCAAGCCAAAAGTTATTACTCATTGTTGTTTTCAAATCCTCTCATCATAACTTGCATCGTGCGTATGTGATACAGATGCCAGTCATACCATTATACAAAAAACATCAGCATATTCCACTATCTTTAGCATGAAGTGTTGAAACAATGTTGATTTGTTACAGCTCTTAGTATTCCAGCTTCTATGGTATGATAGAGTCAAATTTTTCTACGATGGAGGATATTATGAAAAAAGTTGCTGTTATACAGGATTTGTCATCATTCGGTAAGTGCTCATTGACAGCTGCCATTCCCGTACTTTCCGTTATGGGGGTGCAAGCATGTCCCTTACCAACAGCTATTCTTTCTGCACAAACGGAATACCCTAGTTTTTTCTGCGAAGACCTAACAGCTAATATGCCTCTGTTTATAAAAGAATGGCATAACTTACATGAACATTTCGAGGGGATCCATACAGGCTTTATAACTGGGAAAGAGCAGATTACCCACATCCTTAGCTTTCTAGACATGTTCCATAAAGAAGGAACTACATTGCTAGTAGATCCAGTAATGGGCGACGTCGGAAGTGCTTATACAAATTTTGATGAAGAGCTACTCGAGCAGATGAAGGTATTGGTCAAGCGGGCAAATATCGTCACGCCAAACCTAACTGAGTGTTGCCTTCTGACCGGATTATCCTACAGTTCACTCGATCGATTTGGAAATGAAAAAGACTTCTTAAAGAAAGTAGAAGAAGCAGGACTGCAATTAGCACAAGAAACCGGTGCACAAGTCATCATTACAGGAATCAACCCGCCAGCTGGACCGACGAATACGCAATCGATTGGTAATATGTACATAGACAGTAAACATTCCATCTATAGCTCCATTCCGTATAACGGTAGAAGTTACTCCGGCACAGGTGATTTATTTGCATCGGTCATAATGGGAAGTCTCATGCGCGGTGAAACTCTTATTCAGGCAATCCATTTGGCCGAAACTTTTTTAACTGCCGCTATTCAAGACACATGCCTAGAAAAAACCCCTACCATGGCAGGAGTTAACTTTGAGAAGTTTTTACGTTTGTTGTTGTAAAGTAAGTAAAAGGATGTCTATTTAAGTCAAGTAGACTCCTTTTCACCTTTATCAAATTCTTTACGTTTAATCAAACCCCAAGAATGTCGCCCTCTCCTCATTTTCAATATACCTTCCACACGATATAGTACAGTCAATTGGCGATAAACCTAAGTTTTCCATGAAGGCGAACAATACCAACCGGAGCGTGCTTCGCAAGGTTGTATAATGCCAGAACGAAATTTGTTCCAATAAAATACTACCAATTCAACGTCCGTAGCATCATTAAGTTGACTACGTGAATTGTCGTGAATCGCATGTACTGTGTCTTCTGTGTCTTCTATGGCTCGCTCAAAACTTGCTTGAACGGCATTAGTAAGATAACGTCCTAATTCAGCAAGTCCTTCTATCAAAACACTTTGTAATAAATATAACTTACCAACCGGATTTTGATAATTATACGTGTCCAATGCTTGATAAAAAGCAGGGGCATCACAACATACACCCTGATCGTATTTGCATTCATCTCAGAAATATAAGTAAACCATCTATAATATTCCTCATACGTAATTCCTACTTCTCCCGGAAATTCACCAGGTTTACCTGCATCTATATTCACGCCTTGGATAAACATCTTTAAATACATGTTTTATTCGAGTTAAAATACCTATGCATTTGCAATGTTTTCCATAGTATTACATGAACGCATAACTAAAAGCAGTATGTTTTTTAAACTAAAACAGTATACTTAATGAAAACATCAAAAAGTCACCCTCAGCTTTTTTCGCCGAGGGTGACTTTTGATGTTTAGTTTATTTCATATCCATCCAACTATCATAATAGTGAATGGCCATGCCGTTAAAAGCCGGATGATCTTTGTAGTGATTATATACTATATCCATTTCACTATACAGATAATCTTTTCCTTCTTCATAAAAAGTTAGAAACTTTGATTCATCATTTAGTTTTCCTGTTTCAACAGCAATTGTAGTTTTTACATTGTATTGTTCAAATAACCTCATTTGTGCAGCAGAGATATCTATGATCCCGTCATTCCCACCAGAGCCATTCGCAGAATCCCGATACGCCATGATTGAGATATTTTCCACGTGTTGGCCTAGAAACTCAGCGATATTTCCTTTTCCATAGATATTATTGTATTCCACGCCATAATACCAAAATGGAATGTCTACACCAAAGTCTAGCCCCATTGAATCAGCTTGTCCTCTAAATGTTACAATCATTGTTTGATAGTTTTTAAAGAAGTTCTTTGCCCTCTGCTCATATTTCGGATGTTGATACGGTTCTACATCTAAGTGGATTCCTACAAACCGCTCACTAGCTGATGCTATGTTCTGATAGTTTACTAACCACTCGGTAAATGCTTGTTGTTGACTTAATCCTTTTTGACCTGCAACCCAACTTGGTGCACCATCTAAAGCGTGGACTCTAATTCCGTTGGCAGTCGCTTTACTTATAAAGTATTGGTAATATGATATTTCAATTTTTTCATTTACTTGCAGATACACATCACTTACTTCATGAGTGACCAAGTTACTAACTATAGTATCCGGTTCAGACACAATTCTTGCAGTATCCCATAACCATGTAGCTAAAGGAACTTGCGGTGATTTCATATCCATCCAACTACCATAATGGTGAATCGCAATGCCGTTAAAAGCTGGATGATCTTTGTAGTGATCATATACCAAGTCTAGTTGGCTATAAAAGTAATCTTTGTCTTCTTCATAGAATGTGACGAACTGTGTATCGTCAGTTAGTCGCCCTGTTTCTACAGCAATCGTTCCTTTAACATTGTACTTCTCAAATAAATCCATTTGTGCAGCGGCTATGCTAATGATTCCATCGTGACCATTCGAGTCATTCGCAGAATCTCGATACGCCATAATGGAGATATTTTTAACATGTTGACTTAGAAATTCAGCGATATTTCCTTTTCCGTAGATATTATTGTATTTCACACCGTAAAACCAGAATGGAATGTCTATACCGAACTCCAGTCCCATTGCATTAGCTTTTTCTTTGAAGTCAATAATCATGGTTTGGTAGTTTTTAAAGAAAGCATTCGCTCTCGCTTCGTAATTCGGGTGTCCATAAGGCTCTACATCAAGATGAATCCCTACAAACTGCTCATTTCCTGAAGCGATAGCTTGGTAGTTCACCAACCAATCTGTAAACACCTGCTGCTCTTTTAATCCTTTTTGACCTGCGATCCAACTAGGTGCACCATCTAACGCGTGGACTCTAATTCCCTTGATTGTTGCTTTACTAATAAATTCTTGATAATACGAATGTTCTATATCCGAGTTTACTTGAAGATATACATCACTCACTTTGTTATCGACTAAATTGTTAATCACTGTGTCGGGCTCCGATACGATTCTTGCTGTATCCCATACCCATGTAGACAATTCATTTACGTTCTGAAATCCTTGCTTTATCTCACTTGCCATAGTACTCTTCGGTAAAATACTCACAATCAAAAGCATTGCACAAAATACTTGAAGAATATTCCTCATTACAATCACTACCTTTCTAACTCTTACATGATTGGGTATTAATAAATATGAACGTAATTGCCCAAAATTTAAAACACAGTTCGGTGTGCACACCGAACTGTGTTTTAAATGGCGCAATAAAATTAGTCGTCTTAACTTGTTTTTATTACACTTTTCGTTCGGCAACTGGCTACCATAGTCATAAACGTTAGGCCCTATAGTTTTGCGTCACTGTCTTTAGACAGGTTTGCTATTATCGCGAATTATTTTATTGTATCGTTATGTTAGATTTACCTATTTATCACAAACTTAAATTTCTATATCTTAATTATAAGTCGAAATTAACTATAAGTCTACAGTTACTCGATAGATTCACTTCTAATCATTAACAAATTGTGTCTATAAAAAACAACTTCACATTTATAGATCTTATGTATTGACAAACAAAGGACGATTATGAAATTAGTTAAATATTAGATAGTATCTCATAAATTAATTCCATTTTAATACATAGAATAATAAAACACCAGACCTCTTGACCAATGCGAATTGGTTTGAGACCTGGCACGTTACATTTTAGTCGATAGTATAGGCTATCTGCCCCTACGTTGTTCACTCTTCAAAGCTTTCATCAGAGAAATCACCATCAGTAGCATGACGAACGAAAACGGTAAAGCGGCAATGATAATTGTATTTTGTAAAGCACTCATACCGCCAACAGACAGTAAGACTAGTGCCACTGACGATTGAATTACACCCCAAATTACTTTTACGCTAGTTGGTGGCGTTAGCGAACCATATGTTGACTGCATACCAAGTACAAATGTGGCTGAGTCGGCACTCGTCACGAAGAACGAAGCAATCAACAGAATTGCGATGATAGAAATGATGAATGACCAAGGTAACTCATGGAACATTTCGAAGATGACAAGTTCTGTAGGGGCATTCGCAATATCCGCAATGCCACCACGTTGCATGTCGATTGCTGTCGTACCGAACGCGGAAAACCAGAAGGCACATAGCAATGTAGGTGCGAGAAGTACACCAACCATGAATTCGCGGATCGTCCGGCCTTTTGAGACACGAGCGATGAACATACTGACAAACGGTGCCCAAGAGATCCACCAAGCCCAGTAGAAGATTGTCCAGTCGAACAACCACTGCTGATTATTCTCGTTGAGAGGTGCCGTACCAAAGCTCATTTGAACTAGATTGCCCAAGTAACCACCGATAGAATCAGTAAATACGTTCATAATTAGCAACGTCGGTCCTAAAATCACTATAAATACTAACAACAGAACAGCTAGAACCAGGTTGGTATTGGATAGATACTTAATTCCTTTACTAAGCCCCGTCCATGCTGACATAATGAAAAGAACCGTAACAATCGCAATAATAACAAATTGCGAGAACGTTCCGATTTTGATTCCGAACAAATAATTTAAGCCTGCGTTAATTTGAACAGCACCGAAACCGAGAGTGGTCGCAACACCAAATGCAGTTGCAAACACAGCTAGAACATCAATGAATATTCCCCAAGGACCATCCATCTTCTTGCCGAAAATCGGTTTCAATGTTGCTGAAATTAAACCCGGTTCGTCTTTACGGAATTGGAAATATGCTAGTGACAATGCGACAATACCATACATCGCCCACACATGAAGACCCCAATGGAAAAACGATTCACGCATCGCTTCCTTAAAAGCGGCATCCGTGTTCGGCTCCTTCGTTGCTGGATTAATGTAATGCGAAAGCGGTTCAGCTGCACCATAGAACACTAGCCCAATACCCATCCCGGCTGAAAACAGCATGGCAATCCACGTAACTGTAGAAAATGCAGGTCGATCGGTATCCTTACCGAGTCGGATCTTGCCATATGGACTAAAGATTAGGAAGATACTCAGCAATAATAGGAAAGAGAGCAGCAACAAGTAATACCAGCCAAACGAGGACGCAACGAAATTCCTGACACTAAGCGTAACTGCTTCGAAACTTTCCGATGCAAACACCGCGTACCCGACGGTAATGATAATTAATGCAATCGTAATGTAAAACACTTTTGATATTTTTCTCATGTTTCTCCTTTCGAATTGGGATTACTTGTTCACTTAAGGAACGACTATATACTATACCTATACTTTTAGGAGAAGACAAAAGAAAGAAAATTGTAAAGTTTACACGGAATTTCACTTTATTTTTTTATGAGACAGCACAAATACAGACAGTGCCTACCACCAATAGCCATCAAAATAAAATTTCTCGTCAATTTTCACTTGAGGTTCATAAATTAATTATGACCTTTTACCTAAGTTTTCTGCGGGTGTTTTGCACTTCTATGAATCGCTATAAGAAAACGTTTTCTACGTGTAAAATCTTACATTCAAGATACAATATATATGGGAGGAATAACTATGCAGGTTGTAATTGAATGGATATATACATCACCAAAGGGAAAAACAACAGTCTTTCAGTCTCAAGAAATTTCCGCAGAAGAAGCCGTTTTACTTGCTGAGGATATAGAGAAGACAGGGCGTGCGAAACAAATACTTTTTGTTGATCAGCATGATAGTTCATGGACAGTAAAGGAATTGAAGAGCTACCTGAAAGGAATCGAGACAGAACCTCATAATATAACTATCTATTTTGATGGCGGCTTCGATTGGGAACAGAAAACAGCAGGCCTCGGTTGCGTTATCTATTACGACCAAAGCGGAAAATCATATAGACTACGCAAAAATGCATCTGTTCGCGGATTAACTTCGAATAACGAAGCGGAGTATGCCGCCTTACATTTTTGTTTGCAAGAGTTAGAGATTCTTGGAGCCCATCACTTACCAATTCGGATTCTCGGAGATTCGCGAGTCGTCATCAATCATTTAAACGAAGAGTGGCCAGCCATCGAAGAAAATTTATACAGCTGGGCTAATAAGATTGAAGCAAAGATGGACACACTCGGACTCCAACCTCAGTATGAGCTAATTTCTAGAAAATCAAATGGTGAAGCGGACAGACTCGCTACACAGGCAATCTCCGGCATTGAAATTATAGCGACTAGTGAAAGATGAACAGGTGCATGCACTCTTCGCATGGGGATGAAGTCTATGAGCGTTAGGACGGGAGTTATGAGCGCAGGGACGAGATCTATGAGCGCGGGGACGAGATCTATGAGCGCGGGGACGAGATCTATGAGCGCGGGGACGAGATCTATGAGCGTGCGGAGGAGGCCTATGAGCGCGGGAACGAAATCTATGAGCGCGAGGACGAGGCCTATGAGCGCGGGGACACTATACAACGGAAAAAGGGTCTAACCAACTTGAAAGTAGTTGAGTAGAACCCTTTTATTCATTGCGTTTTATGAAAATTGAACAATTACTTATTGTCTGTTTGTTTAATAGATACACCACGTTCTGCAAATACTTTTTGCGCTACCCCTAACGCATTCAACACACTCGGGAACCCCGTATACGGAATGAGATGCATAATGCAGCCGATGATTTCATCGGGCGTCAAGCCAACATCGAGCCCCGTCTTAATATGCATTTGAATCTGCGGCTTTCCTTGTGCCACTAGTGCTGTAATTGTTGTGAGCACCTTTTGCTTATTATCCAGACCTGGACGAGAATAAATATCTCCAAAAGCAAATTCCACTACATATCTAGTCAAATCCGGCGCAACATCCTTGAAGCTTTCACCAATCTCCATTTCGCCAGCTGGATTGTCTTCACCAGACAACGTAAGTTCCATCAATTTCTCCAAACCTCGCTGATAACGATCTTCCGCCATTTCAAAAACCTCCCTGATAGTATGATTCGCCATTTTATATAAAACGAGTTGAACTTTCTATGGTGCTATCAAATGGCGTCAATACTACTCATTGTAACAAAGTTTGCAATAAACCCAAGCGTCGAGGTTTTTCTTAGCGATAGACACGAAATCAACTTCATTCATTTTCCGTTAAGCGCATAATAGTCTATACTTAAAGAACATGATGAATAATGGAGGCTTGTACTTTGGACTATAAAGATATTGATCAACAAGTTATCGAGAAATATAAAGAAGATGAAACACTGATGATCCGCCTGTTTGTAAAGTGGTGTACGAATCATCAACTGGATCCACATGTTTTATATCAAAAAGCTTACCCTGAGCAATCAGCTAATGCCGCGTTGAAGAAAGTCATTGAAGATGATGATGGATTTGAAGAACTGCATATTGATAATGAAACTATGCTGGATGTTCTGCAGCTTTTTGGGAATATTGATTTGGCGTTTGTTGTGACTGATGAGATGGAGCATTTTAGAGCATAATACATAGTACCTGTTTGCGAAACTTTCATTTTTCAACCATTCACGTTTGTTTTTCGTACAGATACTTTTTTATGATACTCTCCTTATTCATTCCCCCATTTATCTGTAAAAATTAAATCGTCCAATGTTCGTCTTTTCTCCCATTTCGCAGTCTCCAAGATAGGAGCCGTTGGATAATTCTTCGTGTAACCAATAGATAAAAGAGCAATCGGTTCAACATGAGGCGGTATTTCCAATATATCTCGAACATCATTCTTCTTATAAAAACTTACCCACCCCATCGCTAATCCTTCTGCACATGCTGCCAACCACATATTTTGAATGGCACAAGCAGTTGACAGTGCATCCGTTTCTGGGATGGAGTTACGTCCTAACACATGCGAACCGCCACGCGTTGGATCGCATGTTACGCAAATTGTAATTGGTGCTTCTTTCAAACCCTCTACTTTCAAGCTGAGGAACTTCGTCTCTTTTTCCTCTTCATCTTCATAATGAATAGCTAACGCACGTCTTTCTTTATCCGCTGCCCACGCTAGTTTTTCTTTCGTCTCGTCTGATGAAACAATGATAAAATTCCAAGGTTGCATGAAACCGACTGACGGCGCCTGATGTGCGGCATTCAATATGTTATGTATCGCTTCTTGAGGAATTGGAGTCGGCAAAAAACTCCGCACATCTCTCCTATTGTAAATAACTTTATAGATCGCATCTTTTTCTTCATTTGAAAACATTGAATATCTCTCCTCTGTTAGCTTATAGATAGCCCAACATTCATTATAATAGATTTATACAAAAAGATGCGATGTCTACATCCTCTTTCAATGAAATTCTAGATGTCATCTCTACTACACTGTCACTCGCAATAGATTAATCGAATCTAGAGCATTTGATTTTTCTTTTTACATAATAGTTCGTGATGATTTTGAAGTGTTTTTAAACAGCATCAAAATAACTTTTATTACAAATGCCGGCATTTCATAATCATTATGTAAGTAGTATGAAATGACGGTAGACTTTCTTCAGCTGTTCGGCAATGACGACACAGCATTCTTCGTTTCTAATGGGATGCTGAAATTTATCGACTTTACGCCAAACATTACTCGTCAGTATCATAAACAGCGCCATATAAAAAACGTATATGGCGTAATCGTCAAAGGAGAATAGTATTTTATCACGGGCTTTGTAAAAACACTATACAACGCATAACAAAAGCCCGAAAGAATCCCCATAAACAACGTCCGTCCCGGAATACTCTACGCGCCAAACTGAAAATCCCCGCACCTGCAAACAACAAATGATCTTTCATCTGCGTGCGCAACTGCTCACGGAAAAATAGTGGCATAATAATTAATAAAAATACAAAGCTAAAGACCCCACGAACGGCGACAACATCCTAAGCTGTGAAACTTCGTGCGTATAAGGAAGCTATGAAGAGACCGATTAGGCCCCAGCAGATAACTCCAGCAATTGTGAGGATGTACGCTTTCAGATAACGGTTTGGCAATCGTTTCGTCCTCCGTTCTTCAGTTAATCTACATAAAAATCTTCATCCTCATTCAGTATAGAAATGAACATTAATTCCTTCTGACTTGAAAAATGGACAAGAAAAAATCACCTCTTTACTGGAGGTGATTTTTTCTCGCCTTATTAACTGCATCAACAATCATACAGAAATTATTTTTTTATCCAGTTTGCATCTACAGGTATACCCGCGTCTGCAAACAAGTTATACACTGGGCATCGTCTTTCAACTTCTGCTTTCAAACGCTCAATCGCTTCATCCGACTCATTCGTTTCTATCTCCAAAGTAAAACGGATTTTTTGGAAGTACGTCTTAACGTTCTCTTCCCCCATTAAACCTCTAACATCGACAATCCCCGTCGTATCAAAATTAAGAGCAGTAAAAGTAAAACCTTGCTCCTTAGCAATTAGCGGAACCATTACCGCTTTACAACCATTCAACGTTGCCGCCATATATTCAAGTGGCGTACCACCCGTATCCGTTCCACCTAATTCCGTTGGTTCATCCATTGAAAATCCTTCAAAGTCACGAATCGTATGCGTCGAACGAATGCCTTCTTCCCATGTTGCTGTAGCACCCATTTTTACCAGTGTACTATTTTTTGTTGACATAACTATTATCCTCCTTCAATTCTTACTATTATTATTGGTATTATACCATATAGTTTAGAATAGCGGAACGGGTTATTTGAAAGTTTAAAATATATATTACTCATTGTGTTACCTCTCTTTGCGACGACTACATATTAAAAAGAACAAATAAGAAAGAATCTTAGTATCTGTCGCTTAACTTTCCACCGCTAGATTCCACCATCTCGCGTAATCAATCACATAATTGGCAGTGAGGATAGTTAGTCTGACACTAGGCGGAAAGTATAAGAAGAGCTAGAAGTTGAATTTCCGAAACCCGAAGATTGTTAACCGATTATTTTTAAAGGGAATATCAAGCTAGATCATTTGGAGAGTTTTTATCCTTTAGAGGAGATGTTTATGGGAATCAGCATGAGTGAATTGCGGAAAGGTGGAAAGTTGAAGCGACAAGCATATATTGCGCATAGAAACTGGATATTACGTATCGCTTATGCAATGTGAAAATATCAGGCACTTCATTAAAACTAGCAACTATATTACGCCTTCCAAGAAGTCGTCTAAGCAATTATGTAAAAGGATAAGTAATAAATGGACGTCTCTCTGGAGTATAGATCGCATAGGAATCAATCGATATATCCCTATAGGTTAGAACCTCGTTGCACAAAGTTTATACTTAATAGAATGTATTCTCCCTAAAAAGAAAACCTGAGACCTTTCATACTTCAGAAAGACGCCATTATAGAGTGTTCTGTAATTGTCGTTTTCAGAAAATCAATAATTTGATGCACAGGCACCCCAAATTAACAGCAGAACTAATTTACCTCTCTAGGAAATCTGGTTGTTCGTTTGTAATTCGTTCCCATAGAGGCTGAAAACTAAACCATCCCGCTAATGATGTACCTAATTCTTGTGCTGTATCTTCAGCAACCGCATCATCAATAATTTTTGGTGTTCCCACAGCTTCTGCTAATAGTTGTTGTTGACAACACTTCTCCATCGTTATAAACCACCAAGCAGCTTCATCAATTGTTTCACCAACAGTTAAAAGTCCGTGATTTTGTAATATCAATGCCTTTTGGTTTTTAAGTAATTCACCTAACTTTTTTCCTTCATTATAGTCTAACACTACTCCATTGAATTCCTCGTATAGACCATGTCTATTAAAAAAGACACATGAGTCTTGAGATATCGGATCCAATGGTCTACCTAGAGCTGACCAAGTTGTTCCAAAAGTAGAATGTGCATGGGTAACGGCCTTTACGTGCGGCAATGCTTCATGAATTTGGGAGTGGATTGCCAATCCTGCTGCATTAACGACAGCATCTTTTTTTCCTTCGATAATTTCTCCTTTGAAATTAGCTAGCACTAAATCTGACACCTTCATTTGACTGAAATGTTTCCCAAAAGGGTTAACCCAAAATAATTCTGGGTGTTCTGGATCCCTTACTGTCATATGTCCAGCTATTCCATTATCAAAACCAAATCTTGAAAATAATCTAAAGGCACCTGCTAATCGCTCTTTTATATGTACTCGTTCTTCCTCATATGTATCAAACGTTGGTGGTGTTGGAAAAGTAAATTCTGCTTTCATAATGTTTCTAACCTCCATAAATTTTTTAGTTAACCTAAACCAAGTAACGTTTCTCCAAAATGATCGTATTACCTCAATTTGTTGATCAAGGCAATACCTATTGTCGCCCTCCCAAGGAATAGGTACCGTAAATACTATACGGACGACAAAACTTACAATCCTAGCGGTTTCTATAAACATCTAAATACCTGAGATAACCAGGTTGTTAAAAGGCATCCGCTTGCGAAACGTTCATGATTGTTACTATACAGCTACTAGACTTTTGAGTTTGTTTGATTGGATTAGATATTTGTTGGACTATTACTAATAACGCTATATTTACCGTCACTTTATTGCTGACTATTTAGAAACATCACTCTACCCAAAATTATCTGTTAACTATGAATTCTATTAATAGTCTAATCTGCAATTCTTCTTAAGTCAATCATATTTAGATAGTTATATGAAATCGTTTTTCACATGCGAGAGGTTTTCTACTTTTCAATTATGAGGTTTATATGATAAAAAAATAACAAGGCTCATTCTTTTTAGAGATAAGACCTGTTTCGTTTAGTTACCTTTTATTAATTTAAGTGCTTTGCAGTGTTGCAATAGTGCATTGCGTTCTAGGAATTATTAAAAGTTGTCTGTGTGTCTCACTAACTGAACACTTCCAAAAAGATGCAGAAGAATGTCTGTTGGAAATATATAAAGAATCATTAAATGGATAGTTAGAGTTGGAACACCATTTGCAGAAAAATATATTGAACTTAATAATGCTTTGCAGCAATGATTTATGGCGGATTAATGAAAATTACTTCTGGCATAGCGGATGGATTTTCTGTGACAGCTGTATAATTAGTTTCACATAGAGCCGTAACTGCGACCTTCTTCACAGATTAAGTTACCTACTTTCCCTTACCATTTAACAAATTCATTATGGAAATTAATCGCTTTGATAATACACTAAATGGGTAAATTTTCGTTTTTATTCTTTTAGCATTTACTATATTGACAAAGTTTTCATTAAGCATACTTAATCGGTTATTTTTCAAAGTCATTTGCTAATGCTTTTTATCATTGCCATCACAATGATATTGGAATAGCAATTCTAGTATGTAACAGTTACTCTGACTTCAATTTTGTGAATTACCTATTTGTCTAAAGATTTTTGCATTCCTTATGAAGCGATGTTTCTGGAAGTTCCATCTATTTTCAAGTCGACAGATTCTATAAGTCGCATATCACACGGGACATAGCTACCCATGTCTAGATAGATAACATCTTCCGATTGAATAGTCCAATCTAACTCCGTATCTTCAAAAACGATAACTGGGCTATGGCCCGAGCCCTAAGAGACATGTTTAGTTGCATAAGCTTAGTGACGGGTCAATGCTTTACCATTATATCGACAGTAAGATTTTCGAGTTAACCAAACTTATTCATCACTTTCACTGTTATCTGTCACTTCCATTCCTATAATAAAGAACCTCAAACTCAAAAGTTTGAAGTTCTTTATTAGTAATTATCAAACTATTAAACACGTTCACCTTCCATACGATCTGCTTCAACCCAACAAGAGTGCGATCCACCTGGGGCACGGTCAGGTAAAATAATTCTTGCCACTGGTCCCCTTGAAATGTCCTGCGCATCGAAAATGACACATTCGGCTCGATTTTCGTTCATGTCATTCACTATTGTAATTAAGTAGCCGTCATCTTCCGCCTTTGCATTAGGTCTCAAAGCTAATTGTGCCTCGCTACCCGCACGTCCTTCACCATATTTATAAGTTTCGGAAGTACCGCCAAGTAAATCGAATTTCTTCACACCGTCTATCCACTGAGGTTTAATTGGATCAAATGTAGCGTTGTAGCTATAACGGTATTTCTTTCCTACAATTTCATTACTAACAATTGGAAACTCCGTTACTTCATCATCCAAGAATTCCTCTTTTGTTTTGCCCGTTTTTAAATTGAATCTCCAACGGTACATGCGATAATACGTGTTTTCCTTACTGAATTGGAAGTGTTTGATCTGTTTGTCAAATGCATTTTCGTCTTGTTTGCCTACACTCGGCTTTTGTGGATTAAACGATACGCAGCCTTCCATCACGACTTCATCGCCGTTTTCATAACAGTTCGACAAGTGAAGGACGAAACAAGGCTTCGCTTCGAACCACTTAACATCGCTATTATTACCATAACGTGGAATAATACCGAAACGAGCTGGCATATCATCAAAAAATGTAACTTTACGTTCACCTTTCGCCAATAGATCCGGATCGAAAATAAATGGTAAGTCGTGCAAGATGGAATAGTTTTTCGTAATTCCAAGGTCATGTGGCCAGCGAGCACCAGGAAGATCAATTGGAACAAAGTGCTTCAGGTTACTCTTCGCATCAACAACACCATAGTTCATATACGGATAGGTTTCACTGAAATTGAAGAACATCATTTCACCTGTATCATTATCAACTTTAAAATGGGAACATATTCCGGCAGGCGCTAAGTCCACATTCCATGTATCGGACTCGACTGGTTCCAACGTAATTGGATCTAAGCGGTTCGCATCACTACATTGGGACATTGTCGCTAATAACTTCCCGGCATGTGCGATGACGTCCGTACCTGCGTTGTCCTTCATTGTACGCATACTACCCCAACCTGGACGTGTTGCTAAATGCGGCTCAAGAATACCTGGCCATAATGATTTTTCTGCCGCTTGTTCTGCAAGGAAACCTGTTGTTCGAACGAAACGGTTACGATACGTTGCTTTTCCATTTTCAAAATGAACCCCATGAAGCATTCCATCACCATCAAAATAATGGTATACACCGATTGGATCATGTACTTGGTTGTGGCTGTTTCGTATATAAATCCCATTCAGGTCTTTCGGAATTTCTCCGATAACTTCGAGACTGTCTGTAGTCGCTGTATACTCTTTTCCAATAGGCTTGAATACACCTTGCAGAAATGGATTCGGATCATCGTCTTTAACCGTTAATTTCACTTTGTTAGTTACTTCAATCATGTAGATAACAACCTCCAAATTAATTATTTGTTGGTGCTCAAGCCCTTCAATTTGTTACTCTATTAAACCGAGTTCTTTAAGCAATTTTCCAGCAAGTTCAAACGAACGCGCTGAATCTGCCTGCGCCTCTTCTGGACCAAGGTAATGGACGCCTAGGTATAGATTGTCCAAGTACTCCAAAACCTCAGGATCCTTTTGTGCTTTTAAGAATGCATCATGTAAAATTGCCAATTCCTCAGCTGGAAGGCCTTTTGGTGCTAGCAAGAAGCTGTATGCTGGGATTCCGGAATCCAAATTGTAGTCTTTCAATGTGGAAGCTGTTTCATATTCAGTATCCTCCTGCGAATACACAAACAAAGGTTTTAGTTTTCCAGCATCAATATGTTCTACTGCATCACTTGGCATAACAACCGCCCCGTCAATATGACCGCCTAACAGAGCTGTAATCCCATGAGAACCACCTTCAAACGGAATGTTTTTCAATTTAATTCCATGAGCATTTGACACTGCAACGATATTCAAATTAGACATACTTCCTTCTCCTGTCGTTGCATAACTGAACTTTCCTGGATTTTCTTTTGCATATGCAACCAGTTCATCATATGAATTCCACGGTGCATCTGCCCGTACGACAAGCATTGGAATAGCTGCAGTGTTTCTAAGGATATGCTGAAAACTATCATGTGTAAATGACGCATCGCCATAATGCGGCAAAACGCTCAAATGTGAAACCGTGCCTTGACCGATCGTATAACCATCTGGTTTGGCATTCATCAATTCTGTCATTGCAATGATACCACCGCCACCCTCGACATTTTCAATTGTTATCGATTGCTTGTTCGGAAGAAATTTTTCAGCAGCCTTAGCCATTAGGCGCATCTGATTATCATTAAGGGAACCTGGTGCAAATGGAACGATTAATTTAATCGTTTTTTCAGGGAACTTAGACTCCGCCGCTACCTTTTCCGGAGTTTCATCTTCTGTAGAAGTACTTCCATTAGAGTTCGAGCATCCTGCTGCAATAATTAGGAATAAAGTTAAAAATAATAGTAAAGTCTTTTTCATTTGTACTTCCCCCTTTTAATTTTACTAACCACAAATACCATTGAAATTGCACATCCCTTTTTCTCTCAACACCCCCTTAAAAGTGAAAGTTTCATTCCTTCCGTTTGTACTAACTATGATCACACTATTTTTAATGCGATCTTTTAGCTACCTTCATATAACAACAAAGCACGGTGTAAGCATTTCTCAATAATTAGACTTAATACGAACGCCCTAACGAGAGTAACCATTGAAAAGTGTGCCTTGATGAAAAAATTGATAACCCTCCTAACAATAATGCTATCCATAGATCAAAATACTTCATTGACACAAGAAAACCACCAGGAGTTTTGGAAAGTAACCTGGTCAATTTCTCTACTCATGACATTTTAGAAACTATCTGGGGACGAGAGTAAAACGAATAAATGACAGCGCCTTCATAAGTATTATAGTTTTCTTATCTCTAACCTATTACGTTAGGAAACTTTAAATCTATATTTTTTCCGTTTATCAAACTCTTTATCGTATATGTGAGTATATTATAGATTTCTGTATATTGTCAATGTTTTATTTATTCTATAAATTAGACCGTGAATACAGACTCCACCGAACTGAATGAAAGAAATATACACTTCAAAGTGTTCAGAAGACTATTAGAAATGCTAATGTAAATATGTACACTCGTGCTTGAATAGCTATGTCCAAAATTGATAATATTTCGCATACTAGTCTTGAGGTGATTAGTATGTACATGACACTAAATATAGAATCGGAATTTGAGGTTACTAGTCTTTCAGACTTACCAAAACTTAAACAGATAATGGAGAGTTTAAAAATGAAAATCAATAAAAGTCAGTTAGCGAAGGAATTAGGGGTAGATCGGCGGACAATTGATAAATATTTAAACGGCTTTATTCCAAAGCGAAAACGAAACAAATCATCAAAAATCGATCAATATTACGAAGTGATTGCATCGCTGCTTTCCGAGGATTCGAAGCAGAAATTTTATTATCGTCGTGTTCTTTGGCAGTATTTAAAAGATAATCACGGACTTGATTGTTCTGATTCGGCATTCCGTGCCTATATCGCTCGAACGCCAGAATTTAAAGCTTACTTTGACGAGGATAAAAGGATTGCATCACCTAAAGGTACTGCTCGTTTTGAAACGCCACCGGGTAAACAGGCGCATTTAGACTGGAAAGAGAGTATTCCATTTGAAACAAAAGATGGAGAATAAGTAGAAGTAAATGTAGCTGTCCTAGTGCTATCTCAATCTCGTTTAAGAGCCTTTCATTTAAGTATTTCAAAAGCACAAAGTGTTCTACTTTCGTTTCTAACCGAGGCATTTGAAGCTTTTGGAGGTGTACCCAGAGAAATTGTCACTGACAATATGAAAACAGTAATGGATGAGGCAAGAACAGAATATTCATCTGGAAAAGTAAATGCGAAGTTTGCACAATTCGCGAAGGATTTTAATTTCAAAGTAAAACCGTGTATCGCTGGACGTCCACGAACCAAAGGAAAGGTAGAAGCGACTATGAAGATACTCGATGAAATTCATGCCTATCCAGGACAATTGACCTTGGAAGAATTACATCAATTTGTTCAAGATCTGTGTAATCGGGTTAACCACCAGGTGCATCAAGGAACTGGAAAAATACCTATATGAATCTAAAAAAAGATTTCCTGACGCACTCTTCCATGAATCTTCAAACTCTCTTTTAGCAGTATATTCCCTATTCATCAAACGTTTGAGATACTCAATCATGCCTATCCCAACATTTTCTTCGTAACTCAGCAAATTACTTTTAAAATCTTTTGATTCTATCAGAAGAAGAGTTGGTTTATCTTCGTATTCGAACTGATAGATGTGATCAGGCCTTTTAGTATGTTCTTCTGAAACTCGGTTCATAGAAGTCCACCTATATTCTATTTGATTTTGAAGAACGGAAATTCCACTCCAATCTCCACCTGGTGGGTTACAAACACATTCGAAAAACCCTCCAATATATCTAAATAGAATATGAATTGCCGTATCAACATCCTGTTCTCCTGTTCTTCTTGGGAAATCATTAATCAGCTTAGGTTTATGGTTAGTTTTTTTAGCAACCACGTCTTTTTCCCAATGTTCTTTTACATATGTATTATGGGTGTATCCTATCCTAGTAGGCGTGTCAACGAGAGTAGCCTCCGAAAAATTGAATATTGATTGCCACAGTCCATTTTTCGATAGTTTTTCAGGAGATTTATCGAGATATTCCCAAACCTCTTGTTTTGCTGTACCTATGACTAGCGTTAATAACTCTCTATTGGTCAGCATTTTTGATAATGGAGCTAGTCCCCTATCTGGTCGGGAATCGTCTCCCCTAGGTTTAAATCCATTAATTACACATACCACTAAATCTTCTTTATATATCCACTCTTTGAACTCGTTGGATACTTTGTCTTTGTATAAATCATTACAAATATAGTCGGCCAATAATAGTCTTTGTTTTCCAGGGATGAGTGTACAAGGCAAATCTCTTGTAATTAATGCGTATGAATACGATCCAAGATTATCAATTAACTGTAAAACAGGATGTGATGTTTGAAATTCAAAGTTTTTTCTGATTTTTTTTGCTAGCTTCTTTTTCCACTTAATTTTTTTCCTTAGTTACTTCTATTAAAGCATCATATGGGGCCTTGGATTCCAAAATTCTATCATAATCTTTAGCATTATATTCGGGGCTTTTTATTAAATTTGTTCTTGTCTTCAAAAATTCAGTGTTTTTCTTCTGCAAAATCCTTAACTCTTCTTCATAACTTTCACTTTGAATTACTTTATACAAAATTGAAGAGAATATCTCTTCACCATAGCAATTACTAAATTTATTTCTATAAAAGTCATCAGCTTCCGGTGCTTCAGAATAAACAAATATAGATGGAATAGGGGAAGTTAAACTTTTTAGTGAAAATGATAACGGTAAGGCTGGATTCAAAAATCGTGTAGCTAGTTGATTGTTTTCCTTTTTATACTCTTTTCCACCAAGGTGAACTATGTAAAAGTATGGTATTCCTGCTTGAGACAAAGATAATGCTCTACCACTACGTTGCCAAGCATTATTTCCAGCTGGTAATGCAGCACTAAACTCTATAGCAATAATCGGTATTTCTTCGTTATCATTAGTTACTTCCGTTATCAGTGCGTCAGCTCCTTCTTTTAGCATCCCACCTCTTTCTAAAACAAATTCTTTGTAGATATCTTTGTTCCATCTAGTTGCATTCGTACCGGGAAAAAATATGAAATGAAACTCCTCAGAACTTGTTTCAATACAAAATCTGGGTGTAGTAATATTTACAAATGATTGTCTAATAGTCTTTACTGGAAAACCATTTAAAATATACTGTAGTGTTCGAGTACATTCTACTATGTTATCACCATATATATGAAAAACTTTACTCAAAACGATTCACCTCCGTCTATTTAACCGCCGTTATATGGACAATTTAAACAGCCTACTCAAATCAATGTTTGGGTAGGCTGTTTTTTATTGTTTTCGTTTATTTACTCGTCTATAATAAGAATTATATAAAACGTATGGTCATAGACAAAAGGAGGGATTTTCATTAGTAGAATTATTGGCTATGCGCGGGTCAGTACCGAAGATCAAAATTTGGACCTTCAAAAGATTGCAATTGAAAAGTATGCCCAGGAGCAAGATATGGATCTTCTCTTATATGTCGAGAAAATTTCAACACGGAAAACTGATCGTACCGAATTAAATTATGCACTTAAAGCTGCTGCTCCTGGTGATCGTTTTGTTGTCTACAAACTAGACAGGCTTGCTCGAAGCACCAAAGAGCTCTATCAATTAACAGACGAGATGGCCAAGCGACAGGTGGATTTTGTTAGTATTCAGGATAGCTTTGATACAACAACTCCAACTGGACGTGCCATGTTCGGGATGCTTGCCGTGTTTGCTGAATTTGAGCGCGATATTATCCAACAGCGGACAAAAGCTGGGCTTGAGGCTGCCCGTAAACGTGGGCACGTCGGGGGACGTCCTGCAATAGATGTTGACACAAAACGCCGGATTGTAAAGTTGTTTAACAGTGGTGAAAGTGCCTCAGATATTGCGAAAGAGTATGGGATTGGGCGTAGTACAGTTTATAAGATTATGAAGGAAAGTGAAAAGTGATCTTCGCACCAATATTTCCCATACAATGACATATTATTAAAATGCTTAAGGGTACTATGATAATAAATGTAAACAAAATTGAAATTTAACTAACATTAGAATCGATTTCATAGTTGCTCTTTTTCAAATACACAGCAAGGCGAAACTTGCCTAATTCACTTCCTTTATTTCACCTTACTTTCTGCGAATAAGTATGGTCAATTTAAAATTCCTTAAGTATTTCCACGCTGTCCAAGAACTTCCTGTAACCATAAGGTCTTTATCAATAGGCCCCAGCTGCATACCATGGTTCTCCAACTTCCAGTTTGTGTTATGTCGAACTTACTCGGAAACCGCATTCCGGAAATGGCCAGTCTTGAACTAATGGCTGCTAATTGATTCTTCAAAATAAAATTCAAGTATTTTACCAATAACCATGAAAAAACCTCCTATATAATAAGATTGCCATGCTCGTACGCATGTAATTCATTATACAGAAGGTGATTTAATTAGTAGAGTGAATTACATGTGCACATTCAATGGCCTTATCGTTTGCATTGAGAGGCTCAAAACTTCGCAGAGGAAGCTCCATTCGTATGCAATAATCACACTCTTTATATAGAGGTAGGTCGGATCTTGTTTTATTGCGGTATACCGTATCCTCCCTGTTCCAGTCGCAACCTAACTTCCTGATGCAATACATCTTCAAACAATATTTTTTTAAATTTTTTTTCTATCTTCTTGTTAACTTTCAATAGGTCTACTTCAAGAACATTATTTATTTCATCAGGTCCCAGCATCGTTATAATAATGCCTTCCATTTTTAATTCATTTCGGTTGCTTTTATTGTACTCACTTAATAATTTTGCAGCGCTTACTGCATCCATATATTCTTTTTCTGTTTCTGTTTTTTCATTACAAGCTGTTAGTACTAATACAAGCAGACATACAAATAATAGTTTGAAATAGCTTGAGTTCATTTTACTCAATCCAATTCTATTTTATAGTTAATAAAAATTTAGATCCTTTACTTTAATTCAGTTAATTTTTTACATTGCCGTCTTTGGAATATAATGGTCTTGATAAATTTAGTTCTGTTAAGATGATGTCCACTGGGCTATAATACGCTCTGCTTCCTTTCGCTCCTACATGTATTCCAAGTAGTTGTACGTAAACACTTGAATTAATTTTACCCGTTACCGGTCCCCCACTATCACCGCTTGCAGACTTATACGTCGCTTCAACCAACATAGTCATACCGCCTGAATTATATTTATAATTCGACGAAAAATACACCTCTTTTTGTCGACTAGTAATGGTTCCCGTAGTCACGTTCGTGCTTATGCCGTGTTGCATAATTTCTGCGCCAACAGGCATGTTCGCCCAACCATAATGTGCATTAATTCTATACCCACCATAAATGGTACCGCTCACTACTTTTCCTGAACTTGTTCTTACGTAAGCGGCATCACTCTTTCTATTAGTGAGTCTGTCCGTTGTTACTTGTCCAACCCCGCCGCCTTGGGATACCCAAGTACCCACTCCTTTCACCGGATGCCCCGACATAACAAATCCATATTTACCAGTCGTATCTATAACTCCAAATCCTAGTGTACTTTCTTCAGTATTTCCCTGGGGGTTTGGACTTGTTATCCGGATTCCTCCTAATTTCTCGTCTTGGTTTGAATCTGTTCTGGCTTGTGTGGTCAAAGGTTCTTCCTCAATAAAAATAATGTCTTCAGCGTCAATTTGCATTCTTTCAAAAAGTTCTTCTTTTCCTTTTTGAAGATTAAAGTTTCTCATAGACGTTGAATAGGAATCAGGTTGAAGACCTATAACGAGTTTGTTCTCTTTTTCACTAATGTCAAGCGAGGTAATATTATATTTTCCATTCACCTCTTTTTTAAAAATCTCCTTTGCGTTCTCCAGTACCTCGAATGAGTATTTTACATTGTAGAATTTTATAGGTAGATTGCCAGCAAGACTGCTTATTACTTCTTTTGTTTGCTCTTTATTTTCAGGAACCAATCCAACATTTAATGTATTACTTTCATCAATATAAGCGCCCGCGTACTTGATTTCTTGATTTCCGTCTAAATAGTTCATTATTTTTTGGTAAAGTTCGATTGCTCTAGTGTTATCTTCATTCGCTAAGTATAGCTCCGAATTTGCGCTGGATTCTTTAGGCAACATATATACCATCATGCCGAAAAGCATTGAAAGCACGGTAACTTTCAAAATTAATTTAAACAAGTTATTACCTCTTGATATTGAATTATTTTCCTAACTTATAAATTACAAGAAGTTAGATACTTATCTCAAGTATCTAACTTCTTAATTTTTCAACAGATTTATACAAATGAATAAAAGACTATATCTATAACGGTTTCATATGCTAAAAGTAACACAAAAAAGAAAGGAAGATTAGCCGACTGATTGATGAGAAGGTATAATTGACTTTTATCAACTTTCTGAATTGATCAATGTTTTATCTTCGAGTGAACAGGGGGATAGTTCTTTTTCGCCTATACAGTGTTTTATAATTCAATTGATGTAATTACGCAGTGTATTTATTGCTTAGAAAGGAGCTATTTTGAAATGCAAAATAACACTTCATGCAGGTGTGATTTATCATCCAAAGTGACAAATTTACTTCTACTATAGATCCAAATCACATCAAATTAATCCATAATTATCCACTAGATAGCCGGTATCATTTGATCAAATTCTTCTATCCGCTCATCGAACAGCTTCCTATTGTCTGTTTTCAGTTCGATATGCGCAATTTGAAAGAACTTCCTAACTGTTTTACGTGGCAATATTCCACCTTCTACAACTAACTTACAAAAATCCAACAGGCGATGATGCGTAATTAAAACAGGCTCTTGCGAATCATCTCCGTCGATGAATATATGTAACGGTACCTCTTGAATCACTTCTTCAATTGAATAATCGTTACTGCAAATAAATCTTGCATTCAGTAAATAGGCAGCCGCTAAAGAAGCAATTTCACCCGTACCGGCACTACCTGCTTTACCTCTACGGCTGTCCACTTCAATTAAAGTTGATTGTACCTCGGATAACATTAGCCTATAGTCCTCGTAAGTGTCTTTAAAAACCTGAAGAGGTTCAAATAATACCCACTTATTCGCTTGACATTTTTCATCAACAAACTTTTGACCTGCAATACTTAATTCTTGATAAACTTCTTCATGTATATAAACCGATTCATACACTTGCTCAATGATAGTTAGAAAATCATCCTTTGATTTCAACTGTTCAATATAGAAAATAATATTGGCATCGATAAAGCAAATAGAGGGTATCGGCAATAAACTATTCCGCAATTTTCATCCCTCCATCAGGCTTCATCCAACTCATCCCAAAGTTGATTAATGTCGCTCGTGCCTGCTGACTTTTTAAAGTATTCTTCAGATAACTTAGGATTTAAACGTGTGAGTTTTTTCGCTGCATTTAAGTTAGAAAACTCTCCCGTATCCACTTTACTCATTACAAGTTGCTGATATTGTGCGAATTGATTACATTTCGGGGGAGAATCTAATATTGATTCACCTATTTGTTTATGACGAAGCTCAGCCAATTCCTGCTCCGTTAAGGATGCTAACGCACAAACTGACGTTAAATCAAGCTCTCTTAGTCGCCTCACTACGCTTACATACGGTACTTTGAAAATATCTGCCAGCTTAAATACTTGCTGTTCTAAAGACTGTCCGCGGATAATCTCATAATAGGAAACAAACGCCTCTTGATTCATCAGAATAGATGCTGCAAAATAATCACCTGCACGTTCTAACTCTTCATTCGATTGAATCTGAATCCCATACAGCTTCAAATCCTCAGATTCCAAGATGGCATGGAACCATTCATGAGCCAATGTGAAATTTTGCGTACGAATGGTATCTAATTGATTAATAACAATTTTGGGTGGTACCGCTTCATCCATATGTTTAAAAAACATGCCATTTAGGATCCGATCTTCGCCATCCATTTTAGGTATGCTTAGGTAGATTACTTCAATTCCTTGTCTTGCGATCACATCAGCCAACACATCAGCTAACATAAGGGATGTCTTAGGCGATACATATTTTTTATAAATATCGTCTGCCAAACGCTCAACTTTTTGCATGCAACTATTCATTTTCCAACAACTCCTTCCCTGCTTTTATTTGAAGCTTTCGTACTCATTTAAAAGCAAGGCAATCTGCTGAATTTGATGCTTATTTGCGGTAGAGAGTTCTGTGCCTCCACGCGGAATGACACTATAACCTGCAAATAACTCTTTATCGGATAATCCTAATAACGATGCCCGTGAAATGTTTGTGATTTCTGCGAACTGCGTGAGACGCTCAGATGTAATGCGACGATCACCTTTCAACAGTGCACGTAAAAGTGCTTCACTTATATCCATCAATTGCGCCATTTTTGTTTTCGTCATTTGATTTTCTTCCATCCATTGATTCAGTAATGATGCCGTGTGTTTAAAATCCATCTCCATCACCTCATTACTAGTATATCACAAATCGCACAAAATATACGTGACAAGAAACCATTTGTGCGATTTAATTTTTCTCTCTAAGCAGACGGTTACTGAAAAACTTATCAATATATATTTTGCAAAATTAGAAATTTCTACTTTTACGAATACGCTATTTAGTTATCTATTTTTCGATTCACTTGTTGAAGCACCGAAATTTCCTCCTGCATCTTCTCCTTCGTTTCCTCATGTACTTTACGGAGGGCTGCCATTTCATCATACAGCTTACGCACTTCCTCATTATGCAAACGCTCAACTTCCACCACTGCTTTTTCACGCTCTAGTTCCTTGCGCTCTGCAAGATGTGATAGATCACGCTCATGGTTCACTTTCTACTTGTTCAAAATCCATTCGTAGCACTCGTAGTTCTTCAGTTACCGTTTGTTTTCCTGTGATAGCTCCGAGATTTTTTCCTCAAATGCAGACTTTTCAACACTCACTTGTTTTCTCCACTCAGTCTTCTCCATTTCAAAGGACTTTTTCAATGCCTCATTTTCTCTGCATAGCCTTGATACTTCGTGACGAGCCCACTTAACGTGTCGTTCTTATCTTTATATTCACTAATTAACGCTTGATTATTTTCAAGCACAAAAAGGCCTCTCATCAATTCAATGAATTGATGAAAGACCTTCATATTTAGAGTAATTTCGTGGCCTTTATGACCATGGTATGATGATGAACATGCTACCCCCTTGGTATATCAGGGGTTATGAGTTTTCCTTACATCATGCCGCCCATTCCACCCATACCGCCCATATCAGGCATACCGCCACCTTCTTCTGGTAGGTCTGCTATAACTGCTTCAGTAGTCAAGAACATAGCCGCCACAGATGCCGCGTTTTGCAATGCAGAACGTGTAACCTTTGTTGGATCCACGATTCCTGCTTCTACCATGTTGACCCACTGGCCGTCTGCTGCGTTGAAGCCGATGCCAACTTCTTCGCGCTTGAGACGATCGACTACGATAGAACCTTCAAGGCCTGCGTTTGTAGCGATTTGGCGTACTGGCTCTTCTAGTGCGCGTAGAACAATTTTGATACCTGTTGCTACATCGCCTTCAGTAGATTCTAGTAATGCTTCTACTTGTTTGTAGACGTTTACTAGTGCTGTACCACCACCCGATACGATACCTTCTTCAACTGCTGCGCGTGTAGAGTTCAATGCGTCTTCGATACGAAGTTTGCGCTCTTTTAGCTCAGTTTCAGTTGCTGCTCCAACTTTGATCACAGCTACTCCGCCAGCTAGTTTAGCTAAACGTTCTTGTAGTTTCTCTTTGTCGAATTCAGAAGTAGATTCTTCTAATTGTGAACGGATTTGGCCTACGCGTGATTCGATAGAACCTTTGTCGCCGCTTCCTTCAACGATTGTTGTATGATCTTTTGTTACAACGATTTTCGCAGCGCTACCTAAAGAAGTAATGTCTGCTGATTTTAGATCTAGTCCTAGATCTTCAGTAATTACTTGTCCACCAGTTAAGATCGCAATGTCTTCTAGCATCGCTTTACGACGATCACCGAAGCCTGGTGCTTTTACTGCTACCGCGTTGAATGTACCGCGAAGTTTGTTGACGACTAGTGTAGCCAATGCTTCACCTTCAACATCTTCTGCGATGATCAACAATGGCTTACCTTGCTGAACAACTTGCTCGAGAACTGGAAGGATTTCTTGGATATTGCCGATTTTCTTGTCAGTGATCAAGACGTATGGATTCTCTAGAACTGCTTCCATTTTGTCTGTATCTGTTGCCATATAAGCAGATGCATAGCCACGGTCGAATTGCATACCTTCTACTACATCTAGTTCTGTAATGAAGCCTTTAGATTCTTCGATTGTGATAACGCCGTCGTTGCCCACGCGCTCCATAGCTTGTGAGATCAACTCGCCGACTTCTTCGTCTCCAGATGAAATAGACGCTACTTGTGCAATTTCCTGTCTGCTTTCGATTTCATCAGAAACTTCTTGTAGGCCTTCAACTGCTGCGATTACCGCTTTTTCGATTCCTTTACGGATACCTACAGGGTTCGCGCCCGCTGTGACGTTTTTAAGACCTTCGCGGATCATTGCTTGCGCTAGTACTGTAGCTGTTGTTGTACCGTCCCCTGCAATTTCATTCGTCTTAGAAGCAACTTCTGCTACGAGCTTTGCGCCCATGTTTTCGAATGCGTCTTCCAATTCGATTTCTTTTGCGATTGTTACACCGTCATTTGTGATTAATGGTGAACCAAATTTTCTCTCAAGAACGACGTTACGTCCTTTTGGTCCGAGTGTTACTTTTACAGCGTCTGCTAATGTATCTACACCGCGTAGCATTGCGGAACGTGCATCTTCGTTAAATTTAATTTCTTTAGCCATTATAAATGATTCCCTCCAGAGTTTTCGTTTTAGTTTAGTTTGTTTTTAGTAACGGTCGATTAACCGATAATTGCTAGAATATCGCTTTCACGCAAAATCAAGTATTCTGCGCCTTCATACTTTACTTCTGTACCTGCATATTTAGAGAAGATGATACGGTCACCTTCTGATACTTCTAATTCAACACGCTGTCCATTCTCAAGAACACGGCCTGTACCTGCAGCGATTACTTTACCTTCTTGCGGTTTTTCCTTCGCAGAGTCAGGTAGTACAATGCCGCTTGCTGTTTTTTCTTCTGCTTCGATTAATTCGATTACGATACGGTCACCTAGTGGTTTCAACAAATGAAACAACCTCCTCAAGATAATAGATAATTTTAATTTATTAGCACTCGATAATGATGAGTGCTAACACTTCTCTTATCTTAAAGAATTTCATGTTTAATTGCAAGTAAAAGCTTTCGACATTTTCTTTTTTGCCAAATGTCGTTTTTCGCGCTAAAATGGTCATCATGTATGAAAGAAAGGTTGTGCATCGTGAAAAACTGGCGTGTTGCGTTAATCATCTTTGCCACGTATATTTTGCTACAAATTTCTAGCATCTTCCTTGCACCGGAGATGATTTACTATTTCACTGGTAAAGGCTTAGCCGAATCGGATGCTGTGTCGAACGGTTTTGCTTGGACATTGTTCATTACTCAAGGGATTGCTTCAATCGTAATCGGCATCATCTTGTGGAATAATAAAAAATTCATTCCTGTCTTCAAAGGGAAAGCAGCTAGTTTCGGAAGCGTTGTTCTTTGGGGTATTCTTGGATTCTTCTTAGCAATGGCTGGACAAATTCTAGGTGCTGCGATTGAATCGATGTTCGGTGTGACAGCAGGTTCCGAAAATACGGAGCTCCTATCGGGTATTGCGAAAGCAGCTCCGATCTTGATCTTCCCAATGGTCATTTTTGCTCCATTCCTTGAGGAAGTCGTCTTCCGTCGTATTTTATTTGGAAGCTTGTACACAAAGACAAATTTCTTGATCGCAGCGATTTTCAGTGGTGTCGTCTTCTCGTTAGTACACGGCGAACCTCAACACTTGCTCATGTATTTGATGCCTGGTCTGGCGTTTGCATTTGTCTACTATCGAACAAAGCGTTTGCTGACACCGATGATCGCCCATTTTCTTATGAATAGCTTTGTTACTGTGGTTCAATTCAATGCGGACAAACTCCAACAATTACAAGATATGCAACAGAGCATCATACTATTCCTACAATGATGAAATAAGTTGTCAATTTAAAAAGTACTGAGAACATTTATCTGTTCTCAGTACTTTTTTGTTGGGTAGAGATGTGGGCTATGAGCGTGGGGACGCTGTCTATGAGCGTGGGGACGCTGTCTATGAGCGCGGAGCTGCTGTCTATGAGCGCGGAGCTGCTGTCTATGAGCGCGGAGCTGCTGTCTATGAGCGTGGAGACACTGTCTATGAGCGGGAAGACACTGTCTATGAGCGTGGAGACACTGTCTATGAGCGGGAAGACACTGTCTATGAGCGTGGGACCACTAGCTATGAGCGCGGCGGGCACCCATCCACTTATTGAGCTGCTATAACTTGTACCATTTTATCAATATCAGGTCTTGCAGAGCCATTTACGTTTTCAGTTAGGATACTGAAGATTAGATCTTTACCGCTCTTCGTTTTCACATAGCCAGATAAAGAATCGGTACGGTTTAACGAACCTGTTTTTGCAATTACTTTTCCTTTAACGAGTGGGTTTGTTAAACGATTGCGCAGTGTGCCGCCAAGCATGCGGTCGTTTATCCCCGCCACTGGAAGCGAACGTTCAAATGCGTGATACCAATCTTTTGACTGGGCAGCGAATAATACTTCCGATAGCTTTTCGGATGGAATCTTGTTTTTATGCGACATGCCCGAGCCGTCTTCTAAGTAAATGCCTCTAGGGTTGATGCCGTCTTTTTCAAGTGTTTCTCGTACAACACGCAAGCCTGCATTCCAGCTTCCTTCATTATAGACAGCACGGCCCATCGATTTTGCCAGAATTTCCGCGTGTGCATTATTGCTATATTTCATAAATGGCATCATTAAATAATATAATGACATCGATTCTTTTGATGCAAGCATTGTTGCATTTGTTGGCGTTTTACCACGTGTGACTCTAGCCTCTTTACGTAATGTCACACCTTGTTTAGCCAATGCTCGTTTGAATACGTCTGCAGTATAAGCTGTTGGATTCGCTACGGTTACCCATTGGCGCTTGCTACCTGAATTCACAGGTAGGTTCCCAGAGACGATAATATTATTCGTCCCATATTGACGTCTCATCGTTACGGTATTTGCCTTGTTTTTAGGCACTGTACGTGTACGGTTGATAACATTAACGATATTCGTATGCGGTGTTAGCGTAACCGCTGCCGGTTTACCATTTTTCGTTGGTGTTGCGGTAACGATTGTTGTACCTGCGTCATAATCTTTGTTCGGCGATAGTGTCAGTGCCGAAATTTGGGCCGCAAAGTAGTGTGTTTCATCTGATTTATAAATACCTGGAGATAGGCGTTGTGTGTCGAACCATGTATCATCCGCTACGATATGACCTGTCACAGAATGGATCCCTGCATCGCGCAGTTGTTTTGCCAGTCCCTGCAAGTCTGCTTCAAGTAATGTTGGATCTCCTGTCCCGCGTAAATAGAGGTGACCATCAAGAACCCCATTATGTATTGTTCCATTCGTAAGTACATCCGTGTGGAACGTGTAATCTTTGCCTAGTACTTCGAGAGCCGTTGTTGCCGTTAATACTTTAACGTTGGAAGCCGGCGTCACACCTTGATCACCACGGTATTGATAGACTATACGATTCGTCTGTGCATCACGAACAACTACACTGCTTCGTGTGCCACGCATGCGCTGACTTGTGATCACTTGATTGATACCTACTTCTAATGCTTTATACGACTGAACGGATGCCGCTGTTTGACCTCCTGCAACAGGAGTCGTAATACTTGCCATGACTAAAATTACACCTAGTAACCATTTGCTCCATCTCGCTGAAGTCTTTTTTGTCCTCACTTGGATTCATTTCCTCCTATTCTTCTATTAATCGCTAGTTTACCATAGGCGGACACGTAAAAGAACCGCAAAAAAATCCCCCTGCCTAGGCAAGAGGATTCATTACTACTTATTTTTCACCGGTTGTATTCATCACTTCATCGATTTGACGCTGTTGCTCTGCTTTTACTTCTTCGAGTTGACGCAGACGCTCAGCTTTTTCGAACTTTCGATATCCTAGACGAGAAATCACGATACTAACTTCATATAGGATAAATAACGGTACTGTGGTGAATAAATGCGATACGATGTCTGGAGGGGTGATGAATGCTGCTAACACGAATAGAACGAAGTATGCGATTTTACGTACCTTCACAAGCACTTTCGGTTCCAACACACCTAGACGGGATAAGAATAATATGACAATTGGTAACTGGAAGACGAAGCCGAACGGTAACAGTAACGAGAAAAGGAATGAAAAGTACTCATTGATACCGATTGTTTGCTCAATGTTTAATTGGCCTGACAAGTTGATCATGAATTTCATGACGTATGGTAACAATACAAAGTACGAAAAGCTGATTCCTGCTAAAAACAATAAAAACGCAAATGGGATATACGACAGTGTCACTTTTCGCTCTAGATCACGAAGACCTGGTGAAATGAATGCCCAAAATTGATACATAATAACCGGCGAAATGATGACAATCGCAAGGAATACAATAACCTTCAAATAGATCACAACTGGATCTACGACGTTAAATGCATTCAGTACAATTTGTTCTGCTGGCGTATCATACTGAATAAAATTGATCAGCGGCTTCGCAAGGAAGAAGCTACCAATTACTCCAACAATAAAGAAAACGACGATAACCATCAGCCGTTTTCTAACTTCATCTATATGTTCAACGATCGTTAAGTTTTTATCTGCCATCAGAGTAACATCCTAACTTAGCGCACTTCTTCTTTCTTGTCTTCAACCTTTTTTACCTCATCATCATCCACAAGGCCTTTTGTCGCGTTTTTAAACTCACGCAATGAAGAACCGAATGCTTTACCGATTTCAGGTAATTTCTTAGGACCAAATATTAGCAATGCAATCACAGCAATAATTAGCAAACTTCCGATGCCTGGAGCCATGCTGGCCACCTCCTCATAATATGTCTATTCTACATGAAAAACCGCACATTTACTATTGCTAGGTTACTTTATTTGTGAATCTTTTACGTCATTTTTAATGAGGTAAATCAATGTCTGTAACTCGCCAGAAAGATCGATACTTTGAATACGAATACTCTCCGGTACCGTTAGCCGGATCGGAGTGAAGTTCAATATACCCTTGACGCCTGTTTCTGCTAAGCGATCGGTTAGTTCTTGTGCCACTCGTTGAGGTACTGTCAAGATAACCATTTCAATACCCAGTTCTTGAATTTTTTCCTCTAATCGATCAGGCGGATAAATAGGAATATTATTCATTTCTTCGCCTTCATGCGATGCTTTAGGATCGAACGCCACAACAATTTTCGTATTATGGATCTTTTGGAAATTGTATTTAATGAATGCCTTCCCCAGGCTACCAACACCGATCAATGCGACGTTTGTTGCCTCGTCCTGATCAAGCGTTTGGCGGAAAAACTGCAACAAGGAATCAACATCATAGCCGTATCCTTTGCGACCAAGTGCGCCAAAATGTGAAAAGTCTCTACGGATTGTTGCCGCATCAATTTTCATCGATTCACTTAATTCGCTCGATGAAATTCGCTGGACCCCTGCATCTGAATATTTTCGTAAAAATCTATAATATAAAGGCAACCGTTTTGACGTCGCCTGCGGGATTCTAGGTTTATCCACAGCTGTACCTTACCTCCATTGTCACTCAATAACCTACCCCTTTACAAGGGTATAGCCGCTTTTATCGTACAGTAGAATGCACCCATTGTAAAGCCGATTATTGCATGGCGTCTCCCATTCCATTAAACTTAGAAGAGAATAGAGGTGTGAGGCTTGATTATTTTACAAGTGAATGGACTGACCAAGTCTTTTTCAGGCACGGATCTACTAGAAAATGTTCGTCTCGAAGTGCAACATCGCGACCGTGTAGCACTTGTCGGACGAAATGGTGCCGGGAAATCGACATTACTAAAAATTATTGCAGGAGAGTTATCCGCAGATGCAGGCGATATTATGATCCCAAAAGATATACGTCTTGGATATTTAGAACAACATAGCGGAATTGACTCCGATTTAACGATTTGGGATGAAGTCATGACGCTGTTTGCGCCACTCAAGCAAATGGAGCAACGCTTGCGTGCGCTTGAACAGGAAATGGCTGATCCGGCGGTTTATGAAAACGCAGATCGCTACGCACGTATAATGACCGAATATGATGAATTACAGATTTCTTTTAAAGAATCGGGTGGCTATCAGTTTGAAGCCGATGCTCGTTCTGTGCTTCATGGTATGCGTTTTTATCCAGAAGACTTTGACAAGCCTGTGGACTTGCTATCAGGTGGCCAGAAGACACGATTGGCACTCGCAAGGATGTTGCTGAGTAAGCCCGATCTGTTAATACTCGATGAACCGACGAACCACTTAGACATCGAGACTCTGAACTGGCTTGAGCGCTATTTATCAGGTTATGAAGGCGCTATTCTAATTGTCTCGCATGACCGTTACTTCCTTGATAAAGTAGTTACGACTGTCTATGAAGTGTCGCGCCGTAAAGTGGCTAAATACCGCGGCAATTATAGTGACTATTTAGACGAGAAGGCGAAAAATTACGAGCGTGATCAAAAGCTCTTTGAATCAGAGAAGGATGAACGCGCAAAACTAGAAGAATTCATCCAGAAGAATATCGCACGTGCTTCGACTTCGAAAATGGCCAAGAGCCGCCGTAAGCAACTAGAGCGTCGTGAGTGGATGGACTCTCCTGAGGGTGACGAGAAATCAGCAAACTTCTCATTTTCACTCGATCGACCAAGCGGCAATGATGTATTGTCACTTGACAATGTGAAAATCGGGTATGGCGCAAAGCCTGTCTCAAAGAATATTTCATTGCGTATCTATAAAGGTGATCGCGTGGCGTTTGTCGGACCGAATGGTGTCGGTAAGTCCACACTGTTGAAGACAATTGTGAAGCGCAATGAGTTAATGGGTGGCGACATCCGCTACGGTACGAACGTGCAATTCGGTTACTATGATCAGAATCAAGCAACCTTGATCGGGTCCGGGACCGTCTTACAGGAAATATGGGACGACTGGCCAATGATGAATGAAAAAGACGTCCGTTCATTACTCGGGCGCTTCCTATTCACAGGGAACGACATTGAGAAACTTGTGTCGTCGTTATCGGGTGGAGAAAAAGCACGACTTTCATTGGCACAGCTCATGCTTGAGAAATCCAATACGCTGATTTTGGACGAGCCAACGAACCATTTAGATCTCGACAGCAAGGAAATTTTAGAAAACGCGCTTGACGACTTCCCGGGGACGATTTTATTCGTCTCACACGACCGCTACTTCATCAACCGCTTAGCGACAAAAGTGATTGAAATGAGCGATGATGGTGCAACCGAATACTTAGGTGACTATGATTACTATATCGAGAAAAAAACCGAGATGGAAGAAATCGCAGCCGCTACACAAATCGAACTACGTGCAAAAGAACCTGTCGTTAAGAGAGAACTGGCGAATAAAGAACAACAGCGCCAAGAACGACGACTGACGCGGGCGATTGCAGATATCGAAAAGAAGCTCGAAGCGTTTGATGAAGAAATAAATACGTTACAGGCTAAACTACTTGATCCAGAGCTAGCTAACGACCACGTCGAGTTAATGGATATCCAACGCCAAATCGACGACTTACAGGCAACACATGACGAGCAGTCAGAAGAGTGGCTCATGCTGCAGGATGAACTGGAGAATTTATGATTGATACTGAATGAGCAGTCGTGGATTTATGGCAAAGATGCGCTTCCAACCTATAGGCAGAATACATGTACTGTGAGATTTCATAGTAAATGTAAGTGACTGAGTAACTGGTCCACCTACAACGCAACGCTTTACATTCCACTCTCTCATTCTTTCATCTCCAAGCTAAACGGACTTTCTAATAGAAGTCCGTTTTTTCATGTATAGATCTATATATTTATGACATAATAAGTCGTTCACTGGTCTATATTCTCCTATAATTCGACAAGGTACTCCATTTCCTAAAAAAACTTATACAAATTCAAATTCTTTTCTCCACAATCTTTTCCACAGTATAAATCCCCACTTGAACACATATGCACATAGTTATGAACATTATCCACAATTCCTTTATAAATAGTTCACATAGTTATCCAAAACGTATGCGTTTAACATTCACAGCTTTCTAAACTTACCCACATATTATCCACAAATTGTGCATAAGTACGAATGTTCCCTATTGACAAACGAAATAGTCTATAATTAAAAAACACACAATTTGCTGAATCTTAGCAAATTGTGTGTAACCTCATTCATTCCAAGAAATTAACTGCATTCCAGGTCGCCCATTCATCGTAGAATCACTGCGCACCCCACTTTTCCACATCTCATAACCAGCTGCTGCGATCATTGCCGCGTTGTCTGTGCATAACGAAATCGGTGGCACATAAAAAGGAATTCCCTCTTTTTCAAGCGCCGCAGTTAATGAATTACGCAACCCTTGATTGGCTGCGACACCTCCTGCTGCAATCACTTGCTTCACAGCATATTGTTTCGCAGCTCTCACTGTCTTCACCGTCAATACATCCACAACACTTTGCTGGAAGCCTGCTGCAACATGCTCAGGAACGATGTGACCGCCCTTTTGCTCAATGTTATGCTTATAGTTGATGACGGATGATTTCAATCCACTGAAGCTAAAATCATACGAATCTGCTTCTAGCCAAGCACGAGGAAAGTCGACACTTTGTTCACTCGCTAAAGCTAAACGATCCACTTGCGGCCCGCCTGGATAAGGTAGTCCCAATACGCGTGCTACTTTATCATAGGCTTCACCTGCTGCATCATCACGCGTTTCACCTATTAATTCGAAACAACCATGCGATTTCATGACAACAAGTTCCGTATGTCCACCAGAAACAATTAACGCAAGTAGTGGAAACTCCATCTCATGAATCAATTGATTAGCATAGACGTGCCCTGCAATATGATGCACACCGATGAGCGGCAACTGATTAGCAAATGCAAAAGCTTTTGCCGCGTTAATACCAATCAATAAAGCCCCAACTAATCCAGGACCTTCCGTTACAGCTATTGCCTCCAAATCACTTGGCACTAGTTTAGCTTCACGCAATGCTTCTTCTATAACGAGAGTAATCTGTTCCACATGCAAACGAGAAGCAATTTCTGGTACCACACCACCAAATTGTTTCTGTTGCTGAATTTGTGAAGCTACAATGGATGAAACAATTTCTGTTCCATTCTTCACGACAGATGCAGCTGTTTCATCACAACTCGTTTCAATACCTAAAATATAATGGTCTTTGTTCATTAGAATTCCACCCACATGACGAGACCATCTTCATGGTCGTCTGTATAATAGTTTTTCCTGATGCCGCCTTCTTGAAAACCAAGTTTACGATACAACGTCCGCGCAGGTTCATTACTGACACGCACTTCTAATGTCATCGTCTTTACTTCATTCAGCCGGCATAACTCCATCGCCTGACGCATGAGATCCTCGCCATAGCCATTGCCACGCAAAGACTGTCGCACAGCTACATTCGTAATATGACATTCATCGAGCACAATCCACATACCACAATGACCGATAATCTCTCCATCCAGTTCCCCTACAATATAATGAGAATAAGCATTACCCGACAGCTCATGCTCAAAAATCTCTTCCGTCCATGGCGTCGCAAACGATTCGCGCTCAATCTCCGCTACCGCCGCAATATCATCTCTAGTCATTTTTCGAAACAACACATCATTACTCATGAGAAGACTCCTTTTTCACTAAGTTCGCTTCAGCCTCAGTAATGCGCTTATATTGCGGAGTAAAAGTGTGCACTTCTTCTGCTTGATCCGCAAGTTTTGCCAACGCAATAGCGGAAGAAGCCCGCGGTACATTCATTGCGAATGAAGCAAAACGCACCTGATCACCCAGTTTCTCGCGAATGACCTGTTCATGCAACTTCACATCATCCCCAACAAATAACACTGGCTCGGCTAACTCTTTCAATTTCTCCAAAAGCTCTTCAAGCGTACAGTGCTGATCTTCCATTACAGCCGTCAAGTCGTCTGACACGGCACGATAAATAGCAGAATATACATTGGATCTTCTAGCGTCAATGAGAGGGCAAATTAAGCCGTTGAAAAGCTGTCCATTCATTGCTATCGACTTAAGACTAGACACCCCATATAGCGGCTTATCTAGCGTCCAAGCAAGCGTCTTCGCAATCGTTACACCAATGCGTACACCAGTATACGAACCAGGACCTTCCGAAACGGCAATTGCATCAATTTCAGATGGAGTGATAGCCGCTTTACGGCATGCTTCTTCAACAGCTGGCATCGCACGCAAAGAGTGATTAACTTTCATCATGCTCGACTCTTCGATCAATAACACATCATCTTTAACAATCGCTACCGACAAAGGCGAGTTCGCTGTATCAATACCTAACCATATCATGTAAAAATCTCCTCACAAATACGTGTAAATCGTTCACCTTTTGGCATCAATTCAACAGTACGAGTCGTTTCTCCCGTATGATGAATGACAATTTCCAGTCGTTGTTCAGGCAATTCTTCTTCAATAAACTGTGCCCATTCAATTATCGAAATTGCATCCCCATAAAACAGTTCGTCCCATCCCAAATCTTCTTCGCTATTGGCTAAACGATATACATCTAGATGATTAAGGGGGTAATTCCCTTCATATTGCTTAATAATTGTAAACGTTGGACTGCTTACAGTTCGTGTAACACCAAGAGACTTTGCTAATGCTTGAGCAAAAGTAGTCTTACCGGCGCCTAAATCACCTTCAAGTGTCAACACATCAGGTGGTTGTAAGTAACTACCTAGTGTAGCAGCCAAGCTTTCCATCTCTTCTAAAGAGCCTATATCCTTTTTCCACACGGCCAACGCACCTTTCTTTTCTAATCCATACTACTAGTGTACAGAAAAACAAGTAAAAACAAAAGTTAAGAAGATTTACGTTTAAATAAACTAAAAAACGACCTCACCAGAGCGGTGAAATCGTTTGGAATGTTAAAATATGGCGGTCCCGACGGGAATCGAACCCGCGATCTCCTGCGTGACAGGCAGGCATGTTAACCGCTACACCACGGGACCATGTAATTTTGCAAAAAAATAAAAGCCTAGCAACGTCCTACTCTCACAGGGGGAAACCCCCAACTACCATCGGCGCTGAAGAGCTTAACTTCCGTGTTCGGTATGGGAACGGGTGTGACCTCTTCGCTATCGTTACTAGACTATTTGAGTTGTTCACTCAAAACTGAATAAA
>NZ_JAPMIW010000014.1:3771-73606 GCF_033088395.1 Sporosarcina sp. GW1-11 | reverse complement strand
GGATCTATCCAAACAAAGAACAAGAAGTTTTAATTGCCAAAACCATTGGATGCAGCCGCTTTGTATTTAATCATTTTCTATCTAAATGGAATGATGCCTATAAAAAGACAGGAAAAGGATTAACCTATAGCACTTGTTCTTCTCAATTACCACAACTAAAAAAGGAATTGGTATGGCTAAAAGAAGTTGACAGCATTGCGATTCAGTCCTCACTTAAAAACCTTGCAGATGCGTATTCAAGATTCTTCAAGAAACAGAACAAAGCCCCACGATTCAAGTCTAAAAATAATAAAGTACAATCGTACACGACCAGGCACACGAACGGGAACATTGCGATTATGGATAACAAAATTAAGTTACCTAAGCTTGGTCTCGTTAGATTTGCAAAAAGTCGGGAAGTAGAAGGGCGTATACTTCATGCGACTGTCAGGCAAAATCCAAGTGGTACATACTTCGTGTCTATTCTTGTTGAAACAGATGTACAACCATTGGAGAAAACGAAAAAGGCTATAGGTATAGACTTAGGTATTACTGATTTTGCAGTCCTTTCTGATCATCGCAAGATTGACAACAATACATTCACTTCCAAAATGGAAAAGAAGTTAAAACGTGAACAGCGGAAACTTTCAAGGCGTTCATTACATGCAAAAAAAAATGGCGTCAACCTTCTCGAAGCAAAAAACTATCAGAAACAAAAGCGTAAAGTTGCCCGATTACATGAAAAAGTAATGAATCAACGTAACGACTTTCTTAACAAGTTAAGTACAGAGCTTATCAAAAACCACGATACGATCTGTATTGAGCACTTACATACAAGAGGTATGTTACGCAATCACAAGTTAGCAAAATCAATCGCTGACGTATCATGGTCCGCCTTCATAACCAAGTTGGAATACAAGGCGAAATGGTATGGAAAAACAATCATCCGCGTTAGCAGATGGTTCCCATCCAGTCAGATATGTTCCGATTGTGGACATCGAGACGGAAAGAAGGCATTGAGTATAAGAGAATGGACTTGCAGTAATTGTCATGTACAGCACGATAGGGACATCAATGCGAGTAAAAACATTCTGATTGAAGGTCTGCGAATACAAGCGTTAGTGTAGATGCTATCAAGAACCGCAGGGACTGCGGGGATCGCTTGGCAAATAAGAGAAACCTCTGATTGCGGTGTATGCCACCCTAGTTACGTAGGCTCTGTTCCCAAGAATCTCCCACTTCAATTAGTCCACAAGGTCGAATAAGTGGAGAGTAGTTCAATAGAACTCGCAGATATTGAGTTTGTTAAGATCTTAGACGAAACAGTAAAGTATGAGGATGAAGTCGATCACAATTTAATGAACGCTTCCTGTTCGCTGGATATGGACATCGATATCATCACATTAAATTCGTTTATCAAAAATTCTATATTGATTCGAGATCTAGACCATGAGATTGCTGAAATTCTTAATTATACGATTATAGAAGAGGAGATCAACAATGACGTCTCTTCTTTAATAGAAAAACTGGAGTACTTTTCTATAGATAAGATTACTGAGTTGGACAATGCGGTAAAGCAAAATAGTTCTAAAATCATTAAAATCGCTCATGCTTTTAAAAGAGAAGATAGCAAAGAAACCACGTTAGTGTCAGCGGGTATTAGTATATTTTATTTATTTTATGCATTGCTTTCAGTTGAAAATGACTATGAGGAAATTAAAAAATATCTTCTTGATTTTTCTATTGGCTTTAATCGTGAGCACGATGCTTTGGAATTTCAGGAGATTTTTAGATTGTTGTGAGAAAACTTTCTCACAAAGACATTTTTAATAAGATGATAGGCCATGAATTTATGCCACAGAGATAAAGCGAGGAAAGACTATGCACCATAGCTTTTCCTCGCTTTTTCATTCTAGTAAATCATTGCTCACACGCAAAGTTATCGCCGTCACGATCCATCTTGGATTGATACGCAGGATGACCTGCTGGAACTCCATTAGGATATTTCTTTCTAAGCTCAGTACAATTCTGGAACCATTCTGTTTCAATAGCTTGAGGCACAGGTGCAACGACAGGTTGTTGAACAGGGGCTGCTCGTTCCGGAGTGGTTTTTTCTGCTTTCGGCGTAACCGGTTTTTCATTCGCTACTTTATCTGTATTAAATCCAGTATCCGTTGCATAATTTTCTATGGACCAAATACCAAGCTTTTGTTCTTTAGCTTTTGCTTGTGCTTTTTCATACGTGTCTAAATATCGTATGTTCGGTGGATAGACATATGCAACGCGCGCTAATCCTTCTTCTAGTAATGTCTCTTGAACGCTTTTCCCATCTACATAAATATAAGCAAGTAGACGGTCATACTTGTCGTAGCGCTGTCCTATATCGAATTCGATTTCTAACTTACCGCTATGTATTAACTCAATATTTCGTTGCTTTGCTTCATCCCCAAATGGCTGCTTGCCTAGTTGTGGATGATTCGTTTCAGGTGTGTCGATCAATAAATATCGAACGTTTTGCTCTTTTCCGTTGTACATAATTTTGATCGTATCGCCGTCAATAATCTGTACGAGTGTCACTGCAAGTAAATTGGTTGTACCACTCGACTTTGTGGGTGGATCTACTGCTGTTGGTTGTTCTACGACAGGTTTGGCTTCTTGTACTGTCTTCTCAATACTGGCTGGTAAAATAACCGGCGTTGTTTCTTGTTTCTCTGTTTCAATCACGTTCTTTTGACCTTCTACTGCTTCCTCAGGTTGATCTTGTTCCCCAAGTTCATCTAGTGGGGTAATGATTGCACCAATTATAAACAGTACGATACCTACCACTACTAGTATGACAGCGGCCTTCTTAGGCTTTTTCATAATGAATAAAATAACAAACCCTATAAATCCTATAATAATTGAAATAAAGCCGATTCCAGCTAAAAACAACCCCATATTTATTCCTCCGAATCATTTATTCTATAGTTGCTCAACAAGGAAGCAACAAGCAATAAAAAAGCAAGTCCACCAATCAAATACCATCTCTTTCCGTCATAGGAAAGCATCAGAATCAATTCCCAAAAGTTTTCGGGGCCTGAATTCTGACATCCATCACAAACTGGATGGGGGAAGATGAAAGGGAGCATGCCGACAATGGTTAGAATGACTCCGAAAAACAATGAAAGTACTGCGATTATTTTCATAACTGGACCTCCTGTTACCGTCTATCTTACCACGGAATTTATACTAGCGTTTTACTTGCTAGCAGTCCGATGATACGGAAAAAATTAGAAAAGATGTATCCTCCTAAAAAAGAGCTCTATATACAAAATCGAAGAGGCCGTTGAACTGGATTTTACAATTTTTTTAGAAGGGATTAAATTCTAAGTTTGGAATTATGAATTTATTCATTTAAATGAAGAGAACGAAGAATACTTTTTTATCGGGCACAAGAATAATAGTCTGAATAGTTATCCTCACCATTATAAAAGGTCCTAATTTTATTAAAAAAATAAAATCAGGACCTTTTAATTTATGAAATCTTAAAAACTAACTTCCTTACTCAAAGGCAATACCAATTTCAAAGCTTCTATCTGATCCTCCGGTAAAGCAATAATTGGCAAACGTACACCGCCAACCGCTACCCCTTGCAAATTCAAAGCAGCTTTAACAGGGGATGGATTCGGTGCAGCAAACATAGCTTTAATAATCGGCAATAATTGACGGTGTTCTTTAGCAGCTTGCGCAAGATTACCGTTTTTAAAGTTATTGATCATCGACTGCATTTCGTTACCAACCACGTGTGCGGAAACGGAAACGACTCCCGCGCCGCCAATTGCGAGTACAGGAAGTGTAAGTCCGTCATCACCGCTGTATAAAGAAAAGCCTTCAGGCGCGCGTTCGATAATTTCAGCCATTGCATCGAGATTACCGCTAGCTTCTTTTACTGTGACGATGTTTGGTACGTCAGCAAGACGAATAATTGTATCTGGCTCCATGTTGATAGCACTGCGTCCTGGAATATTATATAGCATCACTGGTAAAGCAGTCGTTTCTGCGATGGTCTTAAAGTGTTGGTATAAGCCTTCTTGACAAGGTTTATTGTAATAAGGTGTGACGAGCATGATGCCGTCGACGCCTGCTAGTTCAGCTTGCTTTGTTAATTCAATAGATTCTCTCGTATTGTTTGAACCTGTTCCAGCAATTACGGGAACTCTGCCAGCGACTACTTCTACGGTGAATTGGAATAATTCAACCTTTTCGCCGTTCGTTAATGTAGGTGATTCGCCTGTCGTACCTGCAACGACAAGTGCGTCCGATCCATTAGCGATTAAATGATTAATTAACTGACGTGTTGCTTCGAAGTCGATGTCTCCCTGCTCGTTAAAAGGAGTTACCATTGCTGTTACGATTTGTCCAAAATTCATTGTTCTCCACTTCCTATCTTTTTATTAAAAAACATAAGAGGGTGGAGGGCGGTAGATAATTGAACGCAAAAAGCAGCAACGAGGGCTCGTTGCTGCTTTGAAATAATAAATTATTTCTCTGCATAAGATAGCCCTCCATATAGTTTCCTATATGACAATCCTGTACTTATTCAGCCCAGAACCAGCTTTGAGAATAATGAGACTCTCTCCACTTCGGCAAATTCCCCTTTCCACATTCTTCGCAGGATCTCATCATCCTCTGATTGTGTACTGATGGTTTTTGCGCCTCTATCCTTACTTCGGAATTTTTCGAAATAAGTGATTGTTTAATTACCACTACTTTACCTGTTGTTTGACAGAATAGCAACCGGAAATTGAAAAACTTCTTTTAAAAATTGTAGAAATAGACTACTTTATGTAGATTCACGGAGGACGTTATAGCTTTTATTCCAGTGAATTCGGAAAAATGTAAGCGATCATTTTATTTATGGTAAGATAAAGAATAGTAACGGAGGAGGTTTTTCCATATGAACAGCAACTCACAAGAGTCATGCACAGAATCGTCATGTCAAACGTATCGACGTGCGATTGAGTTTATTGGGAAACGTTGGACGGGGATTATTGTCTATCAATTATTGGCTGGCCCAAAGCGTTATCACGAATTGCTTCATGCGATTGACGGGATTTCTGATCGGCTATTGTCAGAACGATTAAAGGATTTGGAAACAGAAAATCTGGTTGTAAAGTATATCATTACAGAAACGCCTAAAAAAGTGGAATATGAGTTGACTCCTTTAGGCTATGAATTCAATAAAGTCTTTCGAGCAATTATGGACTGGGCAGTAAAAAAAGAATCGTATGACAAGGAAGAAAAATGAAAATCTCTATAGACAAATCTCGCCCTTCAAGTAATTGAACGGCGAGATTTGTGCTTAGTTAGAAACTTCGTGAATCCAGGTTGTGATATTTAAAAGTAACTTTGGAATGATGTGTTGGAGGGACATTGTAATATTTTTAGGTTGAATGACATTTTCGTAAAATGGAATATTTGGAGAGGTGAGTTAGGTTAGATAAAATAGATAATATACCAACTACTAGTGAGAGGTTGTTTCTTTATATGAAATAACGGGTAGTTCATAGTCAGTTATCTTTTAATAAGGGGGGAACGATGCGATGCTTAAACGATATATTACGAAGGTACTGGAGAGTATTTGGTTCATTCCTAGCGTCTATACTGTTCTAGCCTCTTTTTTAGCGATTGGGATGGTACTAATAGACACGACATACAACGATGAAGTAAAAGCGTATATTCCAACATATTTACGGACGTCAGTAGATTTGGCGCAAACGATTCTTGGAACAATTTCAGGAGCGCTACTAACGATGACTACGGTAACGTTTTCTACGATCATGGTCGTATTAACAATGTATTCCTCACAGTTTTCACCGCGAGTACTACAGAATTTCTTACATAAACCGTCTACTCAACGTATGCTTGGATTGTTTATGGGCGGCTTCGTCTATTCGATTTTATCCTTACTATTCATGCGTAAAGCTGTGATTTCGCACGAAGTAATTTCTGCTTCAGTCGGTGTGATATTCGCAGTTACTTGTTTAGCATTTTTTGCTTATTTCATTCATAACGTCGGTACTTCGATTCAAGTGAGTCGCTTAATTCGAGAGTTGGTAGATGATGTGCTTTGTACGCTTGCAAAAGAGAAAAAAGGCACACAAGATTATACACTCGTTTGGATGGCAGAGAAGCCTTCGTTGTCGCAACAATTTTCGCGAGTTACAGAAGTCCAAAGTCCAGCATATGGTTATGTGCAATATATTGATTATAAAAAGTTAATGCAGTGGGCGACCAAGCAGAATGCAGTGATTGATATTATATTGCCGGTTGGTGCATTTGCTGGACCTGAAAGTGTAGTGGCAGTAGTTTATCATTCACAGGAATTACCAGAGGTAGATCTGTCGTCAGCGTTTACGCTCGGTGAAGAACGTTCTATTTTACAAGACGTAGAATATGGAATCGAAAAGATTGTAGAAATTGCGTTGCGCGCACTTTCCCCAGGTATCAATGATCCAAATACTGCCATTCGTTGTATTCATTCGCTTGGTGTGGTTTTGCAACGAGTATGTGAATTGCCAGGAGGGACAGCTGTCATTTATACGGAAGAAAATACGCCGTGTGTACTAGCGGTACATCCAACACAAATCGATTATTTTTATACTGCATTTAGCCAGATTAGCTATTACGGTAAAGAGGATGCAAGTGTGTTGAATGCCATGTTTGATGCGCTATTATATATCGCACGTTGTAAAATTTCTGTGGAAACGAAAGGCATCGTGACGCAAATGGCGGATTACGTTTGGAATCATTTTGAGCACAGTGTATTAGAGTCAATGGATTCAGAAATACTTGAAAATAAACGACAAACACTTCGATTGCTTACTAATAAATAAAAAATCATACGAAACATTCGTATGATTTTTTCACCTAACTTTATAAGATAAGATTTCAATTTTAAAGGGTTCAAACAGGAGAATGCCTGTTCACGTTCGCTGGCTTTATATATTTTTTGTGTTTGCGTATATCACTCGTCTAGTAGTCCAAGTCATTATCACAGATCATATTGTAATCTATCCTAATTTTAGCCTGCAAGCTGTATCGAAACTTCTATTGGATTAAAGAAGAAGCTATTATTCATCATTGCCTAATCACTCATTTTTCACATACTATAGTATAATTCAAATACAAAACGTATTATTTCAGAGGTGATGCTTCATTGGTATACGTACTAGATAAAAAAGGGTTATATACACATAGATTGCAGCATACAGTAGATAGCTGCTCGACAACGGAACATGCGAATGAGTTGAATCGTCATGTCATATGAGAAAAAGTTAATGGCGATGAAGTCGCTTGTGAAGAAAACGAAGAGTGTAGAAGAAACAGTTGAGGCATTTAAAAAACCGCCAGCACCAACATATGAAAAGCGTTGGCTCACGACGGGTCTGAAGAAAATAGAAAATGACTTCGGAATCGTCTATAAACGTGTCATACATTATCCACTTTCCCATACGCATGGTGCTATTCGTCTAGGTGATGTGCAGGAGAAATTGAAGAGTTGGACAGAAACAGGCTACGCGCATCCGCTATCACCAAAGGCAGGAAAATTATTGTTTTTCGATACCGAGACGACAGGATTAAAAGGTGCGGGTGCTGTAATTTTTTTAATCGGTTTGCTGGAATTAAAGGCAAATGAATTTATCATGACGCAATATGTCTTGCCGAATCCTGATCACGAGGCGGCTTTTCTTTATGCATCGGAGCTATGGCGGGAAGACTTGACGTTAGTAACCTACAATGGGAAGAGCTTTGATTTCCCACAACTTCAAACACGTTGGTCACTTCACCGAAAACAATTACCGATGCTACCTGTTCCACATCAAGTCGATTTATTGCACGGCTCACGCCGGATTTGGAAAGGGCAAATGGAATCGTTCAAATTAACCGAAGTCGAACGTAAACAGCTAGGGTTTCATCGAAAAGACGATATTCCTGGGCACATGGCACCGATCATCTATCAGGATGCAGTAAAGAATGGTCGTGCCGAAATTTTGATGAAAGTCATGTGGCATAATGAATGGGATATTCTTTCGCTGGTAACCCTTTTTAGTCTATCAACGGACATCGTTTTAGATGAAGAGAGTCAAGAGAATGCGCAAGTCGCAACGAATATCGCGAAATGGTTCCAAGACCTCGGTTTGACTGAACAAAGTTACACAGAATTGCAACGCATTGCACAAATGTATGGAACGAGCTATCCGCTCACACACTATCACCTAGGGCTGGTATTAAAACGATATAAAGAATTCGAACGTGCAGTGCAATCATTTGAAATAGTTGCGACATATGGAAAAGGCAGAGAACAGATTCTTGCTTACGAGGAATTAGCAAAATTATATGAACATCAGTTGAAAAATCTGACGCATGCGTATGAACGAATCCATAGTGGGAAATCCTTATTGAAAAAGCAACGTAACTTACCCAAACGTTTTATTGAACGAATGGAAAATAACTTTTTAAAACGGGAAATACGTGTGCGAAACAAACTATTTCCCGGGCAAGCGCAAAAAGCGACAGAAGACCAAGAACAGCTTTAGGACTAAGGACAAAGAAAGACAACATATGCTATAATGACCTTATGGAATCATAGATGGAAGGACGTTTTGTCATGGAATTAAAGTTAGACTCAAAAACAATTCTGGAAAAAGAATTTAAACAAGCGATACGGGGTTATAAACAGGAAGAAGTAGATTGGTTCTTGGATGATGTGATACAGGATTACGAAACATTTAAAAAAGAAATTGCACGTCTAACGGAAGAAAATCAAAAGTTAAAAGCAGAAGCGATTTCTACACAAAGACGTTCTTCATCACCTGCGCCTCAGTCGACGAACTATGATATTATTCAAAGAATTTCTAACTTGGAACGAGAAGTATTTGGAGACAAGTTAGCTGAACAAGAATGATGTAGAAGTTAAATAATGTATATTAAACGAATTCATTGTAAGCAAGAATGATTTGGTGTATACTCAAGAATGCCATAGAGAGTATTCAGGTAATCGCTGCAACTACGGTTGTAGAGGAAAGTCCATGCTCACACGGATCTGAGATGACCGTAGTGTTCGTGCTCGGTGAAAAAATAAGCCGGGGCAATGCATTTGCATTGATGGCGGGAATAAATCCTAAGTCTTCGGATATGGATGAGATTCTCTGAAAGTGCCACAGTGACGTAGTCGGCATGGAAACATGTCGAGTGGAACGGGTAAACCCCACGAGTGAGAAACCCAAATTATGGTAGGGGCGCTCTTCCGAAAGAATTCAATGGAGGAAGGGACAGGCAATTGTCTGTAGATAGATGATTACCGCTCCAAGTACGAGGCGCAAGCCGTTTGAGTACAGGAGAACAAAACATGGCTTACAGAATATTCTATGGCTTTACCTTACAATTAGCTCTCCTACAGTTTTGGGAGAGTTTTTCTTTTGTATTATTACGGAACGTACATATACCTTCTATGGAAGGATCAATTGAAACAGCCGTGATGAATGTGATTTGTTGCGGAGAATGGAGTGTTAAGTGTGAGTGAATATAAATTAGTAGCAACAGCTGCTATGGGGCTTGAAGCCATCGTAGCTTCTGAAGTAAAAGATCTTGGCTATGACTGTCAGACGGAAAACGGTAAAGTCTACTTCCACGGAGATGAAGAGGCGATTGCGCGTGCCAATATGTGGCTACGTGTAGGCGATCGTGTCCGTATTGTAGTAGGTGAATTTAAAGCTTTCACATTTGATGAATTATTCGAGAGGACAAAAGCGTTGCCGTGGGAAGATTTCCTTCCTGTGGATGCGGCGTTTCCTGTAGCGGGTAAATCGGTAAAATCTAAGTTGTTCAGTGTGCCAGACTGTCAAGCGATTGTTAAAAAAGCAATTGTAGACCGTTTGAAAATGGCCTATAAGCGGGTTGGTTTCTTAGACGAAACAGGTCCTTTGTTCAAATTAGAAGTGTCGATTTTAAAAGATAAAGTCACGTTAACGATAGATTCAAGCGGTCACGGATTGCATAAACGTGGTTATCGTTTAGGACAAGGAGATGCACCGTTGAAAGAAACGATGGCGGCTGCTCTTGTTAAATTATCTAAATGGAGCCCGAACCGTCCATTTATCGATCCGTTCTGCGGGTCTGGTACGATTGCGATTGAAGCAGCAATGATCGGACAAAACCTGGCACCAGGTTATAATCGTTCATTTTTAAGTGAAGAATGGCCATGGATGACTGCTCAAGTATGGGATCGTGTCCGCGAAGAAGTGGAAGATGTTGCGAAGTATGATTTGGAACTGGATATTCGAGGCTATGATATCGACAGTCGTGTAATTAATATTGCACAGCAAAATGCGGTTGAAGCAGGATTTGCAGATTTGATTACATTTGAGCAACAAGATGTCCGTGATTTACGTATTGAAGGACAAAATGGAGTGTTAATCGCGAACCCGCCGTATGGTGAGCGTCTAGGTGAAGTAGAAGATGCCGAAGACATTGCAGAAATTCTTGGAGATATTATGAAACAGCATCCTTCTTGGTCCGTCTATATTTTATCTTCTCTTGAAAACTATGAGGAGATGTACGGTAAACGCGCAACGAAAAAACGTAAACTATTTAACGGCTTTATCCGCACTGATTTATATCAGTTCTGGGGAAAGCGTGCATAATAAAAACCTAGGAGGAAGGGGAGAGAATGCCTCTTCCTTTCTCTTGCATTCAGGAGGAGTTCGTATGAATACAAAAATTCCATTTCAACTATCGAAAGATCAAACATTTTATGAGTCTTTGAATGATTGGTTGGGCGATACTTTATATGACGACTTAACAGAAAAAGGATTCGAATGCCGTGATGAGCAAATTTACATGGCTTTTCAAATAGAGCAAGCGTTAAAAGATAAGCAAGTACTACTAGCGGAAGCAGGCGTAGGAACGGGTAAGACCATTGCCTACTTGCTACCAGCAATTGCTTATGCACGTTATACAGGAAAACCTGCAGTTATTTCATGTGCTGATGAAACGCTAATTGATCAATTGATTAAAGAAGAAGGTGACATTCAAAAGCTGAGTGAAGCCCTTGATTTGAAAGTAGATGTGCGTCTTGCCAAAGCACGTAATCAGTATATTTGTCTAAAGCGTTTAGAAGAAGTAAGTAATACGACAAATGAGGACTTTGTCGATTTGGTAGAAGATGAATTGCCGGAATTCGTTCACGCAGATCGTTCCTTGCAGTCTGTGTATCCGTACGGTGTGCGTTCTGACTACCCATATTTAAAAGATGAACAATGGGATATGATTAACTACCATCCAATTCAACAGTGTGCAGCATGTGACATTCGCAATCGTTGTGGGCAAACTATCCATCGTAATCATTACCGAGAAGCAGTAGACTTGATCATTTGTTCACATGATTTCTATATGGAACATCTGTGGACGAAAGAATCTAGATCGCGTCAAGGTCAATTGCCTTTATTACCAGAAGTATCGATGGTCGTCTTTGATGAAGGACATTTGCTAGAGTATTCGGCTCAGCGTGCATTAACTTACGAAGTACAGCAACAAACGATAGTGCAATTGCTTGAGCGTATTATGGTGGATGGGATTCGAGAAAAGTCCTTACAATTGATGGAACAATTACTAGATGTGCATGAGTTGTTTTTCATTCAACTTCGTAACCATGCGACTCAGCATGATAACGAGCGTTTAACAATCGAAAAGAACGATGAAATGATGCGTTTGGCGAAAAAAGCCGTAATGTTATCAAATGAATTACTAGAAGAATTCGTTTTCGAAGGTGAATTGTATGTGATTCCTGAATATGATTTGAAAATCGTTGAGGAATACTTAGAGCAATACATTTATTCTATGGAGTTATTTGCCGGCAACAATGATGCGGTAGACTGGTTGGAAGAACGCCGCGAGGAAAGTACGTTGCTTATTATGCCACGCCTCGTGACGTCGATTTTGAAAGAGAAGTTATTTACTGGCAAGATGCCAATTGTCTTCTCTTCTGCAACATTATCTGTTGAGAAGTCATTCGATTATTTAGCCTATAGTTTAGGAATAGTTAACTTCCAATCATTTTCTATTGCGTCTCCATTTGACTATGAAAATGTTATGAAGATTCACTTGGAGCAAGGAACCGTAGAAGCCAATCGTCAACGCCTATCTTCAATTTTAGCAACTGAAGAGCAGACGCTTGTGTTGTTTAGTTCCAAGCAATCTATGATGGCTGCTTATGATAGTTTGCCACTAGAGCAACGTGTTCTAGTCACATATGAAGGCGAACGTTCCTTGTCTTCGCTAGTGAAAGATTTTCAACAACAGAAAGTTCCAGTCTTCTTCTCTTATCATTTATGGGAAGGACTTGATTTGCCAAATGAATCGTTAACACGTGTCATCATCTTTGACTTACCATTCCCTCCACATGATCCATTATTTGAAGCGAGAAGAGAGTTTGCAGAAGATGCATTTGATGAAGTGGATTTACCATTCATGTTGCTACGTTTACGCCAAGGAATTGGTCGTTTAATCCGTACGAGCGACGATTTCGGTTCGATTCACCTATTCGTTGAACCAGACCAAAATGAGTTACTACCGGTGATTGAAAGAATTTTACCGGTTCCATTTTCATAAGTAAAACGCACAAACGCTGATTGTTTCAGCATTTGTGCGTTTTTACTTATCCTTCTTCATCAATTGTCAGCAATAAATTTAGTAATTGGCCATCTTCAAATTTAACGGGAATTTTGAATGCTTGTTGAAAACCATAAAATTTTGTATTACCAGTTAAGACAGTAGGCGGTGAAATATCCAATGCAAGACCTTCTTTTTCTAAAATCGTACATAGGTTACCAGCAATCATATTACCTAGTTCGCCAGTAAACGATTCTGCCATTTCACCTTCAATAGTCATACCGAACATTGCCTGGCCTATTTCTCCTATGATGGTATGCGTCGGCTCTACGATCAAGCGACCTTTCATCTTACCAATTAAGCCAATCAACACACTGATTTCACGTTGTTCATATGGTTGTTTAATCATAGAAGGGGAGAGTACTTGGAATTTAATCGGTATTACGGTCGTTAGGGAAGAGATTGTCGCATTCAATACCTTTTGCACGTTAGTTGCTTTATCCATCTAAAGAAACACCCTTTCGAGATATGTTTGATAGTTCAATCATATCACTAACCTAAACTAAAATACTAATTAAATTTAGTAGTGTGCTTGAACGAGTTTAATTTTGTTTGTGAGAATGTTTGAAATACGTGATGTAGAGCTAGTGTTGTGAATGGGCTTTTCGATTCGGAGGGAACACGGGCATGTGGAACGGATTCACTCAGAGAGAAAAAAGCCATTCACTAGCCCCTTGTTAACCTAAGAAATCAAGCTTCAAAACGGTTTCTAAAAAGTAACTATCTATTTTTTCGCGCATTAATGGTATGATAGGGTGAGTTAAAATTGAAAGGACGACGATTATGTCTATAAATCATGATTTTTTACAGCAATCTGCCACGTATGGACAGATTTTTTTGACAAATGAAGACGATGAACGAAAAGGGAAAACTGCATTACTCGCCAATAAAATTATCGAGAAAGAGTTTACGATAGCATTCGCAGGTCACTTCTCTGCAGGGAAATCATCAACAATTAATGCGTTAACAGGTGACGATCTATTGCCATCAAGTCCAATCCCAACAAGTGCAAATATCGTAAAGGTGCACAAAGCGGATGAAGACTATGCCATTATTCACCGTGTGGATGACACGGCTGTGAAATTTAGTGGACATGGTTTTTCTGAAGGTGTCAAAGCGTTTAGTAAAGACGGCGCGGCAGTTTCACTCGTAGAGATCGGTCATACTGAATCCAATCTACCAGAAGGTATCACAGTCATGGATACGCCAGGAGTAGATTCAACGGATGATGCGCACAGACTATCAACGGAATCTTCGTTACACTTAGCGGATTTAGTGTTCTACACGATGGATTATAACCATGTCCAATCTGAAATGAACTTCCGTTTTACGAAAGAATTAATGCGTTATAACGGCAACGTATATTTGATCATTAATCAGATCGATAAGCACCGAGATAGCGAATTGTCATTTGATGCTTTCAAAAAGTCTGTAGAAGATTCGTTTAAACTATGGGGCGTTGAACCGAAAGGCATTTTTTATACATCATTAAAACAGTTGGATCATCCACATAATGACTTCGAAAAAGTGAAAGCGATTGTCGATGGGTCAATTGAACATCGTGAAGAAAACTTCGAGCACAATATTGAGCAATCTTTATTGAAGTTGAAAGATGAGCATATGAAATTCCTTCAGCAGCAAGTAGAAGATGTAAAAGAAAATCATAGCGATATTGTCAACGACAGTGAGTGGGATCAATTTGAAGAGTTAAATCAAGATTTAAAAGAAGCGAAAAAGCGTATGGAGTTAATCTCTGGCGACGAGTTCTATGTGAATTTCGAAAAAGAGCGTAATGAGCTATTATCTAATGCAGGTTTAGCGCCATTTGAAACGAGAGAACTGTTGAAAGATCATTTGGAGGCAAAATCCCCTAAGTTTAAAGTAGGGCTATTATTTGGTGCGAAGAAAACAGCAGAAGAGCGCGAAAGACGTCGCCAAAAGTTGGAAGAAAATATTTCTGGATTGGCCCATACGCAAATTGAAATCTACATGAAAGCCTTGATGAAACAATCATTGAAACAAGCAGGGATTCTAACGGATGAACGTTCTCTCGCGATTGATGCGATGGATTTGTCATTACCGTTTGATCTAGTCGATGAGCAGCTTCACGTCCAAGAAGTCATCACAGGCGAAACGATTCTTAATTATGCAGAGCAGATGAAACGTGCGATTCATTTAGTGTATAAGGCCAAGACAGATAAATGGAAGCAAGAAATGTCTGTTATCGCGAAATCTTCTGGAGGCGAGCAATCAGGACCGCTTGCTGAAACAATCGACGTATTGCAAGGAAAAGTAGACGCGATAAAAGAAATGAAGAAATGGCAAGATCGTATGGAATGGGTTGAAAAAGAAATCGCTAATCCATCCGCGCCTACACGTATTGGCAGAGATAAATTGCAAGCGTTGTGGGAGCAACCTAAAAAGATTGAGACAATCGATTATGTTGTGAAAGCAGAGGAACAGCAAACGGTTACCCAAGAAGAAGTACAAGAAGTGGAAGACGAAGTACAATTCGTCGATTCTGAAAAAGCGATTGCGCATGCCCAATATATTGCAGAATCTGTTGAAACTATTCCTGGCTTTGCGGAGACAGCAAGCTATCTGATGACGAAAGCTTCTCGTTTGAAAGGACAGGAATTCACAGTTGCTTTATTCGGTGCATTTAGTGCAGGAAAATCTTCATTCTCGAACGCATTGATTGGTGAAAGAGTATTACCAGTTTCTCCTAATCCAACGACAGCGGCGATTAACCGAATTCGTCCAGTAAGTGATGTCCATTTGCATAATACAGCAGATATTCATCTGAAGGATGAGGCAACGATGACAGAGGATGTTGGACTGTCGTTTGAAGCGTTAGGTATTCGAATTACATCATTGGAAGAAGCGTTTGCGAAGACAGATGAGGCGTTGAAGCAGCCGCTTGAAGATGAGAATCTGCATATTCACAAGTCGTTCATTCAAGCATTCCAAACAGGTTATCCGACGTACACGCCCGTATTAGGAACAACATTGACAGTAGAGCGTGAAGAGTTTACGAAATTCGTTGCACAGGAAGAACGTAGCTGTTTCGTTGATTCGATTGATTTCTTCTATGACTGTCCGTTGACGCGTCACGGAATTACACTCGTAGATACACCGGGAGCAGATTCGATTAACGCGCGACATACGGATGTAGCGTTCGAATATATTCGTAATGCAGATGCGATTTTATTTGTAACGTATTATAATCACGCATTCGCACGCGCGGATCGTGAGTTCTTGATCCAGCTTGGACGGGTGAAAGATGCGTTTGAGTTAGATAAGATGTTCTTTATCGTCAATGCGATTGACCTTGCATCAAACGATGAAGAAGCTGGAGAAGTAAAAGGGTTTGTTGCGGGTGAATTGCAGAAATTCGGTATTCGTAATCCACGAGTTCACGGTATTTCTAGTTTACTGGCGCTAGAAGGAAAAGTGAAACAACAACCAAATCCATTGATGGTGGACTTTGAAGAAAAGTTCTACTCATTCCTTGAGCATGATTTGCGTGCGCAAGTAGTACAGGCATTGGAAGAAGAAACGACGAAAACAATCGATCGTTTAGCTTCATTGATTGATCGTACGATTCAGAACCGTTCACGTAAGGCAGAAAGATTAGAAGAATTGGCTGCAGCTGAACAGGCTATTAAAGAGCGCTTTGAGAAGAGTGCGAGTGAAATTTTAGTAAAGTCGACACATGATGAATTAAGTGAACTCGTTTACTATATTTTACAGCGTGTATTCTTGCGTTTTGGTGATTTCTTTAAAGAAGGTTATAGCCCATCTACGTTCGCGAAGAACTCTTCTGATCGCGCATTGAAAATTGCGTTAGCTGAAACTGTGAATATGGTTGGTTTTGACTTGACGCAGGAATTAAAAGTTACAAATTTACGTATTCTGAACTATATGAAGAAGCAATTGCTTGAGCGTCAGCGTTTTGAAGTACGTTCATTGGCAGAGATGGACTCGTCGATTGTACCTTCTCCATATGAGCCGAATGATCAGGATATGCTGTCATTTGAATTGCCATATGAGAATCCGGAAGTGTATAGCGCTGTGAATAAGACGTTTAAAAACCAAAAGTCATTCTTCGAGCGTGGCGATCGTGATATTTTGAAAGCGAAACTAGAAGAAGTTTTAAAAGGAGATGCTTCGAACTACTTAGGCGATCAAAAAGAACGCATTGAGAAGTGGGCGGATCTTTGGATTGAAAATGAAGCGGAAGCATTGCGACTACATTTATTGCAAGAAAGTTTAGTGCAGATTGGTTCCGAGCGTACATTGCTTGACGGATCAGAGCAACTAGAACAATGGCAAAGTATTTATGAAAAAATTCGTTCGGAGGAGTTGGTTCAGTAATGCGGGTATTTGTATCGTCTAAAGACGTCCATACAGAACAGGCAAAATGGATCGATGCGCGATTTTCACTTCAGGATGAAAATCGCGGAATACAAGCTTATAACGAAGCGCATATTGAAGGTGCTGTTCATTGGGATTTGGCGAATGATCTATCGGATGCGTCTATAGAAGGCGGGCGACATATGCTCCCTTCTAAAAAGCGTTTAACTGACTTATTTCGCACGAGTGGTTTAGATGTAGAGGATACGATTCTGATCTATGATGATGGAGGGAGTCCATTCGCTACACGTGCTTGGTGGATTTTGCATTATGCAGGATTCAAAAACGTTCATGTCTTGCTTGAAGGCTTCGAGCAATTAAAAGCACTTGGATTTGTTACAACGCAAGAAGTAACGCGGCCTACTGCAACGACTGTTGAACCAACTTGGCGGGACGAACTTTATGTAAATAGAAGTGATGTGGCAGAGGTAGTGGCGGGAGATCGACAAGCTGTACTAGTCGATGCGCGTGCGGCGGTACGTTATCGCGGAGAGCAAGAACCGATTGATAAACGTGCAGGACATATTCCAACAGCCCGTAACTTTGATTGGGAACAGTTGAAAGTGGCTGGGCAGTATAATGTGCAACATGCGGCGGAATTACTGAAACAAGTCGTTCAGCCTGAAGACGATCTCATAGTGTATTGCGGAAGCGGTGTGACTGCGTCTCCAGTAGTTGCGGCATTGACTGAGCTTGGCTATCCAAATGTAAGGTTATATGTCGGTAGCTTCAGTGATTGGATTTCGCAGGACGATGCACCGATTGAAACTGTTTGACACAGGAGTTGACTAAATTGCAGTATGCATTGCTTGGTGATATTCACTCATCGACAGACGATTTAGAAGCAGTTCTAAAACATATTGTAAAAGAAGCCCCACATGCCACGCTCATTGGCACAGGAGATTTATACGAATGTACCGTTAGTAAAAAAAATCTTAACGGACAGATTTATCCAAAGGTTGCAGATGTTATAAAACAACCTGTAGGTTTTGACAAACATATCTCATTCCCATCAGTCTATGGTAATCAAGAGGAGCGAATTTTGCTGCTTACAGAGCAATCTGAACCGCTACGTGATTCATTGCTGCAACTACCTGAAATAATATGTATAGACGAAGCTAGCGTTATCCACGGACATCAGTGGCACCCAGACGAGCGGACAGCTTGGTTAGATGAACATTTTCCAGAGGCAACCATCATCTTTCACGGCCACACCCATCGTTCGAGCTATACACAAGATGGTAAAACTGTAGAACTCCCTAAAGACGGTATAGTAACGCTTTTAGGAAAACGTCACGTGATCAACGTAGGTGCAGTAGTCGAATCAAAAGAATGGGTATTGTTTGATACTGAAAAACAAACTGTACGATTTATGCAAGTAACAAAAGGCTAAGGGAGACCCTTAGCCTTTTTTTGCGCATGAATTGCTTGGCGTGCAAGTGCGTCCGCCGCTTTATTCGTATTATCTGGAATCCACTTAATAAAGAAAAAGTCAAACTGCTCTGCGAGTTGCAATGCAGTTTTTACATACGGCGCATACTGCTCATTTTTAATAAATTGTTTTTCCATCGATTGCACCACAACGTTTGAATCAGACCGAACCGATACCATTCCAGTCGTCAACTTAACTGCTTCTTCAAGCCCTCGTACAAGTGCTTGGAACTCTGCATGATGATTATTCGTTGGCTTAATCGGTTCACTAATCCGAACCTCATGTCCTTCACCTTTAATATATACGCCAATCCCACTTAACCCTGGATTACCCGCACTTGCTCCATCTATGTAGATCTCCAACAACATCATCACCGTCCCTTTTCTCTATGAAATAATCAGATACCACTTGCAACCCTTTGTCTCTCCGCCTAGAATAGAAGGAAGAAAGGTGGGAATTCTTTTCTAATGAATAAGGTACTAATCATGAAAGACATCAATCAATTGCTCGATATATATTGTGAAGGATGCTTCGTCAAAAAACAACTTATTAAAGAACGCGGGAAAACAGGGGCTCACCAATTTTGCATTGCCCAGTGCACGGTGGGCGAACAACTACAGTTTCTAGGGAGAGAAATAAACAAGATGGGTACTACATCCCGGTGAATACAGAAAAAGCATCCAGCAGATTTGCTCGGATGCTTTATTATTTTTCATTCAGCTTCTTGCCTGCCGAGATGAGCTTAAACTTCTTTCTCGAGTGTAGATACATTTGCCGCCTGTGGACCACGATTTCCTTCGATCACTTCAAAAGAAACGGTTTGGCCTTCAGCAAGTGTTTTAAATCCATCAGTTGCAATTCCTGTGAAATGAACAAAGACGTCTTCACCATCGTCTGCTTCGATAAAACCATATCCTTTATCACTGCTGAACCACTTTACTGTACCTTGGTGCATGTAAATTCCTCCTCGGCATTTCAGAAATTTATAGCAGCCATAATCGTGCAGGAAAGTAAAAACAATCCAAGCTGGTCGATTCGGCTTCTTACACTATACACGAACCGAGCATATGTGTCAATGGTAGGAGGAATATTCAGAAAATATAACGCTATTCCTTATATAATGCGAAATAATGCCTTGGTTTTTATATTTTTACTCTCTATAATGGGAGAGGATTCATTTTTTTATAATATTTTGGGGTGATCGAATGAACATAGTTAAAACGCTTATTCAAGTAATTGTGCTTTATGGGTTTTTCATGCTTGGCTCATTTTTGCGGGAAACATTCTCGATTCCGTTACCGGGGAGTATTATTGGTTTACTTTTATTATGGGCATTGTTATCGTTCCGGATCATTCCGCTACGTTTTGTCGAGAAAGGCGCGTATGTATTTTTATCGACATTGCCTCTGTATTTGATCCCAGCAACAGTGGGGGTCATGAATTACGGATATGTCTTTGTAGGTAAAGGCTGGTTGCTGATTGCCATTACGATTGGTAGTACATTCATTACGATGGCCGTCGCAAGCCTTGTCAGTCAATCGATTGCCAAACGTCAGATGAATAATGAGGTGCTTTCATGAACTTGATGTTAGTAGCGGTGTTGATGGTTCTTTTGACAGTTGTGGTGTATTTTGTCATGAATGCAATCTATGTCCGCCTACGTTCCACATTTTTAGTTCCGATTTTGACGACAACAGTAGCGCTAGTTCTTGTCCTTACGTTACTAGATGTTTCATATGATACATATATGGTTGGGGGGCAGTGGCTCGATGCGCTACTTGGTCCCGCGATTGTGTCTCTTTGTATTCCGTTATATAAACAAAGAGAATTGATTAGAAAAAATTTGCTGCCGATTGGTAGTGGAGTCGTTCTGGGTGGAGTCGTAGGTATGCTGACGGGTGGTCTTGCAGCAAGATTTGCAGGCTTTTCAACAGAGTTTCTTGCTAGTATTTTACCGAAATAGATCACGTCACCCATTGCGATGGAAATAGCAGAAGAGCTAGGCGGAATACCGTCTCTCGCTACGGTATTTGTCATTATTGCGGGATTAACTGGCATTCTCATCGGTCCGTTGCTCAACAAATGGTTGAAAATTGATACTGCGGTCGGCCAGGGGATCGGATTAGGAGTGGCGGCACATGCGATTGGCACAGCGAAAGCGCTGGAGTATGGCGAGCAGGAAGCTTCTATGAGCTCGGTTGCGATGACGTTGTCTGCGATTATCGGTGCACTTGTCGGTCCGTTATTTGGATTATGGTTGTTTCCTTGAAGAGCGAACTTCAAGAACATCTAATTATTGTAGAAGTATAATTTTTGCAAATTCTTCCTGACTAGAAGTTACATGCGCAATAGAGTAAACGTGAAGTGCCAGATTCCCAATGAGCATATTAGGAATCTGGCACTTTTTTTAGAAACCATTATTAATAATTAATTACACTAGCGAATACAACAAAAATAGCTCCGATTGAGATGAAAATAATCATTAGCGGCCAAATGAATTTAACCCATTTTTCATAAGAAATCCCTGTTGCAGCAAGATACGCCATTAAAGTGGAGCCGGTCGGGAATATTAAGTTGGTAAATCCATCTCCGAGATGGAAGGATAAAACAGTCGTCTGTCTTGTGATCCCGACTAGGTCGCCGAGTGGAACCATTATCGGCATCGTGACAGCCGCTTGACCAGAACCAGAATTGATGAAGAAGTTAATAACGTTCTGAGATAGATAGATGCTGATGACTTTAATGGAATCAGGCATAAACATAATGATGTTGGATAACCCGTAAACGAGGGAGTCAATAATTTTCCCTTCTTCCAAGACAAGTGGAATTGTTCTCGCAATTCCTACAATCAATGCACCTAATATGACAGCTTTTGCTCCTTCAATAAACTCTTCCGATATACGTGATGAACTGAACCGTGCACAAATTCCTGAGATAATACCCATAGCTAAGAATAAAGCAGCCATTTCTTCAATGTACCAGCCTTTTTCCTTGACGCCCCATATCAGTAGCCCAATTCCCAGAGCAAATGTGAGGATCACTAGAAAGTCTTTCACTTGAAATGTGGAGGATAATTGTAAATCTTGTTGACTAGCACGTGCTTCTTCTTCAAGATCGGCTACTAAACTTTTAGATGGGTCAGCCTTCACCTTTTTTGCGTAACGAATAATATAGATACTTGAAACGATTACGAGTACGACTAGCAAGACCATCCGTAGCCACATGCCTGAATAGATAGGCAGACCGGCAATCTCTTGAGCGACTCCAACGGTAAATGGATTCATGACACCTGCAATGAAACCACAAAAGGCACCTATGAGTACAATAGCCATACCAGTTAGTGCATCATACTTCAATGATCTAGCAAGCGCTACGACTAAAGGAACTAGCCCCAATGCCTCGATACTCATTCCGATAGTTGCCCCACCGATTGCAAAAATAAACATCAATAGTGGAATGATTAATACTTCCCTTTTCCCTAGTTTACTGGCAACTGATCTAATTACTGCATCAAATGCCCCAGTCGACGTAATGATTCGGAATGAACCGCCTACTACGAAGATGAATAGGATAATCCCGCTTGATGCATTTAATCCTGCAATAATCAAACCTGGAATTGCAATAGGACTTACGGGATTGTTAGTAATGGTATGAAACGAACCATCTTCCACTAACATTCTTCCGCTTTCTGGATCTTCCACCCGGTCAAATTCTCCGGCAGGCACTATGTATGTCATTGCTGCCGTAATGAGAATAATGAAGAAAATTAATGCAAAAACATGAGGTATTTTTAGATAGGAGCTTAATGTTTTCGCCTTTGTCTTCTTTTTCTTTTCTGCTATCGTTTCAATATTCATATTGAATCCTCCCTCGCAAGATGCTTGGCGTGTTCACCAAGTGCATGAATTACATGGCAAGTACAGTTTATTCCGTTGAAAAAGTAGTCGATTTCTAAGTTTTCATTTGGAGAATGATTACCTTGATCAAAGTTTGCATATGGCATAATGATAGAAGGTACGCCTAAGACTTTTGTCCAAACATAATCAGGCAGTGAACTTCCTAGACTAGGCTGGACGAGAGGTTCCTGTTTATAGGAATCTTGCACAGCGTTTATCACCACTTTCACAATATCGAGATCTGCGGGAGTTCGGGATGGTTCCATGGCAGAAATAAACTCCACCTCTATATTTGGATCGTGCTTTTGGACGTGTCGATTGATTTTTTCGTAAATATCCATCGGGTCTTGATCCACGACGAGACGTACATCCATCTTCACTGTCGCAGTGGCAGGAATAATGGTTTGAACTCCTTCGCCGGTGTATCCGCTATGTAAACCGTTAATATTAAAGGTCGGTTCCATAGTAAGTTTATGATAATACGTCTCGCCATCCATTTTTAAATGTGGATAACCTATTTTATTTCCAATATCTTCAGCATCAAACGGCAACTTTCGCAGTAATTCTTTTTCGCGTGGAGTTGGCAAAAGAATGTGATCATAAAAACCTTCTATCAGGACTCGACCGTCTTGATCACACATCGTTTGTAACAGATTGATCAGTTTCCAGGCAGGATTCGGTAGGATGTTGCCTGTGTTACCTGAATGGTTTTCACGGTCAGCACCGTTTGCTCTCAATTCTAGATCAAGGCAGCCGCGTGTTCCTAATAATAGGAGAGGTGCACCGCTGTTATGTGAAGAACCATCTGATGTATATACAAGATCCGCCTGTAAAAGATCTTTATGTTCTTTTACAAAAGGGGAAAGGTTGGGACTGCCTATCTCTTCCTCACCTTCAAATAAAAATTTAATATTGATGGGCAACTTTCCAAAAATTTTTAAATACGTTTTGAGACCAAGCAGTTGTGCCATTAACTGTCCTTTATTATCTCCGACTCCCCGGCAGTAGATGCGCCCGTCACGCATTGTAGGTTCGAAAGGTGGAGAGAGCCATTGTTCAACAGGTTCAGCTGGTTGTACATCATAATGTCCGTAAATTAGAAGAGTGAAGCTGTGATCTTTGTTCAGCATTTCGCCATAGACAACTGGATGACCGTTAGTTTGCATAATCTGTGTGTCAATCCCAATATCCTCCATCACCTGCTTTAGCAATTCTGCACATTCTGTTATTCCAGTGTTTTGTGAACTGATGCTTTTTTGTCGTAATAATGCAAATAATTGTTCGAGATATTCTTCTTTTTCGCTGGCAAGTTCTTCTGGAATCCTGTCTAGCTTCATGGAAACACCCTGCTTTCTGTTAGTGAACGATTAAATGTAACCGCTTACCAATGTGGTTTTAAGAAATAGAATACAGTCGACTATATTCTGTTTCACATGATAAAACATAATGGCTCAAAACGCAATGACAATTTTTAATTTTCTAAAATCATTGAAAAATAAAGTTATAGAATATATAATTAGAATCGACAGTCGACCGAATATTGGAATCGGGGGGATATAGAATGGAATCGATGAAATTTATGAATAATGCCTTATCTAATACAATTGCGAAATATATAACAGAGCAAATTATTACTGGGGAGCTTCAGCCTGGTGAAAAGCTAGTAGAGCATATTTATGCTAAAGAATATGGAACGAGCAGAGCACCTGTCAGGGAAGCAATCTATTTACTAGATATTGAGGGGCTAGTAGAAAGAATTCCACGGAAAGGTGCAATTGTAAAAGAATACACAGAAAATGAAATTTACGATTTGCTTGAAATCCGGAACATGCTTGTCGAATTGTAAAACATGGCACGGATCTTGCGCTGTTAGAAGAGATGGAAGAACTCCAAAATAAAATGAGAAATGGAACGGATGTCCGTGCCCATACACAATATAATCATTCGTTTCATATGTGCCTGATCAAGATGAGTAAGAGTGAAACAATCAAAGACATGTATTTGCGTCTTGGAACACCATTGCTTAGAGTGCAGAGTTTATCTTTTGGATGCGAAGGAAATATTAGCAAGTCCGTTAAAGAACATGAAATAATACTCAAACTCCTTAAAGAAGACAATTTGACTGAACTATCCGCTGTTTTGTCACAACATAATAAAGACGTGATTTCGAATATACAGAAGAAACTTCATTCGTGAAAAATTTGAAGGGGAGGAATGACATGAAAAGTGCTTTTCTATTTCCTGGTCAAGGATCCCAGTGGCCAGAGTTTCTTCATGAACTTCCTAATTGTACAGCAGTGAAGAAGACAATTGAAGAGGCAAGTGACCATCTGGGTGAAAGCGTATTCAATTTTCATTCGAAAGAAGCACTAGCTTCAACAAAAGCCGTCCAGATATCCCTTTTAACTGCGGGAGTGGCGGCATACAGGGCATTCGATTCAGAAAGAATTCAGCCAGATTTTGTCGGAGGACATTCGGTTGGAGCTTTTGGCGCAGCAGTGGCGGCAGGGGTTATGGATTTTAGAGATGCATTGAAGATTGTCGAAAAGCGTGGAGAATTAATGGAATCGGCATTTCCTGAGGGTTACGGTATGGGGGTTGTGCTTGGATTAGAAGCATATCAACTTGCGCAGCTTATTGCACAAACTGTAGATAAGCAGTACCCGGTTTTTATGTCCAACCAAAATGCTCCTGATCAATTGACGATTTCAGGTGCCTTGCCGGGTATCGAAAAAGTTCTCGTTGAAGTACAGCAGAACGGAGCGCGCTGTGCATCTTTGTTGAACGTGAGTACACCGTCGCACTGCCCACTATTGTCTGCCGTCTCGGATGCACTGCTCAAAGAACTTCATGCTGTGTCATTTAATTCGCCTACTGTACCGTATGTCGGAAATCGAAACGCAAGGCTGTTGTTTACGCCTGAAGAGATTTGCCTAGATCTCGCGGAAAGTGTTTCTTCAGCTGTTCAATGGCATGATGCCTCTTCCGTGTTATATGAAAATGGCGTACGGTTGTTTATTGAAATGCCTCCTGGAAATGTGCTGACACGGTTAGCAGATCGGGCATTTCCCGATGCTAAGGCATTATCAGTGACGGAAAACGGATTAGATGATTGTTTGTTTGTTGCAGAACGACAAAAACTAAAAGGGTAAAAGGGGACAAATTATTTATGGTAAAACATATGGATCGTACAAAGCGCTCATGGACAACTAGACAGGAAGCCAAGCAAAAGAGAAAGTCGGATGTTAAGAATCTTGTAGACGGGATGGTGATTCCGACTGATCGTATTATAGAGGCGATGGAAATACTCATCCAACCGGGTGACCGAGTAGTGCTTGAAGGTAACAATCAAAAGCAAGCTTCATTTTTATCTGAAGCGCTTGCCCAGGTAAATCCTAATAATTTATTTGATTTGCATATGATTCTTTCCAGTATTTCTAGGCCTGAACATTTGGATCTATTTGAACGCGGTATTGCGAGAAAAGTGGACTTCGCTTATGCCGGCCCGCAAAGTCTTCGAATGGCACAAATGGTGGAAGACGGTAAAGTGACGATGGGAGAAATCCATACATATATCGAATTATACGGGCGCCTCTTCATAGATCTAATACCTTCAGTGGCGTTGGTCGCAGCTGATAAGGCGGATCGTTTTGGGAATTTATATACTGGACCGAATACAGAGGAAACTCCTACGCTAATCGAGGCAGCTGCATTTCGGGATGGTATTGTCATTGTTCAAGTAAACGAACTGACAGATGAATTGCCGCGCGTCGATATTCCAGGTTCTTGGGTCGACTATATTGTCGTAGCGGATAAACCATATGAGTTGGAACCTTTATTCACAAGGGACCCAAGGCATATTACGGATATACAAATTTTGCAGGCTATGATGATTATTCGCGGGATTTACGAAAAACATGAAGTACAGTCACTCAATCATGGAATTGGTTACAATACAGCCGCCATTGAATTATTACTTCCCACATATGGTGAGTCTCTTGGTCTGAAAGGGAAGATATGCAAGCACTGGGCTTTGAATCCACACCCGACGATGATCCCAGCAATCGAAAGCGGTTGGGTTGATAGTATGCACTGTTTCGGCGGTGAAGTTGGTATGGAAAAATACGTGGAAGCAAGACGGGATGTATTCTTTAATGGATCCGACGGCAGTATGCGCTCGAACCGGACATTGTCCCAAATGGCAGGGCAATATGCTGTGGATTTATTTATAGGCTCAACGTTACAGATGGACGGAGAAGGAAACTCTTCTACGGTTACACGGGGAAGACTTGCAGGTTACGGAGGTGCTCCTAATATGGGACATGATCCAGGAGGCCGTCGTCACTCCACTCCTGCCTGGTTGAACATGATGACATCGGATGAGCCGCTCGCACGTGGTAAAAAGTTGGTTGTACAAGTAGTAGAAACTTTCCAAAGCGGTAATAAACCAGTCTTTGTTGAGTCACTGGATGCAATCGACGTGAAAAATGATACCGGGCTTGCGATTGCGCCTGTGATGATTTATGGAGATGATGTAACGCATGTCGTAACGGAAGAAGGCATTGCTTACTTATATAAGATTGACAGTATGGAAAAACGCCGAGAAGCGATTGCGGCAATTGCTGGTGTTACGGAAATCGGTAAAACGATAACAACAGACAAAATAAAAGAATTACGTCGTGATGGATTCGTAGCTTTCCCTGAAGACTTGGATATCCGCAGGTCGGACGCAAAACGTTCGCTGCTAGCTGCAAAGAGTGTGGAGGAATTAGTGGAGTGGTCAGATGGATTGTATGAGCCGCCTGCTAAATTCAGAAGCTGGTGAATGGAGAGGTATTATGATTCAAGAAAAGCAATCTTTTATTCACTTTATTTCAAATACTGCCTGTCGTTCATTAATAGAAGAAGTAGAGCTGACGCCGAAGCCGGGATTGGTGGACAGTGAAAATACAGGTGCGCATGAGGATCTTTCCATCGAATTAATGAAGGCTTCAGCAGAATCACTTGAAGAGACGTTCGCAGAAATTGCAGAAATTAGCTATGGAGAACGGCCATCACAATTCATACGGGAAAAAATTGCAGCAATCGGACGTGCTGGGGAAGAGAGAATGTTCGAAGTAACCAGTGGTGTAAATACACATAAGGGAGCTATTTGGGCCATCGGACTTTTAGTCTCCGCTACCGCGTTTGGCAAAGGAATGGATCCGCTAGAAAAAACCATTTCAAACGCAGGTAAAATCGCTCGATATCCCGATCGAAATTGTCCCGTCACATCGACAAATGGCGGAAAAGTTATTGCGAAGTATAATGTAAATGGTGCAAGGGGCGAAGCGCAGCTCGGTTTTCCTCATATTTCCCTTTATTCACTGCCGATGTTAAAGCAATGTAGGAGTCAAGGCATGACTGAGGACAATGCGCGGCTGGCAGCACTTTTATCTTTAATCGCACACCTGGATGATACGTGCATACTACATCGCGGAGGTCCAGAGGCTTTGTCATTTGCAAAAAAAGAAGCTGCCGCGCTATTGCATAATGGAAATCTGCATAGGATTAAGTCTTTAGATGATAAATTTATCAAGCGGAATATTTCCCCTGGGGGCAGTGCGGATCTACTTGCAGCCACCCTGTTTTTAGATAAAATCAAGTCATATAAAAGAGTTTGCGAAGTTGAAGAACAGCGAAAGTGTAGTTACAAATAGGAGGTGCTTCATTTGGAGAGTTTTTTGTTTACTTATCCTGCTAGAAAAAGTATTGACCGACCTGCTCATGTTGGAGTTGTAGGTTCAGGTGATTTGGAAATTATTCTGGAACCAAATGATCAGTCGACAACAGAAGTATCGATTCGGACGCATGTCACGGGACATAAAGCAACATGGGAAGCTGTTATTCAGCGCTTCTTTGAGCAACATGATATTGCAGCAAATGTAAAGATTAATGATTTTGGAGCAACGCCTGGAATGGTCGCAATGCGTCTAGCCCAAGCAGTGGAGGTGAGTAGCTATGATTAAATCATTGAAAGCCAGTTTCACGGAATGCAGTGGACGTGAACGAGCGGTTGAATTACTAGATTCAGAAGGTTACAGAGAGCTGCTTAGTCCGTTTGACGGGGTAGAATCACCTCACTTGGAGAAGCAAGGAATCGTTCCACAAAGCGATGACGGAGTGATTGTAGCAAAAGGAACAATAAATGGTCATTCGGCAGTCGTAATTTCAATAGAAGGAAAGTTTCAAGGCGGAGGAATTGGCGAAGTATCAGGTGCGAAAATTGCTGGTACATTGGAACAGGTATTGGCGGATTGTGAAGCCGGGAGAAAGACGTTCCCCGTGCTAATTTATGATACGGGTGGGGTAAGACTACAAGAAGCAAATTATGGATTGCTGTCAATCGCTGAAATTAGCGCAGCTATCGTTGCCCTTCGCCGTCATGTTCCTGTAATTGGCGTCATCCCCGGCAAAATAGGAGCGTTCGGTGGTATGTCGATAACTGCAGGACTGTGCAGTGCTGTAATTATGACGAAAGAAGGCCGTCTTGGATTAAACGGACCTGAAGTAATCGAACAGGAAGCAGGGATACGCGAATTTGATTCGGAAGATCGGCAGCTTATTTGGGGAACAATAGGCGGAGAACAGCGAACGGCTACTGGTTTTGCAGATTTACTGATTGAAGATGATACGGAGGCTGTAAAAGAAGCAGTTACTTCCGTGATCAATGGTGATAAAACATTTCCACAGAGAACAGAACAAGTTAAGCGATATAATGACTTTTTAAGACTTGTTGAACCGAGTCAACGTCTTTCATTTAAGGATGTACGGGAATTATGGAAGCAATCTGAAAATAATTCTACGGCAGCAAATCGAACTTCTGATGGAACACTATCAAACGGTAGAGGTCTGATATGGTTTAATATGCTGCGTGGTGTCGCTGAGGAAATAGGAGATTTACCTTCTGTCCGTGTTTCTGACAGCAGTATTGGAGAGAGTAAAGTACGTTATATCGCAGTTGTACCAGATGGTAATAACTATTTTCCTCGCGCGCGAAATGGCGAGCTGGGTCTACTGGAAGGCTGGTCGATTGCGAAACATATCCGTGAAGCGATTGAAGAGGATCGGGAGGGAGAAAAGCGAGCCATCATAGCAATTGTCGATGTTCCGAGTCAGGCTTATGGATATCATGAAGAGTTGCTCGGAATCCATCAAGCGTGCGCGGCTGCAGTAGATGCATATGCTTCAGCACGGCTTGCTGGTCACCCTGTCATTTCGTTCATACCAGGCAATGCGATTTCAGGAGCGTTTTTATCACATGGAATGCAATCAAACCGAATCATAGCGTTGAATGATCCAGGCGTAAATGTGCACGTCATGTCTAAACAATCGGCTGCCAGAATTACACAAAGAAGTTTGGAAGAGTTAGAAATAGCATCGAAAAAAGTTCCGGCTATGGCCTATGATGTGAATTCTTTTGAAAAACTGGGTGCCCTATATTCATTGGTTGATGAGATCGAGGCAGATGCACCTGGAAATAAAGATCGTGAGCTAATCTATCAAGAAATAAGTCGTGCAATTGAAGACGTGCGGGATAGAAGTGTAAATGATCTGAGCAACCGCTTAACTTCTGATCTTGCAACAGAAGGCGGAAGAGCTGCTTCAATTTTGGTTAGAGAGAAGCTTTTCGCACAATGGAAGTAAATCCGCATGATCTATTGGAAATAGCCTGCCAAAGTGATTTGATCAGCTTTTCGCCACAGCCTGACTGGGTAGGACTATCGCTCGATCGCGCACCATTCGTCGTAGTGCGACGAGCGCGTTCGGCGGAAGGTTTGATTTCTGTCGGGGTTCGTGGTGAAAAAAGAAATGAGCGATTTGCTGCGTTTCTTCCTAGCAATCGAATTGTGAAGAGGGTTACGCCGGAACAGCTTGCATTTGAGAAAAAGTGGAGAGAGCGTCCAGAGTCATTGTTTACGTACGTAGAAGAAGTGAGTTATTTGATGGAGAAATTTTCGCTCAACTGGGGTCCGACAGGCAGTGTTGGATTCGAGTTGGCTAGCGATAAAGAAACGGTTACCGAAGCAAGCGATGTAGATGTGATTATCCGCGCCGATAGTAGATTAACGAAAGAACTTTGTCAACAACTTATGGTTGAATTGAGAAAAGTCCCTGTGGCGCTAGATGTACAAGTTGAAATATCAGAAGGCGCGTTTTCACTGAGTGAATATGCATCGACGCGGGACGGGAAAATCATACTTCGGACGATGGATGGACCGATTCTAAAACAGATTGGCGAATAACCATGTACAGGTGATAATCTTAAAAGAAGCAGGGGCATATTTAAAGTGAGAAAGTACTGTAGAATGTAAAATGCCCCTAGACTTTCATTCCTGAAAAGGTATAGAAGAAGCTATCGTTAACAAAAAATGATATGGTTGGAATTGTAAAAACTGAATCCCCAAACACTGTATATATTCTATTCATTAGAAGCCACAAAATCTATCTCAGGAATTAAATGAGGAATCGCCAATGTAATAAATTCTTCTGGCGTGATTTTCTTACTATTTCTTTTCCATTCTACAGAAGCTCCGTAAATTCCCCAGCTTAATATGACCGCAGTAATTTTTAGCCCTTCATCTTCTTCGGAATTATGTTGTTTTAACAGCAGTTTATAAAATATGATTTCGAGCTGTTCTCTAATATTCCGAGCAATGGTCTCTTCGTATCCTCTATGACAACGGTTGGATAATGATTTTTGGAAGTTCGTGATCGCTACAAAAATACTAACTATTACTTCTTCATTTAGTTCGTTATTTTGGTAATTGCTACAATCCAAATTAACTAATAATACTTCCGATAATACCTTCTCCAATAAGTCATATATATCTTCAAAGTGATAATAGAACGTGGCGCGATTAATCATAGCTTCAGCTGCAATATCTTTTATGGTTATATCCTTAAATTCTTTTTTACTCGACAGTTCCATAAAAGAATCCATGATTAATTTACGGGTCCGTTGAATTCGGGGGTCCGTCTTTGGTTGATTCATGTTGAGTTCCCTCCAACTTTTCCAACAATTTCTTCAATGTGTTGTATATGCGACAATACAGACAATCTATTGGTGTTGCTAATTTTCATTATGTTATACAATTTAGTTGTAAGCAAATGATTGACGTTCGAAGAAAAGTTTGCGAAATACCTTTTATACCAACAGTTAAATGAATGCGTTGAAAAAGATTTTTACTATCGCTTATTTTATAGAAAAGAGGAATACTACATTGAAAAATAATAATCAAATGATTTGTGATGTAGAAACTGGCGTTTGTGGAGAAGCTGGAGACGAGGAAATGGAACTAATCGATTTTAACCAGCCGCAAAAAGAAGTTAATCTTTATTATGTGACAGATCCTATTTGTTCTCATTGTTGGGCAATCGAACCCGAGCTCCGTCGTTTTGTGGAGCAGTATGGTAATTACTTCAACTTCCATACGGTAATGGGCGGTTTGTTGGAAAAATGGCATGACGGGCCTATCGATCCTGCAAACGGAATTTATAAGCCAGCTGACGTTGCGGGTCACTGGCGAGAAGTCGGAGAACATTCAAGAATGCCGATAGATGGTACGTTAATGCTTGATAATCCAGTTCAATCCTCTTATCCACCTTCTCGTGTATTTAAAATCATTCAAAAAAATCATAACGAGGCGCTAGCATTTGACTATTTGCGTCGTACAAGAGAAGCACTCTTTGTCTTCAATCAAAACATTTCAGAAAAATCTGTTATGATTGACATTGTAAACAAACTGTCTCTTGACGGAAAAGCTATTGTAAATGAAGCGGAACAACTAGCTGCACAACAATTATTAAATGAAGACTTCGCGTTAGCTAGAAGTTTAGGTGCAACTGGTTTCCCAAGCATTATGATGATCAATGCAGAAAATAAAGGCGTGAAAATTGTTGGTAGTCGTCCATTTGAATCTTATGTGGACGGATTAAAAAAAGTTCTAAACGCTGAAGTTTTACAACCGAAACAACAACCATCTCTTTCTAACTTACTTAAAAAAGAAAAACTTTTATTTTCAAAAGAAATTGAAGTAATGTACGACGTTGAACAATCGGCTATTCACACTTTTGTGGAAAAAGAACTTTCTTCAGACAGTTATCAAGCGCAGGAAATTTTAGGGGAAACTTATTTTACAACTACTGAATAAAAAGGAGAATGATCATGACATACGTATTACAAGTAGATTTTAAAATGAATGGACCATTTGGAGATGAAATGGCTGAGGGGTTCGCTGATTTAGCGAAAAGTATCAATGAAGAGGAAGGGTTCATTTGGAAAATATGGACGGAAAACCCTGAAACCAATGAAGCGGGTGGAATTTACAGTTTCCAAACAAAAGAAACAGCTGAAAACTATTTAAATATGCATGCTAAAAGATTAGCTAGCTTTGGCATTACAAATATCAACTCAAAAATATTTGAAGTGAATGCTAAACTTACGGAGATTAATAAAGGACCAGTAAAATAAATAAGTAGAAGTATTTACACAAAAATACTTACTATAACATACAATCGACTTCCTAATGGAAAGTCGATTGTATTAAATGCTATGAAAAAGGAGGAGTTTGTATTGTTACAAAAGCTTGAAGCGGGAAATCATGCACAGCCGTTCAGAGGTCCATTCACAATTACACGCGTTCATCCGGGAAATATTCTTGAAAATGAAACGATGGATACTGCTTTTGGACCGTTAGCGATTATTGATCATGCAGTGATGAAAAAGGGCTTAACGATTAAAATGCATGAACACATCAATGACGAGATAGTAAGTTACATAAGCTCAGGGATCATGCATCATAGAGATTCTGCGGGTTTTGAAGCGCCGATTGCACGTGGAAAATTAATGATGATGAATGCAGGAGCAAGCTTTTGGCATGAAGAAAAAGTAACAGAAGGCGAAGTCGAAATGCTTCAAATCTTCATCCGACCGTATGACACCGATCTTTCCCCAGAAATTCAATTTCATGATAAACCGGTAGATAATCGCGATTGGTATGTCATGGTAGGGCCTGAAGGTAGTGGAGCACCACTTTACGTTAGGCAAAATGTCTACATATTAGACTCGCATCCTAAAGCGGGTGAAGAGTTAGAAATTCCAACATATACAGGTCTTACACCATTTCTATACGTAATGAATGGCGAAATTACGGTTCAAGATCTCACGATTGGTAAACGAGAAGCGATAACGGATGTAGTCAATCCACTTCCGCCCTTAATTGCGAATGAAGACACTATAATTGTATTGTTCTTTATCGATAGAAATGCACCAATGTCTTTGAATGGGACAATTAGTGGCTTGAAAAACTAGCAACAGTCAAAGCTCTAAAAATTAGTAATAAAAGAAATCCTATAACCGCGTCCTGAAATTCTACTTCACTACGAGTTTAGTTTCAATACAAACTAATTCATTTTCAAGTGTTGACAAAGGAAATGGATCTATGGTATATTTATCTCGAATTAGAGATATATTGATTTTATGTAACGCAACTAAAAAATTTTCAATCGATCAAATTTTTTTCATTAAAATTATCTCGAATTAGTAGTATATGAATTTGAAATGATAAATAATAGGAGGAACTATAATGAATCACTTAAAAGGAATTCACCACGTAACAGCTATAACGAGTAGTGCAGAAAAGAATTATGAATTTTTCACCTATGTATTGGGAATGCGTCTCGTAAAGAAAACAGTCAATCAGGATGATATTCAAACGTATCACTTATTTTTCGCGGACGATAAAGGTTCTGCAGGTACAGATATGACATTTTTCGATTTCCCAGGTATTCCAAAAGGTACACACGGAACGAATGAGATTTATAAAACTGCTTTCCGTGTGCCGACAGATGCAGCACTGGATTACTGGATGAAACGTTTTGATAAGTATGAAGTGGAAAATACCGGTATTAAAGAAGTTTTCGGTAAGAAAACTATATCCTTTGTTGATTTTGACGACCAACAATATATGTTAGTTTCTGATGAGTTTAATAAAGGTATTGAGTCAGGAACACCTTGGCAGAACGGTCCAGTACCTTTGGAATTTGCCATTACAGGTTTAGGACCCATTCATATTCGTATCGCGCAATTTGACTATTTTAAAGACGTTTTAGAAAAAGTCATGTTCATGCGTGAAATCGCTAATGAAGGTTCACTTCATTTATTTGAAGTAGGCGAAGGCGGCAATGGTGCACAAGTAATTGTGGAACATAATGAGACCTTACCATCTGGTCGACAAGGATTTGGTACAGTGCATCACGCAGCTTTCCGCGTAGAAGATACAAATGTATTACATGAATGGATCAACCATATGAAAGCGTCTGGATTCCAAACGTCTGGTTATGTGGATCGCTTCTTCTTTGAATCCTTATATGCACGGGTAGCACCAGGCATCCTTTTTGAATGGGCAACAGATGGCCCTGGCTTCATGGGAGACGAACCGTATGAAACAGTAGGGGAAATCTTGTCGTTACCACCATTCCTTGAAGGAAGACGGGAACAAATTGAAGCATCAGTAAGACCAATCGACACAGTACGTAGCACGCTTAAAATTGAAAAAGAGTATTTGTAAGGAGATAGAATTAAAAAAAGTGGGATTTTTAAAAACAGTGCGAACTAAAGGGGCTGAATCTATTGATTTCTATTGATCCAACAAAAAATAGTGAACGGGATAATTACAAACTTCTAATTGGCTCTATTATTCCAAGACCTATAGCCTTTGTCACAACACAATCTAATGAAGAGGAGAGTTTCACATGACAAAATGGAACGTAGATGTAGCTCACACAAATGTAGGTTTTTCAGTTAGACATATGATGGTTTCAAATGTAAAAGGTAGTTTCACTGGGATCGAAGGTTCTGTTACTGGAGATCTAGACAATTTAACAGAAGCGAAAATTGAATTTATAATTGATGTAAACACAATTAATACAAATAATGTAGACCGTGATAACCACTTGCGTTCAGATGACTTTTTCGCGGTAGAATCGTACCCGACTATTACATTTGATTCAACTGAAATTGTTAAAACAGGAGAAGACACGTATGATGTAACAGGAGATCTTACGGTTAAAGACGTTACGAAGAAAACTACATTTAAAGTAACCCGTACTGGATCCGGAAAAAATCCTTGGGGTGTAGAAGTCGTTGGTTTTGAAACGGAAACAAAGATTTCTAGAAAAGAATTTGGTCTAACTTGGAACCAAGCGTTAGAAACAGGTGGCGTATTAGTAGGTGACGATATTAAAATAACGGTAGAACTTCAAGTAAATCCAGCATAATGAATAGAGATTTCTTTATCGCATAGTAGATAATCACCTCTTTCTGATTTATAGTGATTACTTGAACCGTTATGTAGTTAGTAAAAATCCAACAATAATAAAAGGGATGGTAAATATGGAAACTAAAAATCAACAAGAAGAGGTATTATCTCTAAAATTATTTGTCGTATTAACACGAGCTTTAGAGTCAATAAGAAAACGAGTTGAAGAAGATATAAAATGTTTAGGGTTAAACCCAACAGAATTTGCTGTTCTCGAGTTAATTTACAGTAAAGGTGATCAACCGATACAAAAAATCGGTGAGAAAGTGTTGATTGCGAGTAGTAGCATTACGTATGTGGTAGATAAGTTAGAAAAGAAAAACTTGTTAAAGAGAAAACCTTGTCCGAAAGATCGACGTGTAATACATGCAACTATAACAACTGATGGAACAGAATTGATGGATGAAGTCTTTCCAAAACATAAAAAAGCTATAAAAGAAATCTTTAGTGGACTAGATATAAAAGAAAAAGAAGAACTAATTGAACAACTAAAAAAATTAGGCTTCCATGCGCAAAATATGTAATTTTTATTCTTATACCTCGAATTGATAATATACCAATTATTGTTAATCGCATTGATTGTATTTCATGAGGAGTGAAAATAAATGACGAAGAAAACAAGTGGAATTCATCATATCACAGCGATTGTTGGTCATCCGCAAGAAAATATAGATTTTTATGCTGGAGTTTTAGGTTTACGTTTAGTGAAAAAGACAGTGAATTTTGATGATCCGGGCACGTACCATTTATATTTTGGTAATGAAGGTGGAAAACCAGGTACAATTATCACATTTTTCCCGTGGGTTAATGCATATCAAGGGAAAATAGGAGATGGCCAAGTAGGTGTAACCTCTTACGTAGTTCCTATGGGAGCGTTAACGTTTTGGGAACAAAGGTTGAAAACGTTTAACGTGTCAGTAACTAAAGCAGAACGATTTGGTGAGCAATACGTACAATTTACTGACCCTCATGGACTTCGACTAGAAATTGTGGAGCGGGCGGAAGGTGAACATAACTCATGGACGTTTGGAGGAGTAACACCTGACGTAGCTATTAAAGGATTCGGTGGGGCAACTTTATTTTCTGCTCATCCGAATAAAACAGCTGAACTATTAGAAAAAGTTATGGGACTTGAACTAATCGAAAAAGAGGGAGACTATATCCGTTTCCATTCATCCGCTGACATTGGAAATATTATCGATCTCAAAACAACAACAACCGGAAAAGGTCAACTGGGTGTTGGAACAGTTCATCATATTGCATGGAGAGCGAGTGACGACAACGACCAATTGGAATGGCAAGAACATGTTTCAGAAAATGGTTATGGCGTCACTGCGGTTAAGGATAGAAACTACTTTAATGCGATCTACTTTAGAGAGCATGGTGAGATTTTATTTGAAATTGCAACAGACCCCCCTGGATTTACCCACGATGAGTCGGTGGACACGATGGGACAACAATTGAAATTACCAGCGCAATATGAACAGAATAGAGAACAACTTGAACGTAAATTGATTCCAATTACAGTAAGAGAATTGGAAGAAACCTAAGCTTCTGTGGAAGTGCAGATATTGAAGGGGGATATAACATGAAGCACGTATTTCAAAAAGGAAAAGATAGCACTAAACCAACGTTATTAATCCTTCACGGTACTGGTGGCAATGAATTAGATCTATTGCCTTTAGCAGGAAGAATAGATAAGGAGGCTTCCGTGTTAAGTGTTCGTGGGAATGTTTCAGAAAATGGCATGCCGCGATTTTTCAAAAGGTTAGCTGAAGGCGTGTTTGATGAAGAAGATCTTATATTCCGTACGAAAGAATTACATGAGTTTCTTGATAAAGCTGCCAAAACATATGAATTTGATCGTACGAATATTATTGCTATTGGGTATTCAAATGGAGCAAATATAGCTGCTAGTTTATTATTTCATTATCAAAATTCTTTAAAAGGTGCAATCCTTCATCATCCTATGGTGCCGAGAAGGGGAATCGAGCTTCCTGATTTGTCTGGAAAACCTGTGTTTATTGCTGCAGGTATTAATGATCCGATGTGTCCACCAGAAGAGGCTGAAGAATTACAATCGTTATTGGAACAAGCGAATGCAAATGTTGAAATTTATTGGGACAATAAAGGTCACCAATTAACAGCAGGAGAAGTAGAAGTAGCTAGTAAATGGTATTCGAATGTATTGTAAGTCGAGAACACGCGTAATTTTTCTTGGTTTGGAATGAATCCGTTTAAAGGAGTATCCGTTTTTATCATGCATGAAATGACGATCATCCTATGCAATTCAGCTCTTTTATTTCATCAAAAATAAAAAATACGTTAGCGAAATTTCATCCTCTTCTCTAGCTCAATTGAGAAGAGGATTTTCTTTCACTAATTTTAACGATTGACCGGCCGGATGTACTTAGAATGGGAACTAACAATTACAAATGTTGTACTTAGTATTATGTAATGTAGGAAAAGCGAAGAGTCTGAAATTCGATTCTTTTTTGACGGGTAATTTGATTTTTGTAACCAAGTACTGAACGGGTTATTCAACTAGAAACCCTGCTTTTTTTAATGCATCTTGCGCTTGCTGTAATTGTTCTTCGCGCGGAGCTGAAATGGTATGCAAATGAATCCCGCTATCATCTAAATTTAGTAAATAAGGTGCTTTTGCATGTTGAATCTGGGCAATGAAAGCTTTCACTTCTTGGCGATTTGATACCAAAATAGATGCGCGAACATCACCATAAACGGAATGCTCTACGCGCACATCTTTAACAGTTACGCCGTGGTCAACTAAAATATTTAATTCCTCTTCTGTCTGTTCAGGCGTATGACGGCAGACGATAATGCGTTCAAACCCTTCCGTCGCTTCAGGTAGCACCGTGTATAAATACCCTTGATTGGTCGCGATGATCGGTTCTTTTTTGGCTTTCAATAAATTGATATCGCTGACGATTACTTGTCTACTAACATCTGTTAATTCACCAAGTTCGCCCCCAGTTACAGGACGTCCTGCTTCTTGCAATGTGCGAAGAATAAGCTGTCGTCGCTCTTCTCCTGCTATTTTTCCTTTATGACGCAAAATTCTCACCTCTAACGTATAGCTATTTTTTCATTTTTATTATTTAGTGTCTTGGCGATATCCAGTAATGCATCTGCTAATTGTTGTGCGTTTTCTAAAGTCGACGACTGTCCGAAAGAAATCCGTACTAATCCTTTTGCCTGAGTAGCTGGGATCTTCATCGCAGTCATCGTAGTAGAAGATTGTTGCTGACCCACTTGACACGCACTTCCCGTGGACACCGCAAATCCTCGTCTATTTAATTCTAACATAATAAGTTGTCCTTCCGAGCGATTGACGCATAGTCCGATAATATGGGGCAATTGTGATTTTGCCGTGCCGTAAAATGTAAAAAGTTCTTGATACGGTAGTAATGTATTCATTACGAGTGTACGTAGCGCTTCAAACTTTTCAAAATCATTTGTCGTTTCCGCAAGCTCGGCAGCTCTCAAAAATGCTGTGATACCAGGTACATTGACGGTGCCCCCACGAAAACCTTTCTCCTGAACAGCGCCTGGGAATAACGGCACAGCCCGAATATGCGGATCGATATATACTGCACCCACCCCTTTAGGACCGTACAATTTATGGCTCGATAACGATAAGCTATCGACGTATGGGCTGATGTCCCGTACATCTATTTTTCCGAATGATTGGACGCAGTCACTATGTAATAGAATACCTTTAGGTTTCACTAAATCATAGACTGCACGGATCGGTTGAATGGTGCCGATCTCGGGATTACAATGCTGAACTGATACGACAATCGTCTCGTCTGTAATGGCTTGTTCAAGTTCTTGCAGATCAATAAGTCCTTCTGATGTAAATGAAACGAGGGAGATTTGAAATCCTTGCTCTGCTAAATATGCTGCTGCTGAGTGAAGAGAAGGGTGCTCCGCAGCGGTTATAATCATGTGATTACCTTTATTTCTAGCTGCATACGCGAGGGAAATCAAGGCTAATGAATTACTTTCCGTTCCGCCAGAAGTGAAATAAAGACCTGTCGGATGTACCCCTAGCATCTCGCCCAGTCGTTCGCGGCATTGCCTTAACATGTTTTGCGCGGTCCCGCCTTCATCATGCAAACTCGTCGTATTGCCAAATTGTTGTTGCGCGACAGCTACATATACTTCTGCCGCTTCCTTGTGCAAGGGAGTCGTTGCAGCGTAATCGAAATAGTGCAAAATGAATGACCTCCTAGAATAAATTATATATTCATCTTGTCATAGAAAGATAAATATGTAAAGATAGGTGTAAAGACAACTTAGTGAAGCAGTTCGTAGGAGGATATAAATGAATAGAATAAAATTAGTTTCCATGCTTGAACAATTTTTCATAGAAGATTTAGGAGATGGTGATTTATCTGCTGACGCGTTGTTTCCAGACGATGCTATCGGAGAATTGCAGTTAATTGCGAAAGAACCAGGCGTTTTTTGTGGGAAGGATATCATTACAGAAGGTTTCCGAGTAATGGACCCTGCGATTCAAGTGACCTATTTCGTTCAGGACGGAGAAACGATGGAGGACAAACAAGTGCTAGCTACCGCTGTCGGTTCAGTACGTAAACTATTATCGGCAGAACGCGTGATTTTGAATTGCATCCAGCGAATGAGTGCGATCGCGACAAAAACGGCACATTTAGTGAAGTTGCTTGAAACGACAGAGGCGCGGGTGTGTGATACACGGAAAACAGCGCCAGGTTTACGAATGTTAGATAAATACGCTGTTCGAGCAGGTGGCGGCTTTAATCACCGCAATGGCTTATATGATGCAGTAATGTTAAAGGATAATCATTTGGCGTATGCGGGTTCTATTACAGCAGCTGTTACACAACTGCGCGAGCGTCTAGGGCATACAGTAAAAATAGAAGTGGAAATTGAAACGCTAGAACAACTGCAAGAAGCGATTCAAGCAAAGCCTGATATTATTATGTTTGATAATCGTACACCCGAACAAATTAAGGAATGGTTGCCACTCGTCCCACCGAATATTATTACGGAAGCATCGGGTATGATTACGGAACAAACTATTGCCGCTTATGGTCAAACAGGAATTGATTACATTTCGGTTGGTGCATTGACGCATTCGGTCATTGCCGCAGATATTAGTGCCAATTTACAAATTAGAAAGCAGGAGGACTGAAGATGATGTCAATTATGGATTTAGTAAAAGCGGACGCTATGTTACCAGAGCGCTATAAAGCGTATTCTGATCAGGAAATGGAAGAAAAAATTCATGCGATAAAAAAAGAGTTAGGCACGAAATTATTCATTCCAGGGCATCATTATCAGAAGAATGAAGTCATTCAATTTGCCGATGCGACGGGTGATTCACTACAATTGGCACAAATTTGTGCAGCGAATGAACAAGCAGAACATATCGTATTTTGTGGCGTACACTTCATGGCAGAAACGGCAGACATTTTAACAACTGCAAGTCAGAAAGTGTATTTGCCTGATATGCGTGCCGGTTGTTCCATGGCGGATATGGCGGATATTTTCCAGACTGAACGTGCGTGGATGGATCTCCAGGAACGTTTCGGTGACACGATTATCCCGTTGACATACGTTAACTCGACTGCTGCTATTAAGGCTTTTGTCGGCCGTCATGGCGGTGCAACGGTAACATCCTCAAATGCGGCAGAGATTGTGAAATGGGCATTTACACAAAAGAAGCGTATTCTATTTTTACCTGATCAGCATTTAGGTCGTAATACAGCATACGGACTTGGTGTGCCGCTCGATCATATGGCAGTGTGGAATCCAATCACAGACGTGCTGGAATACGACGGAAAAGACGATGACTGCCAAGTGATTTTATGGAAAGGTCATTGTTCCGTACACGAAAATTTCACTGTCGCTAACATCCAAAATTTAAGAAAATCTGAGCCGGACCGCAAGATTATCGTTCATCCGGAATGTTCGCACGAAGTCGTAATGCTATCAGATGACGCTGGATCGACGAAATATATTATCGACCAAATCGAAGCGGCGGCACCAGGAACGAAGTGGGCGATCGGTACAGAGATGAACTTAGTCAACCGTTTAATAGAAAATCATCCTGAACAAGATATCATCTCGTTAAATCCGCTAATGTGTCCTTGCCTAACGATGAACCGTATCGACTTGCCACACTTGCTATGGTGTTTAGAAAGCATAGTTGAAGGTGCTGAACAAAATATTATTAAAGTAGATGACGCAACTTCAGCGGAAGCGATTGCAGCTCTCGATCGTATGCTTCAGCGCCCATAAAACATTATTTTGCTTGACAATTGCGTCTACTATTGTATGATTGTGAAAATAGATGTTGAACGTTGATGAAGGATTAGTAGACAAACGGCATGTGTTAGAGAGCGGATTCCAGCGGCTGAAAGTTTCCGTCACAATGCGATTGTTGAACCTGCCTTTGGAGTCCTATGAAAACATAGGCGCGTACCTCGGCGTTAAGGGGAGAGCGGGGTTCTGTAATGGAATCCAATACTGGTGGCACCGCGGAAGCTAAGTCCTTTCGTCCTGATTATGGGACGATTGGGCTTTTTTTTATTGAATCCAAATGTTTATGTAGTGAAATATAGAAATGGCAGGCGAATGAGGATGAAAAAACAGCGAATTGTTGTGAAAATAGGTAGTAGCTCATTGACGAACGATAATGGGGAAATCGATCAGCTGAAATTTAATGACCACGTCGATGCATTGGCGATGTTAAAAAATATCGGTCATGAAGTCATCGTTGTCTCTTCTGGAGCGGTGGCGGCAGGTTTTTCAAGGCTAGGGTACTCTTCGCGCCCGGTGACGATCAAAGGTAAACAAGCAGCTGCGGCTGTTGGACAAAGTTTGCTCATTCAATCGTATATTGAACGATTCAGCAAGCATGCGGTCGTGCCGGCACAAATACTTTTAACGCGCCTCGACTTTTCTGATCGTGAACGCTATAACAATGCGTTTGCGGCGATGTCAGAATTACTTGATCGTGGGATTATTCCAATCATTAACGAAAACGATACTGTCTCCGTCGAAGAATTGACGTTCGGTGATAATGATATGTTGTCCGCATTAGTAAGTGGTTTTTTACATGCCGATCAATTAATCATTCTGACGGACGTAAATGGAATCTACACAAGTAACCCTCGAATTGATCCTGATGCAGTGCGTTTAACGCATATCGATGAAATTACCGATGAATTGCTTGGCGGAACGGATGAACAGGGTTCGAAAGTGGGTACGGGGGGGATGCGTTCGAAATTGCTTGCGGCTAAAACTGCACACACATTGGCGGTGCCTGTATTTATCGGAACTGGTTATGGTCCGACGAAGTTGCTAGATATTTTAAAAGGTCATGGAGACGGGACTTATATTTCCAGCCCTCTCAGCCATGTCATTAATACGAAGCGTCAATGGATTGCTTTACATTCTGAATCGACTGGACGTCTGTACGTAGACAAAGGGGCGGAAACGGCGCTTTTACATAATGGTTGCAGTTTATTGCCGGCAGGTGTGTTTAAAGTACAAGGGAGTTTTGAAGTAGGCGAAGTTGTTGAAGTGTATGGTATTGAAGGGTTAATTGGTAAAGGGGAAGTCACGTATTCTTCGGAACAACTAAGAGAAACGATCGCTGAGAGAGGTAGACAGCAGGAAGAGTTCACACCGATGATTGAAGTTATCCATCGGGATCGCTGGGTACAAATATGAAAAGGGGAGATAGAACAATGAGTGAAATCAGAAAAAAAGGGAAAGCGGCAAAAGATGCAAGTATTGCACTAAATATTGCAACGACAGAGCAGAAAAATGAAGCATTGCAATTGATTGCAGAACAGTTGCTTTTAGAGCAGGAACAATTACTTGCTGAAAACAAAAAAGATATTGATGAAGGTCGTGACAACGGCATCGAATCTGCGGTATTAGATCGTATTTTATTAACGCCAGAACGTATTGAAGCGATGGCAGAAGGTGTTCGTTTAGTCGTTGACTTAAAAGATCCGATTGGTGAAACGTTAGAAGAAATCGAGAAAGAAAATGGCTTACATATTGTACGTAAGCGAGTACCGATCGGTGTGATTGCGATGATTTATGAAGCGCGTCCAAATGTTACAATTGATGCAGCATCACTAGCATTAAAGACAGGTAACGCAGTTGTATTACGTGGTAGTTCTTCTGCGAAATATTCGAATCTTGCACTGTGGCGTGTAATTCAGCGTGGACTGGAAAAAAGTTCGCTGCCTGTCGATTCAGTACAGTTAATCGAAGATACTAGTCGTGAAACTGCGAAAGAACTGTTTACGCTCACTGAATATTTAGACGTACTCATTCCACGTGGCGGCGCGAAACTAATCGAGACGGTCATTCGTGAATCGACAGTACCGGTGATTGAAACAGGCGCGGGAAATTGTCATTTATTTATCGATGAATCAGCAGACGAGAAAATGGCGATTGATATCGTAGTAAATGCGAAAACACATCGTCCGTCAGTTTGTAATGCGATTGAAACGGTTATTATCGATGAAAACTGGTTGAAGAAGCACGGTGCAGTACTAATCGAAGCGTTACGCGAAAAACATGTTCACTTGTTAGGAGATCAAGCGGTTCAACGTTTAGATGCATCTATAACGGGTGTGGAACAAGACGATTGGTCTAGCGAGTTCCTAGACTTAACTTTACGTATGAAAAGTGTTACAAATGTCGAAGAAGCGCTCGAGCATATTAAGCGCTACAGCACAAAGCACTCAGAGGGAATTATAACGCAAACCGATGAACACGCAGAGCAGTTCTTAAATAGCGTGGATGCAGCAGCGGTCTACGTCAACGCTTCGACACGCTTCACAGATGGCTTTGAATTCGGCTATGGTGCAGAAATCGGTATCAGCACACAGAAGTTGCATGCGAGAGGTCCAATGGGATTAGAGGCATTGACTTCATCGAAATTCGTTATTAGAGGGACAGGCCAAATTAGATAATACTTAGGAGGGGTTATTATGACAGCACAGATCGCAATTAACAAAACTACGCAACCAAAAGAGAAACCAGCAGCGGATAATCCGCTAGCATTCGGTACCATTTTTACGGATCACATGTTTGTAATGGACTATACACACGGAACAGGTTGGCATGACGCTCGTATTGAGCCATATGAGCCATTCTTGCTAGACCCAGCGGCAATCGTTTTACATTACGGACAAACGGTTTTCGAAGGGCTAAAAGCGTATCTTAATAAAGAGAAGGAAGTCGTGTTATTTCGTCCAGAGGAAAATATGAAACGCTTGAATCGTTCGAATGATAGATTATGCATGCCGAACTTTGATGAAGAGTTTGTGCTTGAAGGGTTGAAGCAATTAGTTTCATTGGATGCTGACTGGATACCAGACAGAGAAGGCACGGCACTATACGTTCGTCCGTTCATTTTCGCTACACAACCGTATTTAGGTGTAGCGCCGTCCAAAAACTATCGCCTAATGATTATTTTATCACCGGTAGGTCCTTACTATAAGGAAGGCATGAACCCGGTCAAAATCGCTGTAGAATCACAATATGTACGTGCGGCAGTCGGTGGCACGGGCAGTGCAAAAACAGCTGGTAACTACGCAGGTGCGATGAAAGCACAAGAAGTGGCAGAAGCGGGCGGTTATTCTCAAGTGCTGTGGCTCGACGCAAAAGAGCATCAATACATTGAAGAAGTTGGCGCGATGAATGTATTCTTCAAAATTAATGGAGAGGTTATTACACCAAGTCTTAACGGTAGTATTTTAGAAGGAATTACACGTAAATCGGTTATTGAATTACTACAATCTTGGGATATTCCTGTGACGGAGCGCAAAGTGTCCATTCAAGAGATTTTCGATGCGAATGAAGCGGGTACGCTTGAAGAAGCTTTTGGTACAGGAACAGCCGCTGTTATTTCTCCAATGGGCGAATTGTTCTGGGGTGGTAAAAAGTGTGAGATTAATAACAATGAAATTGGCGAATTGTCATTGAAAATCTATGATACGATTACCGGCATTCAGACGGGTAAAGTCGAAGATCCATTTGGTTGGGTCGTCAACGTAAAGTAAGGTTGATAGATTTTACGAATCGATCCGTGACAAGTCCGCTCCTGTGAAGTACACTGTAAATAGTTTTGATTGAAAGGGAGTTTCCTGATGAACAAGCGAATATTCGTTTTATTCCTAGCTGTCATCCTATTTACAATGGCAGGATGCGGCAAGACGTCTTCCGCGCCAAAGAGTGCGCAAGAAGTGCTCGATAAGGCAGAAGCGGCGATGAAAGATTTGAAATCGGTTCATTCAAGCATCGTCTATGATGAAAGTATCGTGACATCTGATCCGGTAAAACGCACAACTAAAAATGTGCAAATCCAATCGAATGTAGAATTAAACCCTTTGAAGGTTTCTGAAGAAGTTCTCTACAAAATTCCTAAACAAGGACGTCAACAACTTCACATCTTCCAACAGCAAGACCAGATGGTGATAAAGGTAGATGAAGAACCTTGGCGGAAACTAACAGAAGCTCAACGAAATGGCTCTTTCGGTGTGTTTGTACCCTATGCAGCGCCAGTCGTAGATTTCACTTTATTAAAGCCTTTCATTGAGACGGCAGAAATGGAAAAAGTCGATTACGGCTATGCGTTACATTTCTCCTTGTCGCCCGCAGAATACCGTCAGTTGGTGAAAAATGTTTCAATCAATAGTAACGATGCTGAACGATTGATCCATACACATACTGGATTCCCAGTGATTGATAGAATGGATATAGAACTACGAGTCAATGAAAAAACATTTTTCGTTACGGGCTTAAAACTATCTGCACAAGTAACGAGCTATTTTGAGCGCGATTATATTCGTTACAAACAAAAAATGGATGCGAAGTATAGTTACTTTAATGCAGTCGATCCGATTAAACTGCCTGCCGATGCGGCTGAATTAGTAAAATGATATGAAAAATCCACGAAGCCATTGGCTAACGTGGATTTTTTTTGTTTTTAAACGATAGTAAACGTTTATATATTGCCGCCATTCTCGTTTCATCACCTGCTTCAACAGGTGAGTAGAATTTGGTGTCTACTAGACTATCAGGTAAATATTGCTGATCTGTCCAACCGCCAAATGAGCCAACAGGGGTGTTGTGAGGATACACATAGCCGCCATGCCCAAGTGCCGCGGCACCGCCATAATGTGTATCGCGTAAATGCATCGGAATTTCTCCTGTAGGATGATCATGGAGAGCTTTCGTTGCTGCATCAATCGCTTTATAAGCCGAGTTCGATTTCGAAGCTAAGCACATCTCCACCACTATTACAGACAGTGGAATACGCGCTTCTGGCATTCCTAAGCGCAGTGCTGCCTCCGTCGCCGCCACAACATGACTACCAACGTCTGGTGCCGCAAGTCCAATATCTTCATAACTCATGACGAGTAATCTTCTCGTAACGGCGGTCAAATCACCGATTTCAAGTAACTGCGCCAAATAGTACAATGCCGCATCCACATCACTGCCGCGTACACTTTTTTGAAGAGCGGATAATAAATTATAATGATGGGAGCCTTTTTTATCCCCTAGTAAAGACACTCTCGATAATAGTTGTGAAAGGAGAGCATCTTCTACGATAATCTTGCCATCTTCTTCATCACTCGCAGCGAGCAATGATTCAAGAAACGTCAGCGCTTTGCGGGCATCTCCATTGACACCTTCTGCAATTTTTTCTAGTTGTTGAGTCGTGATTGCAATGTCTTCCTGACCTAATCCTTTTTTCGAATCCTTCAAAGTTCGCTCGAGCAAATCAAGTAAATCTTTCGGTTGCAATCGTTTCAACTGTACGATTTCACCGCAGCGCGAACGAATCGCTGGATTGACATCATGGAAAGGATTTTCTGTCGTGGCCCCAATAAGTACAATGGAGCCGCTTTCTACATGTGGCAATAGCGTATCTTGCTGTAATTTATTGAACCGATGAATTTCGTCCAAAAATAATAATACTTTACCAGTCATCCGTGCTTCTTTAACGACATCTTCAACATCTTTCTTGCCGGCAACCGTCGCATTAAGCGCGATGAATGGTAGTTTTGAAGTACCTGCAATGGCGTACGCGAGAGACGTTTTACCGATTCCAGGTTCACCATATAATAAAAGAGACGGGACATGCCCATTCGTAATCATTCGATATAAAGGAGTATTTTTGCCGATGACGTGTTCTTGTCCAATCACTTCATCGATCGTTTCAGGCCGCATGCGGAAGGCCAAAGGTTCGTTATGCATCTACATCATTCCTCCGTACATTTGTTCCTTTAGTATAACGTAAAATATGATTGAAGTCATTTCGAAGAATACGATCAAAAATTATGCTATACTAATTTCAGCAATTTCAGTAAAGGACGATGCCAAAATGAAAATTTCCACTAAAGGTCGATATGGACTAACAGTGATTGTAGAATTAGGACGAAAATACGGAGAAGGTCCAGTACCTTTGCGTAAAATCGCAGAAGAACAAAATTTATCCGAAGCCTATTTGGAACAATTAATACCACCGCTTCGAAATAGCGGATTAGTAAAAAGTGTCCGTGGAGCATATGGCGGCTATAAATTAGCAAAAAATCCTTCAGAAATTACAGCTGGAGATATTATCCGATTACTAGAAGGTCCGATCCAGATCGTAGAAGGACTCGATGACGAAGATATTCCACAACGCGAATTATGGAAGCGAATCGGTGATGCCATTCGTGGCGTTCTAGATCACACTACGATTGAAGATTTAATTGACTTTGATGATTCATCTGCTCCAGATGAATACATGTTCTATATTTAAAGGAGTTTGCATAATGAGACAAGCAATCTATTTAGACTATGCTGCTACGACACCTATGCACCCTGTTGTTCTAAAACGTTTTGCGGAAGCTTTGCATGACACGTACGGTAATCCGTCAAGCACACATCAAGCAGGCAGGGAAGCGAAGAAATTACTTGAACAAGCGCGCACTTCACTCGCGCGTTCAATCGGTGCTTCACCCAATGAAATCATCCTCACTTCTGGAGGAACAGAAGCGGATAATTTGGCTATTTTCGGTACCGCAAACGCTATGCATGAGCAGGGCCGACATATTATCACGACAGAAATTGAACATCACGCGGTATTAAATCCGTGTAAACAACTTGAGTCACAAGGCTATGAAGTAACCTATTTGAAACCAAACCAAACAGGTGCTATTTCAGCTGAACAAGTAGCAAACGCATTGACAGACGAAACGATTCTCGTATCGGTGATGTATGGCAATAATGAAGTGGGGACAATCCAGCCGATCGTCGAAATAGGAAAATTACTGCAATCCCACCAAGCGATTTTCCATACCGATGCCGTGCAAGCGTATGGTACGGCAATAATTAATGTAGACGAGCTACAAGTGGATTTGCTGTCTGTCTCCGCCCATAAATTGAACGGACCAAACGGCATCGGCTTTTTATATGAACGTAGCGGTACTAAGCTTCCCTCACAAATCATTGGCGGCGCACAAGAGAAAAAGCGTCGTGCAGGTACAGAAAATGTTCCCGCTACGATCGCGTTTGCAGAGGCAGTGGAAATTGCAGAGCAAACGAAAGAAGAAAACACAAGTCTTTATCAAACGTATCAAGAGCGAATGCAAGAAATTTTCCAACAACATCAAATTGCCTTTAAACCGACAGTCCCAGCAGACATTCCGGTATTGCCGCATATTTTCCATGTGTCCTTTCCTGGAGCAGATGTAGAAACACTATTGATGGGCTTAGATATCGAAGGCGTAGCGGTTTCTAGTGGGTCTGCTTGTACAGCAGGCTCTTTTGAACCTTCACATGTTGTGACTGCGATGTTTGGAACCGAATCAGATAATGCGAGAAATTCCATTCGCATAAGTTTTGGTTATGGACTTGATTTGTCAATGGTAGAAGAAGCGGCAAAACGAATCGCCACGGTAATTAAACGACTAGTGAAATGAATCAGTAAAGGATGAAGTAAACATGACAACGAAAAAAGCACCCGCGGATACACGTGTAGTCATTGGAATGTCTGGCGGAGTCGACTCTTCGGTTGCGGCATTACTATTAAAACAACAAGGCTATGAAGTTATCGGGATTTTCATGAAAAATTGGGATGACACAGATGAATCTGGTCATTGTACAGCGACGGAGGATTTTGAGGATGTTCGAAGTGTCTGCGATCAAATTGGTATTCCGTATTACTCTGTAAACTTTGAAAAGCAGTATTGGGATAAAGTATTCACGTATTTCTTAGAGGAATACAAAGCAGGACGCACGCCTAATCCCGACGTTATGTGCAATAAAGAAATTAAGTTCAAAGCGTTCCTTGAACACGCAAAAAGTTTAGGTGCCGACTATTTAGCGACTGGTCATTATGCGCAGGTCGTTGAACGTGAAGACGGTGTAGCTATGCTTCGTGGCGTCGATACTAATAAAGACCAAACCTATTTCTTAAATCAATTAACACAGGAACAATTACAGCAAGTGATGTTCCCTCTAGGGCACTTAGAAAAAAGTAGTGTTAGACAACTCGCTGAAGCGGCTGGACTTGCAACGGCTAAGAAAAAAGACTCCACAGGGATTTGCTTCATCGGGGAACGGAACTTTAAAGAATTCCTCGGTGAATATTTACCTGCACGTCCCGGTGAAATGCAGACGATGGACGGTAAAGTGATGGGTAAGCATGACGGGCTCATGTATCATACAATTGGACAACGTCACGGACTTGGAATCGGTGGAGCGGGTGAGCCGTGGTTTGCGGTAGGTAAAGATTTAAAACGTAACGTCTTGCTAGTAGAGCAAGGTTTTTATCATGACGCACTGTTTTCCACGAGCTTACATGCGACAGGGATGAATATATGTACAACGAAAAAATTACCAGAGTCGTTTTCGTGCACAGCGAAATTCCGTTATCGCCAGCCGGATACAAAAGTGACGGTGCAATTGATTTGCGACAAAGCGATCGTGACATTCGATGAGCCTGTTCGCGCAGTTACGCCAGGACAAGCGGTCGTCTTGTATGACGGTGAAGAATGTTTAGGTGGCGGAACGATTGACGAAGTATTTAAAGACGGCAATAAACTGACATATGTAGGATGAGGGGGCAACAACATGTCGATTCACAAAGACGCCATTTCAGAAATGCAACAAGGTAATTATGAAAAAGCGATCGAGTTATTTATGAAAGCGGTCGAAGAAAATCCAGATGATGCAACAGGCTTTATAAATATCGGTAATATTTTCGCATCACTTGGAGATGCTGAACAAGCAGAACCATTTTTCCAAAAGGCACTGACACTAGACAAAAATGCGGGTACAGCGTTTTACGGACTAGCAAATCTTTATTACAATCAGGAACGATTTGAAGAAGCTGCAAAACTCTATGAAAAAGCGATGCAGACTGGATTAGAATCTGCAGACGTCTACTTCATGCTCGGTAAAAGTATCGAACAAGCAGGTAATGATCGCCTAGCACTACCATATTTGCAGCGTGCAGTAGAGTTAAGTGAAAATGATCACGAAATTGCATTATCTTACGGTATTTTATTGGCGAAAATGGAATTGTTTGAACAAGCACAACCGGTCTTTGAAGCAATTTTACAGGCGCAACCTGAACATGCAGATGCTCACTATAATTTAGGGGTATTATTTGCGGTGTCTACGGAAGATCAAGTACGCGCATTATCTCATTTAAAACAAGCGTACACGATTGAACCCGAACATACGCAAGCGCGTTATTTATATGACATGATAACAATCGGCACCGAGCAAGGCGAATAATGGAAAGGAGGATTCCTAGATGAACGAATCAGAACAATATCTAATCGGTCGAGCGGTCGTGACGATTTTTCATAATGCGACGAATTTATTTTCTATCGTTAAATTAAAAGTCACGTCCACAAATACAGATTATAAAGAACGAGAGATTGTCATCAAAGGGTCCTTTCCACCATTGCAGGCGGAAGAAGAGTATAAATTTACTGGTCGCTTAGTGAATCATCCCGTTCATGGACAACAATTCGATGTGCAGACGTTTGCTAAAGAGTTACCGGCAACTGAAGCAGGACTCATCCATTACTTATCAGGGGACTTATTTCCGGGGATCGGACAGAAGACAGCTAGTGATATTGTCAAAACACTCGGTAATAATGTAATTCAGAAAATACTAGAGGACCGATCCGTACTTGATACAATCCCTCGCCTGTCAGAAGAACGAAAAGACACGTTAGTTTCCGTATTGCAAGAAAATTTAGGGCTTGAACGGACAATGGTTCAGCTCAATGAATGGGGATTTGGTCCGCAAATTGCGATGCGTATTTATCAAGCGTATCAAGACGATTCGATTACGATCTTAACGGATAATCCGTATCGATTAATTCAGGAAATCGAGGGAATTGGTTTTCAGAGAGCGGATGATTTAGCGAAACAATTAGGCCTCGTAGGCGATCATCCCGCGCGTATTAAAGCAGCTGTTTATTACAGCGTACATAATGAAGTGCAGTCTTCAGGTCATGTGTATTTGGAAGCGGAGGCTATTCTGCCACAAGCGAAGCAATTGCTAGAATCGAGCCAGCCGCATAGTGTTTCATATGATTCAATTTCACAAGCGGTAATTGAATTGGTAGAAGAAGGAGCGCTGTCTGCTGAGATGCAACGCATATACATTCCTTCTCTTTACTATTCAGAAATCGGTATTGCAACGAAAGTGAATAAGATTTTAGAACATGAAGTCGCTTCGCAATTTCCCGCATCTGAGATTCGAAAAGCTATTGGCGAAATTGAGGAACGTTTGGAAGTAGAGTATGCAGAAACACAAGTGGAAGCAATTGAGCGTGCACTTCATTCTTCGATGCTTGTGCTAACAGGTGGTCCGGGTACAGGGAAGACAACGGTTATTCGAGGACTAGTTGAAGTGTATGCAGAGCTTCATGGTGTATCGCTAGATCTTGAAGAATACGCACGTAAGAAAGAACCGTTTCCGATTATTTTAGCAGCACCGACTGGGCGTGCAGCGAAGCGAATGTCAGAAGCTACAGGCTTGCCTGCTATGACAATCCATCGTTTGCTCGGATTTACGGGTCAGGAAGAGGAAGAAACAGAGCGCGAGGTAGAAGGTAATTTAATTATTATCGATGAAACGTCGATGGTTGATACGTGGCTCATGCATCAGCTGTTAAAAGCAGTGCGTGATGATGCGCAAGTTTTATTTGTTGGCGACCAAGATCAGCTTCCTTCTGTCGGACCAGGCCAAGTGTTGCATGACTTCATGCAGTCGGGGAAAATCCCGGTCGTAGAACTGACCGATATTTTCCGTCAAAGTGAAGGCTCTACGATTATTGAAATGGCACATATGATAAAACAAAAGACGTGGTCGATGGATGTCACAAAAAAAACCTCCGATCGCTCATTTATCCGGGCATCTGGAGATCAAATTTTACCGGCAGTTAAACAAATTATTGAAAATGCTACGTCGAAAGGCCATTCTATTAAAGACATCCAAGTGCTAGCACCGATGTATAGGGGACCTGCTGGCATTGACGGATTAAATAAAATGATTCAAGAAATCACGAATCCTCCGGCACCAGGCAGAAAAGAAATGACGTTCGGCGAAGTTACCTATCGTATCGGTGACAAAGTGTTGCAACTAGTCAATCAACCGGAAAGCAACGTCTTTAACGGAGATATGGGCGAAGTTATCGCGATTATCTTAGCGAAAGAAACAGTTGATAAAAAAGCATTGCTTGTCGTGTCGTATGACGGCAATGAAGTGCAATACGAACGCGGTGATTTAAATCAAATTACGTTGGCGTATTGCTGTTCAATCCATAAGTCGCAAGGTAGTGAATTTCCTATTGTTGTTATGCCAATCGTTAGAAGCCAGCGGAAAATGCTTCGTCGTAATCTTCTATACACAGGGATCACGCGAGCGAAAAACTTCTTAATCCTATGTGGGGAAGCTGAAGAATTTAAAGCAGGCATCGAGCGTACAGATGAAACAGAACGTCAGACAACTTTAAAAGAGCGGATTGCCGGTTCGATGGAGCAGGTTGAAGCGCTAGTTGAGCCGAAAACAACTGTGCAGCCTAAGCAAACTCAAACAATAGAACCGACTGTAGAAACAGGCCCAGCGAAGTTAACGATGGACAATTTCGCCACAATCGATCCGATGGTCGGCATGGCGAATTTGACACCATTCGACTTTATAGGTGAGACTAATTGACAAAGCACTAGAACTTTCCTATAATTCGTTTAAGAAATAATGAAAACGTTGAAGGAAAAAGTACTCCTGTATTCAGTGTAAAGAAATGGGCTTCTAGGCTGAAAAAGCTCACGTGTGAAACAAGAGGAACGCTAATCCTAAGTGCAGCTAATCCCTGCCGTTTTTGCCGCGTTAAGGCAACTCGAGATACCGCGATTTTTGTGGTAATTAGGGTGGTACCGCGATCAATGAACCTTCGCCCCTTCATACAAGGGGTGGAGTTTTTTTAATTTTAGGAGGAACAGACGATGAAAAAACTAACGGCATCTGAAATTCGCCAACTATTTTTAGACTATTTTAAAGAGCATGGACATAGTGTAGAACCATCAGCAGCTTTAGTGCCTGTTGATGACGCGTCTTTACTATGGATTAACAGTGGTGTCGCAACACTAAAGAAATACTTTGACGGACGAGTGATTCCTGACAATCCACGGATTGCGAATGCACAAAAATCGATTCGTACAAACGACATCGAAAACGTCGGCTACACAGCGCGTCACCATACGTTTTTTGAAATGCTTGGAAACTTTTCCATTGGCGATTACTTCAAAGAAGAAGCGATCGTTCGCGCATGGGACTTTTTAACAAATGATAAATGGATAGGTTTTGATCCGGAATTATTATCGGTAACGATTCATCCTGAAGATGAGGAAGCATATGCAATTTGGAGAGGCCGTATCGGTATTCCAGCAGAGCGGATAATCCGTCTCGAAGGAAACTTCTGGGATATCGGTGAAGGTCCAAGTGGTCCGAACTCTGAAATCTTCTATGATCGAGGCCCGAGCTATGGTGATGATTTCTCAGATCCAGAATTATATCCGGGTGGAGAAAATGACCGGTACTTGGAAATTTGGAACTTAGTATTCTCTGAGTTCAACCATAATCCTGACCACACGTACACGCCACTTCCTAAGAAAAACATCGATACAGGAATGGGTCTAGAACGTATGGCATCTGTCATCCAAGACGTACCAACAAATTTCGATACGGATCTATTCATACCAATCATCGAAGCTGTGGAAAATGTTTCGGGTAGAAAATATGGGGAAACAACAGAAGCAGATACCGCATTCAAAGTTATCGTCGATCATATCCGTACAGTAGCGTTCGCAATCGGTGACGGTGCTCTACCGTCCAATGAAGGCCGCGGTTATGTACTGCGCCGTCTACTAAGAAGAGCGGTTCGTTTTGCGAAACAATTAGGCATCGACAAGCCATTCATGTACATGCTCGTACCGATTGTTGGAGATATTATGAAAGATTTCTATCCAGAAGTACATGAAAAGCAAGCATTCATTATGAAAGTAGTGAAAAACGAAGAAGATCGTTTCCACGAAACATTGCATGACGGCATGGCGATTCTTTCTACTATTCTTCAAAAAGCAAAAGCATCAGAGGTGCCAATTGTGTCAGGCAGTGATGCATTTAAACTATATGATACGTACGGATTCCCATTTGAATTAACAGAGGAATTTGCACTTGAAGAGAACGTAGCGGTAGATCGTATCGGATTCGATGAAGAAATGGCTACACAGCGTAACCGTGCACGCGCAGCGAGAGCCACTACCGACTCTATGCATATCCAGTCTGGCGTGTTAGGCGAAATTCATGAACCTAGTGAATTCATTGGCTATCAGCAGTTAGAGACAGACGCAACAGTAAGCGTGTTATTACAAGACGGTCAGCGAATCTCTCATGCTGCGGAAGGTCAAACAGTACAAGTTATTCTTGACCAAACACCTTTCTACGCAGAAAGTGGCGGTCAAATTGCAGATAAAGGAACATTGACAAATGAAGCATTCATTGCGGAAGTTCAAGATGTTAAAAAAGCTCCAAACGGCCAAAATTTGCATACCGTATTTATCAGTTCTGGTGAAATAAATGAAAATGCTGCTGTTAAAGCTAAAGTGGACGAGTATTCACGTAACTTAACGGTCAAAAACCATACAGCTACTCATTTATTGCATCGTGCACTAAAGGATGTATTAGGAGAACATGTAAACCAAGCAGGTTCGTACGTAGGGCCTGATCGCTTACGTTTTGACTTCTCACACTTTGGACAAGTGACAAAAGAGGAATTAGAGCGCATCGAATATCAAGTGAATGAACAAATTTGGGCAAGTACACCAGTTACTACAACACTAGCACCAATTGCAGAAGCGAAAGAAATGGGCGCAATGGCATTATTCGGTGAAAAGTATGGAGATATCGTTCGTGTAGTGAAGGTTGGCGACTATTCGATCGAACTTTGTGGTGGCTGTCACGTCAACAATACAGCAGACATCAATATCTTTAAAATAGTTTCTGAGTCTGGTATCGGAGCTGGAACGCGCCGTATTGAAGCTTTCACTGGTGGACAAGCATTCCGCTCATTCAAAGAAGATCAATTGGTTATAGAGCAAGTTGCAGCTACAGCGAAAGCAACACCGAAAACAGTGATCACAAAAGTTGAATCTATTTTGTCGGACTATAAAGAACTTCAGCGTGAAAATGAATCACTGCAAGCAAAAATGGGGAATAGCCAATTGGCAGACGTTATGGCTTCCGCACAACAAATAGCAGACGTCACAGTGATCTCGGCAAATGTCGAAGTAAAAGACAATAATGGTTTACGTCAACTAATCGATGAACTGAAGCAAAAAACAGCTAAAGGCGTTATTGTATTAGGTGCAGTTACAGACGGTAAAGTCATGCTGGCTGCTGGTGTAACGAGTGATTTGAAAGACAGCAACTACCACGCAGGCAAGATTGTCAGCCACGTTGCTTCACTTTGTGAAGGAAAAGGCGGCGGCCGTCCAGACATGGCGATGGCGGGTGCGAAAGACGCATCTAAACTTGATGATGCGCTACAATCCGTGTATGATTATGTCAAATCTGTTTAACTGAAATCGGTCAAACATATAACGGAAATCGGAAAGCGGGGTGTCGAGTATGAATTCATCCGACGAAACGATGAAATTCAACTTTCCTGAAGAGTCGATGGAAGAAGAAGTCAAATCGGTCATGCTCCACGTATATAAATCATTAGAAGAAAAAGGCTATAACCCGATCAACCAGATCGTTGGCTATTTATTATCCGGAGATCCGGCTTATATTCCACGTCATGAAGATGCTCGCAATCAAATACGCAAATTAGAACGTGACGAAATTCTAGAAGAATTAGTGAAGTTCTACATCCGTGAGAATAGAGGCAAAACAGAATGAGAATTATGGGATTGGACGTCGGTACGAAAACAGTCGGCGTCGCAATTAGCGATAGTTTCGGTTGGACTGCTCAAGGTATCGAAACGATCAAAATTGACGAAGCAGCAGGTCTTTTTGGTTTGGAGCGAATCGCAGAGTTAACAAAAGAGTATGAGGTGCAAGAATTCGTCGTCGGTTATCCTAAAAACATGAACAATACAATTGGTCCAAGAGGACAAGCTTCCGAACAATACGCTGACAAGTTGCGTAAACAGTTTGATTCTCCTGTGATTTTGTGGGACGAGCGTTTGACGACGATGGCTGCTGAACGTGTCTTGATCGAAGCGGATGTTAGTCGTAAAAAGCGTAAATCCGTTATCGATAAAATGGCAGCTAGCATGATTTTGCAAGGGTATTTGGATTCAAAAAAAAACTAGAGGTGATTTAGAATGGAACACGGACAAGAAACGATGACAATTGTAGACGAGAATGGCGAAGAGCATGTATGTGAAGTAATTTTAACGTTTGATTCAAAGGAATATGAAAGATCGTATGTACTATATCATGTTTTAGACGGCGAACAAGTGGACGATGATGAGGATGTTGAAATCCACGCGGCAGCTTTTATCCCGACAGAAGAAGGTCAAGATGGCGGTTCATTACTGGAAATTGAATCGGACGAAGAATGGGACATTATCGAAGAAGTACTAAATACGTTCCTTGAAGAAGAAGACGAGTAAAAGAATGTGACGGACGGAATGGTGCGCACCGTTCCGTCTTTTTCACTTACTTTAGTAGCCGTAGAAAAAGAGGTGAGGGTTATGGAAAAGGAACCCAAAAGAAAAAAGGAAGTCATGTTTGAACGCATGTTGGAACAAAAGAAAGAAGTGAGAACTGTTCGTAAAATCGTACTTTGGATCGTCTCTATAGTACTTGTTATAGGATTAATAGGTGGCTTCTCTATTTATACATACATAAAAGGTGCGCTTGAACCAATGGATCCCGATTCAAAGAAAACTATCGAAGTGGAAATTCCTATTGGCTCGGGTTTAGATAGTATTTCTGAAACCCTTGAAAAAAAAGGCCTTATTAAAGATGCTCGAATTTTCAAGTATTATGCAAAAGTAAATAATGAAGCAGATTTCCAAGCGGGAACCTATGGCTTATCGCAATCTATGACGCCAGATGAATTGATTAAGAGTTTAAAAACAGGTGTAGTATATAGAACACCTTCGTTTACACTAACTATTCCCGAGGGCTTGACACTAGATCAAATCGCGAAAAGAACAAGTGATAAAACAACGATTACAGAAAAAGAATTTATGGATTATGTAACAAATGAAGAGACTATTCAAGGCTATATGGCAAAATACCCTGAAGTAATCACGGATGAGATTTTAGCTGAAAATATCCGTTATGCACTTGAAGGCTATCTATTCCCGGCTACGTATCCTTTTTATGAAGAAGAGCCGACAGTAAAACAAGTCGTGGATACTATGGTTGATGCAACTGTGCAAAACATGATACCTTACCAGGGGTATTGGACTAAAAAAGAAAAGTCTGCTCACTGGTTGTTGACGTTTGCTTCCTTACTTGAAAAAGAAGCAACGAGTAAAGCAGATCGTGAGACAATTGCGAGTGTCTTCAATAACCGAATTGAACAAGGTATGCCTTTACAGACCGATCCAACCGTTTTGTATGCGCTTGGTAAACATAAAAATCGTGTTTTGAATGAAGATTTGAAAGTGGAAAATGCCTATAATACGTATCAAAATAAAGGTCTGCCACCAGGCCCTATCGCAAATACAGGATCTGCATCTATACAAGCGGTCGTTGAACCATCGACGACAAGTTATTTGTTTTTCTTAGCAGATAAAGACGGAATCAATCACTTTGCGAAGACGTATGACGAGCATTTGAAAAACAAAGCAAAGTATATTGACAGCCAGCATAAATAATACGAATTCCTTAAAGGAGAAGTCTAGATGACCGACTACAACGCCTATATTAGCGGCTTTTCGAAACCGAAAGAGCCGCTCATCTTGGAAATGGAGCTATATGCAGCAGAACACCGCGTGCCGATTATGGATGATACGGGCTTGCATACGTTAATAGGCTTGCTACAAATACAGCAGCCTCAACGTATCCTGGAAATCGGTAGCGCCATAGGCTATTCAGGCATTCGTTTAGCGCTAGCCTTTCCGCAAGCCATCATTTATACGATTGAACGTGATACAGACCGCTACGAGCAAGCTGTGCAGTATATTGAACGAAGTGGATTGAATGATCGTATCCATATTATTCATGCGGATGCGTTGGAATTTGACGAAACGACGTTACTTGAGCAATCATTCGATGCATTATTCATCGATGCGGCAAAAGGACAGTACTTGAAATTCTTTGAGAAATACAGCCCGCTAGTTAGGCAAACAGGTGTAATTTATTGTGATAATATGTTTATGCATGGTATGGTGCTGTTGTCTGATAATGAACTTCCAAAACGTAATCGAACAATGATCCGTAATTTGAAGAAATTCACAAGCTGGGCAATGGAACATGAGCAGTATGAAACATCACTCGTACCAATTGGTGATGGAATTTTGATTGCGGTTAAAAAGTAGGCAACAAAGGGGAATAGCTGTGAAGAATAAACCAGTTGTGATCGGTATTACAGGTGGCTCGGGCTCCGGTAAGACTAGTGTCACGAAAAAGATTCATGAAGTATTCCAAGGCCACTCCGTTGTCGTCATCGAACAAGATGATTACTACAAAGATCAGTCCGACAAGTCATTTGAGGAAAGATTGCAGACAAACTATGATCATCCATTAGCTTTCGATACGGATTTGTTGATTGAACACATTCATCAGCTACTTAACAGGCAGTCGATTCAAAAGCCGACATATGATTATACAATGCATACACGGTCTGAGGAAACAGAAGTCGTTGAGTCGCAGGACGTCATTATTTTGGAAGGAATTTTGGTCCTAGAAGATGAACGTTTACGTGGTTTAATGGATATTAAATTATTCGTTGATACGGATTCAGATATTCGAATCATTCGAAGAATCCTACGTGATATCAATGATCGAGGACGTACGGTAGATTCAGTCATCGAGCAATATTTATCAGTTGTACGCCCGATGCATAATCAATTTATCGAACCGACCAAAAAATATGCTGATATAATTATTCCTGAAGGCGGAGAGAATGCCGTTGCCATCGACTTGATGGTTACGAAAATAAAAACAATTCTTGCGTCTGCTGACGAAGTGTAATATGATGATGACATAATTTTAACTAAATTCAGCAAAAGTCCGTCTATGTCACATAGTTGTTGTTTGTGAGGCATAGTATTTTTTATGAACAGAAATTTGAGGAGTGTTGGTAAATGGTTTCAGAAAAGAAATTCCCAATGACAGTAGCTGGGAAGCAAAAGCTAGAAGAAGAATTAGAGCATTTGAAAACGGTTAAACGTAAAGAAGTAGTAGAGCGTATTAAAATCGCACGTAGCTATGGCGACCTTTCGGAAAACTCCGAGTATGATTCAGCAAAAGAAGATCAAGCATTCGTTGAAGGTAAAATTTCTTCATTGGAATCTATGATCCGCAATGCGGTGATCATTACGGAAGACGAACTTAATACTGATGAAGTGCAGTTGGGTAAGACTGTAACGTTTAAGGAATTACCGAATGGTGACGAAGAGACGTATACGATTGTCGGTTCCGCTGAAGCAAACCCGATAGAAGGTTTGATTTCAAATGATTCACCAATCGCTAAAGGGTTAATGGGACGTAAAACAGGCGATAAAGTTAAGATCCAAACTCCCGGTGGTGAAATGTCAGTTGAAGTGCTCGAGATAAAATGACAAACGTACCGTCTTCTCTAAGTAGAAGACGGTATTGCTTTATTTTGCTTTATAAAAACTTTCAATTGGACAAGCGTACTAGATTTATATTAAAGGAGATGTCAGTATGGCAGATCGAGATCCTAACCTTTCCAGGACTTCACGTAAAAAGGGAAACAAAGCCACAACTGTCAATAAAACATTAAATATGTTGATTGGCGTTGTCATTCTACTAATTCTTATTGTCGGCATTACATTCGTTCTAGGTGATGATAAAGAAGAAGCGAAAATAAATCAGCAAACAGAATCGCAACAAGCAGAACAAGCACCGATTGAACCAATCTTCGTTGAAGAAGATGAAGGCACGGAAGATCTTGCATCAGCTGAAGAAAAAAGTGATGCACAAACTAAAGAAGAACCAGTAGTGGAGCCAGTAACGCCTGAAGAAGAGCCAGTGATAGAAGAAAAACCGCAACCAGTGGTTAAGCCAGAACCAAAGCCAGAACCAAAGCCAGAACCAAAGCCAGAACCAAAGCCAGAACCAAAACCAGAACCAAAGCCAGAACCGAAACCAGAACCAAAGCCAGAACCAAAACCAGAAAAGAAAGAACAAGTGAAAAAATCAATAGTGGACCCAAACTGGAAGCCAATAGGTACGAAGCAAACAGGACAGCATACTTCGAAATACGATGGTACATCAGCGGACTGGAATGAAAAGAAAAAGGCTATCTCATATGCTACTGGGAAAGCTGAACAAGATTTAATTTATTTGCGTATACAAAACGGTGGAAGTCCACAAAAATCAGAAGGTATCGTCACAACTCGCGATTACTCTAAGAAATACAAAGTATACCTTGAGTGGGTTGACGGTCAAGGTTGGAAACCAGTTAAAATGGATGTAATGAAATAATTGGCAGTAAACGATAATAGATAAGTGTGAGTAAAATAGACAAAGTAATCCCCTCACACTTGACCTATACATCATTAGTCTCGAACAACGATCATCGAAGGAGAGGGAACAAATGAAAATCGCTATAGTAGGTGCAATGGAAGAAGAAGTTGAAATACTACGCAGAGAAATCGGCCTGGGAAAGATTACGACAATTGGTAATTGTGAATTTATCGAAGGGAAAGTAGGTAAGCATCAAGTCATCGTTACTAAAAGTGGCATCGGTAAAGTGAATGCTGCCATGGCTACAACGATTTTATTACAAAACTACAAACCGGACGTAGTATTAAACACAGGTTCTGCTGGCGGTACACATCCCGATTTAGAAGTAGGAACAGTCGTTATTTCGGATTATGTTCTCCATCACGACGTCGACGTTACGGCATTTGGTTACGAATTAGGTCAAGTACCACAGCTACCTGCTAGTTTCCCATCAGATCCACATTTAATCAGCTTAGCTAGAGAAGCAGTTGTGGAATTGGATACATATGAACATGCGGTAGGAAGCATTGCTTCAGCAGATACTTTTATGGCAGATCCGCAAAAGGTTATGGAAGTGAAAGAGAAGTTCCCACGCGTCATCGCAGTAGAAATGGAAGCTGCGGCAGTTGCACAAGTGTGTTACCAGTTCAACACAAAATGCGTCGTTATTCGTGCATTATCAGACATCGCTGGTAAAGAATCTACAGTTAGCTTTGACGAGTTTTTACCACTCGCTGCTAAACACTCGTCACAGATTGTTTTGCGCGTCATCTCGAAACTTTAATTGTTCTATGGTAAAATCAATAAGTAGACGATGTAACTGAACGTTTCAATGAAAGGAGGGGCAACCAATGGGATTCCTAATGGGTGGAGTTTTTCTAGTAGCGACTATATTGTCAGCAGTAATTTTACGTGAGGTCAAAGCGGACTAACAATCAAAACAAAGCGTTTCCGATGAGCGATGGGTTTGGGCCCGGGCTACTTAATCGGAAACGCTTTTTTCATTTGTAAGTGGTAGACGTCATGTTTAGCCTCAAAAGTAGTTAAGAGACTAGCAATAAAGGCGTACTTGGCTTTTACTGATAGCTAGTAGATTTACTGATACTCATGCTTAAAAGACTGATACAATTTTACAATTGCTCGTTTTTCAATGCGTGATACATAACTTCTTGAAATGTTTAATTGCTCAGCAATCTCTTTTTGCGTCATCGGCTGATCATCGAGTAACCCGTAACGTCTTTGGATGATTTCGAGTTCACGAGAATCGAGCTTGCTCAAATGCTTATAGAGGCGCTCTTTTTGTTCGTTCTGTTCTACGGTTGTTTGGGGAGGTATATCATCTGTTTGGAGTAGGTCTGCGATTTCTAACGATTGGCCGTCTTTGTCGAGGCCGATCGGTTCATAGAGGGAGACATCTTTTTGCACCTTTTTTTGTGTGCGTAAATACATCAGAATTTCATTTTCGATACAACGTGCAGCATACGTCGCAAGCTTCGTTTTGCGATCAGGTGTAAAGCTGTTGATGGCCTTCATCAGGCCGATGGCGCCAATTGAAATATAGTCATCCAACAGCTCGTGCTTTGGCTGGAACTTCTTGACGATGTGTGCGACTAGACGCATATTATGCTCAATCAGCTCGTCACGTGCACTTTCATCACCTTCTGCTAAGCGTCTCAAGCATTCCGCTTCTTCCGCTTTAGACAGTGGGCGAAGGAACGCTTGCCCCCTGATATAGCCGATTAACGCGGGGATCTCTAACCATAATTGCATGAGGGCCATGAAAAACCCGCCCATGTAACCACCTCCGTTTGTTAGTACATTACCCTATGCAAAAAGATAGGCATCTAGCACTTTGGAAGAAAAGCGATGAAATTAGTCATAGTAGTGCGTGCATAAACCTCAACTATGTTATAATCAGACAAGAATTTGTTGTAGGGCGGAGAGGATAATGTGTTAAAACAATTTTTGCCGAGTGCCTATGTAAAATCAGTTTTTGATATTAAGCCAGAAACACTTGTGGAAAATGGCATCAAAGGAATCATTACCGATTTGGATAATACACTCGTTGAATGGGATCGGGCCGATGCCACAGAAGATATCATGGCTTGGTTTGAAACGCTGCGCGCTGCGGACTTGCAAATTACGGTTGTTTCTAATAATAATATAGAACGCGTGCGTCACTTTTGTGATCCATTAGGTATTCCATATATTTGCGAAGCTAGAAAACCATTAAAAAGAGCATTTCATCAGGCAATAGCTACATTGGGTTTGCCTAAAGAAGAAATCGTGATGATTGGTGATCAGTTATTGACAGACGTCTTAGGAGCTAATCGAGTCGGTTTACAGGTAATATTAGTCGTTCCTGTAGCAAGTTCCGATGCACCGATTACGAAATTCAACCGTGCGATTGAACGCAGAATTATGGCGAGATTTAAAAGAAAAGGGTTAATTACGTGGGAGGACTAAATTTGGAATTAATCAAATGTATTGGATGCGGTATTGCAATCCAAACGACAGATAAAACAGCAGAAGGCTATGCGCCTCCTGCGTCTTTGGAAAAAGAGGATGTTATTTGTCAGCGTTGCTTTAAGTTACGTAACTATAATGAACTACAGCCAGTGTCCTTATCAGGAGACGATTTTTTAGCGATTCTAAATGGAATTGGTGAGAAGGATGGTTTGATCGTCAAAGTCGTCGATATTTTTGACTTTAACGGTAGCTGGATCAACGGGCTACATCGCTTTGTTGGAAAAAAAGATATTTTATTAATTGGTAATAAATCTGATATTCTTCCGAAAGCGATTAATCCGCAACGTGTCAGGAACTGGATGAAGACGGAAGCTGCGAAACTCGGATTGAAGCCAATCGACGTGCTTCTCGTCTCCGCAGTAAAAGGCACAGGCATGACAGAAGCACTCGATGCCATTGAGACGTACCGCAAAGGGAAAGACGTCTATGTGGTTGGCTGTACGAACGTAGGGAAGTCTACATTCATCAACCGCATTATCAAAAACGCGACGGGCATGGAAAATATTATTACGACTTCTTATTTCCCTGGTACTACGTTAGATGTAGTGGAGATTCCGTTAGATGATGGGAAATCGTTAATAGATACACCGGGAATCATCAACGATCACCAAATTGCACATGATCTGGATGCACAAGATTTGAAGTTGATCACACCAAAAAAAGAGCTTAAGCCGAAAGTTTATCAGCTGAATGCTGAGCAAACGATATTTATCTCAGGTCTCGCTCGTTTTGACTTCATCCAAGGTGATCGCTCGTCATTTAACTTCTATGTGGCGAACAGCTTAATGCTTCATCGCACGAAGTTGGAAAACGCGGATGATCTATATGAGAAACATCTAGGGGATATGCTGTCGCCACCAAGTCCGGCATCACTTGAAAAGCTACCAGCACTTGTTCGTCATGAGTTTTCTATCAAGCAAGCGAAGACGGATGTAGTTATTTCAGGCCTTGGCTGGATCACGATTCAGCACGCCAATGTAAAAGTGGCGGTACACGCTCCTAAAGGTGTCAATGTTGAAATTAGACCTTCACTTATTTAAGTGGTTGCAGGAGGAGAATTGCGATGAAAAAGTGGTATGCTGTGTTAGGCGATCCAATCGCACAATCGATGTCGCCTGTTATGCATGACCAATGGTTTCTTGAAAATGAATGGCACGCGAGCTATTTACCAATTCATGTGACACCAGAAAAGCTCGAACAAGCGATTGAAAGTTTACGTATGCTCGGCTGTAGTGGTTGGAATGTGACGGTGCCGCATAAGCAAGCGATTATCCCTTATTTAGATGAAGTAGATGAAGCGGCTATGCATATGAATGCGGTGAACACAGTCTATCAAACGACTGATGGTAAACTCATCGGAACGAATACGGATGGTACAGGCTTCGTCAAGTCATTGCAGGAGTTCGCGGGCAATCACGTACGTGGTCCGGTGTTGATGATTGGTGCAGGTGGAGCAGCAAGGGGAATTGCATTCGCATTGCAGTCGGCAGGCTACGGTCCGCTTTATTTTACGAATCGTACGACTTCCAAAGCAGCGGAACTTGCTTCTGAAATGCAAAATGCGCACGTGTTATCTGTTGAAGAAGCTGAACAAAGAATGGGCGAGTTCGATGTAGTTGTCCAGACGACTTCAGTCGGTATGAACTTCGCGCAAGCAGGCATGCCGCTTGATCCAAAGGGGATAAAAAAAGGCGCTGTTGTGGCGGATATTATTTATAACCCGTTGGAGACGGAATTTTTACAAGTGGCAAGACAAGCGGGTGCTCTGACGATGAACGGTGTAGGTATGTTCGTACATCAAGGAGCATTGGCATTTGAAAAATGGACAAGCATCTATCCAGACACAAAAAAGATGATTGAGATGATTACAATGAAAGTGGGAGGGTAAACATGTTAACAAGTAAACAAAAAAGTTTTTTACGCAGTGAAGCGCATCATCTAGACCCAATCTTTCAAATTGGAAAAAGTGGGTTGACTGACGCGATTTTAGCACAAATTGATGAAGCACTCGAAGCGCGTGAATTATTGAAAGTGAGTGTTCTTCAAAACTGTGAAGAAGATAAAAAAGAAATTGCTGAAAAAATTGGCGCACATAAACAAATTGAAGTAGTACAAGTAATCGGTAACGTGATTGTAGTCTACAGAGAATCAACAGAAAAGAAGCGTATCCAATTACCATAAGGAGAATCAGATGAAACGAATCGGCATATTAGGCGGGACATTTAATCCGCCACATACCGGACATTTACTGATTGCTAACGAAGTGCGCCATGAATGTGGGTTAGATGAAGTGTGGCTCATGCCGACTGCGATTCCACCACATAAGACTACATCTGGAGATGCGACGGCAGAGCAACGCCTAACGATGGTTAAATTGGCCGTTGATGACATTGAAGGATTGCGTGCCTCAGCTTTTGAAATTGAACGTGGCGGTGTATCATATACATTCGATACGATGTCTCAATTGGTTAAAGAAGAGCCGGAAGTCGAATTTTACTTTATTATCGGCGGTGATATGATTGATCTGTTACCATCATGGTATCGGATTGAAGACTTGCTGAAAATCATTACGTTTATCGGTGTTAGACGTCCGGGTGCCACGAATACTTCTGAACTACCAATCCAACTAGTAGAAACACCACAGCTTGATTTATCATCTACTTTGATTCGACAGCGCTTTTTGAATGGAGGTACAGTCCAACTGTTGCTTCCACCAGCTGTCGAGGCATACATTCGAGAGGAGAGATTATATGAATCTTCAAGACGTTCGAAATGATCTAGAGCAACGTTTACCGAAAGAGCGATATGAGCATGTTATTCGTATGACGGAAACTGCAAAGGAATTAGCTGAAAAAGTGGGTGTATCTGTTGAAAAGGCCGAGATTGCAGGTCTATTCCACGATTATGCCAAGTTTATGGATAAAAAAGAATTACTCGAATTATTACAGCGCGATGACGAGTATGAATTGTATTCGCAATATCATTCGGAGCTCTGGCATGCACCGGTTGGGGCATTACTAGCAAAAGAAAAATATGGCGTAGAAGATGAAGATATTTTGCAAGCGATTCGTTATCATACGACAGGCCGTGCAGGTATGAGTGATTTAGAAAAAATAATCTATATTGCAGATCTAATCGAGCCAGGTAGAAAATTCCCAGGTGTTGCAGATTTACGCCAGCGTATCGAGGGCGAATCACTCGAAGATCAAATGACGGAGTGTATCCAGCATACATTTAAATTTTTGGTACATCAGTATGCTGTGATTTTTCCGAATTCATTTGATTGCTATAACGAACACGTACGTAGAAGAAAGGAACAGTGAAATATGCCAACATTATTGGAATTAGCGTATCAGGCAGTTGATAGTAAGAAAGCAGAAGACATCGTTGTATTGAATATGGAGGGCATCTCACTGATTGCTGATCAATTTATCATTTGTCACGCAAACTCAGAACGTCAAGTACAAGCGATTGCTCGTGAAGTTGCAGACCAAGCAGCAAAAGAAGGGTTTACAGTGAAGCGCATGGAAGGTTTTGACGCAGGACGTTGGGTTCTAATCGATCTTCTTGATGTAGTCGTTCACGTCTTCCACAGAGATGAGCGTGGTTTCTATAACTTAGAGAAATTATGGGGAGACGCACCGTTATTAGACGTGGCGAATGAACAATGAGCTCTTCTTACAAAGAGTTCGCCCATATTTATGATGAATTAATGAATGATATCCCGTATGACGCCTATGTCGAGTTTCTCGAGTTGGCGTCTGCTGGCGTTATAGGGAAAAAAGTCTTGGATATTGGTTGCGGCACAGGCTTGCTTTCGGCAATGCTTGCAAAACGAGGCGCCCATGTCACAGGTGTCGATTTATCTGCTGATATGCTTGAAGTTGCGGCTGATCGGGCGAAGTCACTTGGACTTGCAATTGACTTCATAGAGCAACCGATGCAGCGATTAGAAGTGGAAGGAATGTATGATGCGGCAGTCATTTCAATTGATTCGCTGAATTACGTTATGAAACAATCGGAAGTGGGAGAAACTTTCCGTCGCGTGTACAAAGCGCTTGCCAAGGGTGGCGTACTGCTTTTTGACGTGCATTCCTTATTTAAAATGGATGAGATTTTCTTGGAAGGTCCGTTTGTCTTTGATAATCGTCGGATTACGTATGTATGGCAGACGGTACCTGGCGAAATGGATCATTCGATTTATTCGGAGTTAGCATTTTTTGTGCGTCAGGAAAATGGCTCGTACAGACGATTTGACGAAGTACATATACAACGTTCGTTTGCTGTTTCGGATTATATTGAAATGCTCAATGAAGCAGGTTTTCAAATTGAGAGAATCTTCGCGGATTGGGAAGACGAACCACCGGAAGAAGAAAGTGAGAGGATATTCTTTCAAGTGCGCAAATAGTCCTTTTCAAGAATGAAACAATCGGGTATAATTAGGGAGACTCCATACGGTGCTGAAAGAAAGGGTTGTTGACTATCCGTTCGTTCTTTACCGAAAAATGGCGTAAATTCATCATTCCTATTGCAGCAATCGCTGTACTTTCCATCGTTTTGTTCTTTCCCCGAGAACCATCGGATCCACTATCCGAAAAACATGGACAATCCCTATTTGAACCGATAGAAACACTACAAGATATACAAGAAGTCGAAGCGCCTGTGGAACTCGTCGCAGAAGCTGTATCGGTCGCTATTCTCGTAGATGTCAAAGGAGCTGTAAAACACCCTGGACTCTATTCGATGCGAGAAGGTGACCGACTATTAGATGCGGTTGATCAAGCAGGTGGCTATACAGAACAAGCGGATACGCGGCTTTTGAATCACGCACTGCGATTGACAGATGAATCTGTCATCTATGTACCGATTATGGGTGAAGAGCCACCGACGTTTGAGAAGCCAGTTGCTAGTGGATCTACTGATAGCGCGACGACAAAGGTCAATATAAATTCAGCCAGTGAAAGCGACTTTCAAACCTTGCCAGGTATTGGTCCGTCAAAAGCGATGGCCATTGTACAATATAGAGAAGAACATGGGGCTTTTTCACAACTAGACGATTTAAAAAGTGTCTCTGGAATTGGCGACAAAACATTTGAAAAACTAGCATCATTTATAACACTTAATTGATGGAGGCGACCGTATGGAGCGAATTACTTGGGATCAGTTCTTCATGGCGCAAAGCCATCTACTGGCGATGCGTAGCACGTGTACGCGTTTGTCTGTCGGTTCTATTTTAGTGCGCGAT
>NZ_JAPMIW010000014.1:0-3752 GCF_033088395.1 Sporosarcina sp. GW1-11 | reverse complement strand
ATTTCAGGTGGCGATCACTGTATCGAACATGGTTGTTACGTAGTAGATAATCATTGCGTACGGACCATTCATTCGGAAATGAACGCATTATTGCAATGTGCAAAGTATGGCATACCCGTTGCAGGTGCCACAATCTATGTGACACATTTCCCTTGTCTACAGTGTAGTAAAGCATTGATTCAAGCGGGAATTGAACGCGTCAACTATGCGGAAGACTACCGCAACAGTGATTATGCGATCGAGTTGTTTGCGAAAGCAGGTGTAATCATAGAAAAAGTTCCGTTTGATAATCGTTCGATAGACTTCGCGAGTGAGGAGAAATTTGCATTGTTCGGTGATATGCTAACGAAAATGCAAGCACTCGGCGCAAATGATGAAGAACTGGATGCCCTTTCGCAAAGGGTGAATCATTTATTTGGCAATTAATCCGATCGATACGATGGATGTATATAGCGATTCCTATAGCGATTTCTGCATTTGCAGCTGAGCTTTCAGGGTCGCTTTTATTACTTAACTTACTATTCCTCATACCATTTTACTTTCTACGAAAAGACTATCTTCATCTCTTTCTTTGCACTATAATTGTAGGTCTCTCCTTTTTTTATTTCTCTAGTAAACCAACTACTCTCCCTGACAGTTCTTCTATTGTTACCTTTGTTTGGCATGACCAAGTGAAAATTGATGGAGCGATAGTGAAAGGCTTCGCGCGCACTTCAGACGGCATGGTAGTCTATATGATGTATGCGCTCGAATCTGAACGTCAAAAAGAATTATTCCAATCGATTAATTTAGCGACTTACCAATTTACAGCAGAAGTCATGCAGAAAGAAATGGAACCAGCCGCACATGATTACGCGTTTGATATGGCACGCTATTTGCGGATGAACGGTGCTGCAGGCATTCTTGAAATTACAAAAATTCAAACCAATGAACGATTAGCTACGATTCGTTCTCGTTTGTCTCACTACCGCTCTAGCATTAAACAGCATATTGGAAGTCATTTTCCGATTTCGCTCGTTACGGAAGCAGAGGCGTTACTAATTGGTGACCGTACGGGAATGGATCTGTCGTTGCAAGCAGAGTATCGAACGCTTGGTATTACCCATTTATTTGCGATTTCCGGCTTGCATGTTGGACTACTGACTTTTTTCATTCGGGCTATCTTACTGCGTATCGGTTTTCGTAAAGAATGGGTCACATATTGCTTGTTGTTCTTTTTGCCGCTTTACGCTTGCATTGCGGGTGGTGCGCCTTCTGTTTGGCGGGCGGTGACTGTGACTATGATTTTACTGTTGTCGGTTTCCGGAAATCTTCGGCTGCGGTTAGATGATGCGTTAGCGATGAGTGCCATGCTGTTTATTATTTCACAGCCGTATATCGTTTTTCAGCCTGGCTTTCAATTATCCTATTTAGCAGCTTTTTCACTGCTATATTCATCTGCTATTTTGCGTGATGCTTCAACGAGTTTGCGTGTGTCGTTTCTAGTGACTGTCATAACGCAAATCGCACTCTATCCAATATTGCTATACCACTTTTATGAATTGTCGCTATCCTCATTCATTGCCAATTTGTTTTACGTACCGTTGTATTCAGTTGTCATTTTGCCAGCGAATATACTTTTGCTTGCTTGTAGTTATCTAGCACCTCCACTCGCACAAATTTTGTTTTTCATCTATGAACCGATTCGGCAGTGGATTGGGAGTATGACGTCATGGCTTGCTTCGTTGCCTTATCAACTATGGACACCAGGGCAACCGGATGGGTGGGGTGCGACATTCGCTGTCATCGGTATTTTAATCTTCTTCGTTTGCCTTGAAAGGAAGAAGTCGATTGTCCTCGGTATTGTCTGTCTTCTACTGCCAGCGCTCTACTTGGAAATCAAGCCGGTGTTGCATCGAGATGTTATTGTTTCATATGTGGACGTCGGGCAAGGGGATAGCACGATTATTGAACTACCTTTTCGCAAAGCAGTCTACGTCATCGATACAGGAGGTGTCGTTCATTTCGGTGAAAAGAATTGGAAAACATCTGATCGGCCGTTTGAAGTCGGCCGTAATATTGTGGTGCCTTATTTAAAAGCAAAAGGCATTACGACAATTGATCGCTTGATCATCACGCATGACGATGCGGATCATATGGAAGGTGCGGATGAAGTGTTGGAAGAGTTGCGAGTAAAGGAAATTAATGCCCCGCCAGGAAGCGAACAAGGGAAGTCTATGGTCGATGTCTTGCGTTTAGCACAGCAACAAAAGATTCCTTTTCGATTAGTGGGAGAAGGTGAACATTGGTCCCTAAGTGGCTATCAATTTCAATACGTTGCACCTGAAGGGAATCGCTATGAAGGCAATGATAGTTCATTAGTGCTTGTAATGGCGAATGGAAAGTTGACTTGTGTCTTTCCGGGAGATTTAGAAATGGATGGCGAACGTAGGATGTTAAGTCGTTATCAGACAACAGACTTCGGACGAGTTATTTTAAAGGCAGGTCACCATGGTAGTAAAACGTCTAGCACAGAAGAATTTGTGCGTTTCCTGAAACCTGAACAGGTCCTCATCTCAGCGGGTCGAAACAGCAGATACGGTCATCCTCATCCAGAAGTCATAGAGCGTTTTAAAGGACACAATATTCCGTATTTATCTACGGCAGTAAATGGCACTATTGAGCTTCGTCTAAAAGGCGATTCCTACACGATTTCGTCCTCCAGATAATGTCCCAACAAAGCAAATAGACACAGCCGTATATAAACGGTTGTGTCTATTTTATCCGATATTGATTAGCGGGCAACGATATCGATGATCGTAGCAATAACAAAAATTAAAGAAAAACCGATAAACGCTACACCAAAGCCAATGCCTGAGTCAATCGCATCATTACGTTTTGATTGAACATCATGTTCAAATTCATTCATTGCTACACCTCCTAATTCCATACTAAGTATAGATGAAAGTGAGCGAAAAATCCATAAAAATCGCAGTTTAATGCATCTTCCATGAACGATGACACAATTTGTTCAAAGTCTAGCGCTGTCCGATGGCTCCTGCAATGAGACAGAAAGGAAGTAAGTGCCATAGTTTTTGACGTTAGTAAGGAATTCAGTAAGTTCTAGACACATCAATCCGCTTCTGTATATGGTGAAGTAATTCATCACTGAACTCACTGCGGCGCTGGCGGATGGCTCCCGCAATAAGCCAGAAAGGAAGAGCACCTTTCTGTCTCATCGCTCCGCTTACCGCTTGTAAGGCGCCTTCGTTTGATGTAGGGAAATAAGTGGTATAGTACGTTGAAATTAGTAAGAATTCAGTAAGTTCAAGACACATCAATCCGCTTCTGTATGTAGTGAAGTAATTCATAACTGAACTCACTGCGGCGCTTGCGGATGGCTCCCGCAATGAGCCAGAAAGTAAGTGCACCTATCTGTCTTATTGCTCCGCCTACCGCTTGTAAGGCGCCTTCGTTTCGTTAGGAAAATAAATAGCATAGTACATTGAAGTTGAAAGGTTTAATTCGGTAAGTGCCAAAGCCCACTAAAACTACATTGTACTCACCAGCGAAGGCACAACTGCGGGGTCGGCCGAAGCCATGAGACAGCTAGCGTTCTTTGCTAGTTGGCTCATGGCGGGAGGCAATCCCCCACGTGCCGAAGCGGTGATAGGAAACCGACCGTTACTAACTTCAGTAACATAAAAAAAGTCGAGCTACGACACATGACTAACTAGTAGTAAGTCCTAGACACATCAATACGCTACTGTATA
>NZ_JAPMIW010000013.1:34360-73789 GCF_033088395.1 Sporosarcina sp. GW1-11 | reverse complement strand
TCTCGCCAGTCAGTAGAATGAAAATTCGATTAGCTCGAGTTTCATTTGCTGGCATCAATTAAGATACTCATTTTGTTTATGTCACCGACAGAGTCGATGCACAAACGTTTATTTCGTTAACGTTTTGCTGTTCAGTTTTCAAGGTTCAGTTTATTAAGTAATATGGAGCGGGTGAAGGGAATCGAACCCTCATCATCAGCTTGGAAGGCTGAGGTTTTACCACTAAACTACACCCGCATATAAATTTGTAATGGTTAGAATGTTTGGTGCGGTAAAGAGGATTTGAACCTCCACGGGGTTACCCCCACTAGGCCCTCAACCTAGCGCGTCTGCCATTCCGCCACTACCGCTCTGTTTTAGCGACAAACTTTATTATACATGACTAATATATAATGTCAACAACTCTTTTTTAAAAAAATGGTGAGCCGTACAGGATTCGAACCTGTGACCCTCTGATTAAAAGTCAGATGCTCTACCAACTGAGCTAACGGCTCGTCTCTATAGTAATGAAACGATTTGTACCAAATACCTTTTCCTCTTTCATAACGATCACTAGGAACGACCGTAATAAAATGACTGGGGTAGCTGGATTCGAACCAACGAATGACGGAGTCAAAGTCCGTTGCCTTACCGCTTGGCTATACCCCACTAATAATGACTTGCAACCAAATCTCTAGGCATTCGTTTGTAATTACTAAAAGTGACCCCTACGGGATTCGAACCCGTGATACCGCCGTGAAAGGGCGGTGTCTTAACCGCTTGACCAAGGGGCCTTGATTATACTGTCTGTTGAACACACAAGTAATTTATTTCGCTTGTCTCACTCGACTTTTACTATTATAGACAGACCTATTCATTTCGTCAACTGTTTTTATGAAAGTTTTTAAAATTACTTTTCAAACACCTCTATAACCTTGATTTAACAACGTTTTCCTCGTATATATTTTTCATTTTAATTAGTTGATAGCTGAACTAATTGCTTACCATAAAAAAAGACAACCAAATCATTACGACTTGGTTGTCCCTTTAATTCACCTTAGTAATTTCACCTGCACATTTACCGCAGCGATACTTTCGGCAATCCATTTTTCTTCGTCTTTGATATTCTAGACCACAACTTATACAACGATAGATATGAATGACAGAACTTTTGGCTTGGCGTTCTGCAAGTGGCTTGCAATGACGTGGTGAATTCGTACTTTTCAATAATTTTTTAAAATCGTCATCCCCATGTTTATACCCTCTTCCTTCTATATGAAGATGGTAATGGCATAACTCATGTTTAATGATTCCGATTAATTCATCTTCATCATAGAGTTGTATGACAAGAGGATTGATCTCAATGAAGTGATTGGATAACTTATAACGACCGCCTGTTGTGCGCAATCTTTTATTAAAGATCGCATGATGTCTAAATGGTTTATGAAAAACATCTCGTGAAATACACTCGACCAATCGTTGTAATTCCTCGTCCGACATACTCAATCCCCTCCTTTACTTAGTTGGAGGTAGCATCGTTAATGCTATACGGCCTTTTTGATGATCGACCGAATCAATCCATACGGTTACGATGTCACCCGATGCCACAACATCTAACGGGTGCTTGACGAATCCTTTTTTTAGTTTTGAAATATGGACCAATCCATCCTCAGAAACACCTATATCAACGAAAGCACCAAAATCGACAACGTTTCGGACAGTTCCTTGCAGTTCCATTCCTTCATGCACATCTTTGATATCCAGCACATCAGCTTTCAATAACGGCTGAGGATAATCGTCACGCGGGTCTCTATTTGGTCGTTGCAATGTTTGGATAATGTCTTGAAGTGTAATTTCCCCTACATCTAGTTGAGATGCAAGTTGTGCAGTATCTACCTTTTCAAGTGCAGCTGTAGCTTCTGGTGTTCCTAGTTGAGATTTCTGTAATCCTACTTCTTTTAAGATCAATTCCGCAGTCTTATAACTTTCTGGGTGAATTCCCGTTGAATCAAAACGCTCTTTAGATTCGGGTATGCGCAAGAAGCCTATAGCTTGCTCGTATGTCTTCGCACCAAGTCTAGGAACTTTCTTCAAATCCGTCCGCTTCGTGAACATACCCGCTTCTTCTCTCGCTTTAACTATATTCTCTGCGACTGTTTTAGATAGACCCGAAACATATTGCAAAAGAGAAGATGACGCTGTATTGACGTTGACTCCCACTCGGTTCACTGCTGTTTCGACGACGAACGATAAAGATTCTGTCAAATTCTTCTTCGCAACATCGTGTTGGTATTGCCCGACACCTATAGATTCCGGATCAATTTTGACTAGTTCGGACAGTGGATCTTGCAAGCGACGCGCGATAGATACTGCACTTCGTTGTTCAACTTGTAAATCTGGAAACTCTTCTCTAGCTTGCGGCGATGCTGAATAAACACTCGCACCTGCTTCATTAACGATAACGTAGGAAACCGGTTCTGTCGCCTCTTTAATCAAGTCAACGATGAATTTTTCCGTTTCCCGCGAAGCCGTTCCGTTACCGATTGCGATGATTGATATCGGATACTTCTTCAATAAATCTAATATCACTTTTTTCGAAGCTTCTTTTTGCGGCTTGGGAGGATGCGGATAAATCACAGAGATATCATGTAGTTTACCTGTTTCATCTACTACCGCCAGCTTGCATCCCGTACGAAAGGCAGGATCGACACCAAGAACGGTTCTACCTTTTAACGGTGGTTGCAATAAAAGACTTCTTAGATTTTCGGAAAATACATGAATCGCCTGCGTTTCCGCTTTTTCAGTCAGCGCTGTTCGCACTTCCCTTTCAATAGAAGGAGAGATTAATCGTTTAAACGAGTCTTCTAATGCTTCTTTTATATAGAAAGCCGCTGGAGTCGCAGTATGCTTTAAATAGGTTCTTTCTAAATCACCGACAATACGAGCTGTCGGAAAACTTACACCTACACGCAGGACGTCTTCTTTTTCTCCACGATTAATTGCTAGTACTCGGTGGGGAACGATTTTATTTAGCGGTTCTTCATATTCATAGTAGTTTTCGAATACTTTACGTTCATCTTCTGCATCTTTTTTCAGAGTTGCAGTCAATTTACCAGTTGACCATGTGATCTTACGAATTTTCTCACGCATAGACGCATCTTCAGATACCCGTTCAGCAATAATGAATTTTGCACCCTCTATAGCATCCTCAATTGTATGGACTTCTTTTTCTGGATTAATATACGCTTGCGCTACCGTTTCAATAGACGCAGATGTTTGCTGCATCAACTGATCCGCTAGCGGTTCCAGACCGTTTTCAATAGCAATCATTGCCTTCGTCCGGCGTTTCTGCTTATACGGACGGTACAAATCCTCAATTCTTTGCAATACTGTAGCGCGTTCAATTTCAGCTTTTAATGAATCATCTAGTTTTCCTTGTTCTTCTATTAGACGGAGTACTTCTTCTTTCCGTTGTTCTAGTGCTTTTACATAATGATACGCATCTTCAATATCTTTAATCTGTACTTCATCTAATGACCCCGTTGCCTCTTTACGATAACGGGCAATGAAAGGTACCGTGTTGCCTTCTTCTAAAAGTGTGATAACGCTTGCAGTTTGACGTTTGCCAATACCCGCTCGACTCGCAGTTGCTTCCATAAGATCTCTCGACAATTTAACCACCCTTTCTTCTTTCCACATAATAGCATATCCCGATAACGCTTTCCTGCCTACATCTTCTATTTATAGACATAAAAAAACTGCCTCAACTTAATGAAGCAGGCTTGCCGCGATGAATGTCGCGTCATCATGATCTCCAATCGTACTTTCAACCTTTTTGTACAACTGATATGGCGTTGTGTTTTCTTGTAAGTACTTTTTCGGACTGCGTAAGTTCACACCATCCGAATGAAGGAAAAAACGATCATTCTTGTGATATGGATAGCGTTGCGTGCGCAGCGATTGTGGACGCCCAGATAAATAACCCATGACCGGCAAAGGATAAATCATCTGACCATTTGATTGTAGAATATATAGACGGATATTTCCCACACAACTATACTCCAAAGTTTGTTGTGCATAATAAACTTTTACAATACCCACCGCGGCGCCACGTTTATGAAACATTTTCTTATTGCAACGCAGTAACAAATCGTCAGGTGATTCATGATGATATTCTTTCAGAACTTCCGGGATCACTTCAGCAGATTCCATCGCAAGTGTCCCACTACCCAAGCCATCTGCAATTGCACATATGAAATAATCTTCTTCTGAATGAATGTAGTAAGCATCCCCCGAATCTTTATTTCCTCTTTTTGACTGTTGATATATACAAGCTTCCACATATTCATTCTCAAAAGTTTTCACTGTTTTGCACCACCGCTCGTAAGAATTACTTCCTGCAGTTTCTTAATCGCCTTTCTCTGTAACCTAGATACATGCATTTGTGATATACCCAATAATTCCCCAGCTTCTTTCTGACTCATCTGATCAATGTATGTATACTGAATGATTTGTCGTTCCCGTTCACTTAAGACATTAAGTGCATTCAGCACAAGCATCCGCTGATCTGTTTTTTCAAACCCGTCATCCACTTCGCCTATAATATCAAGTAATGTAATCGTACCGCCTTCAGAATCAGCATCTAGCGTATGATCAATCGATAGCGCCTGATAACTTCGGCCCATCTCCATCGCTTCGAGCACAAGTTCTTCGTCTGTTCCCAGATATTCAGCAATTTCATACACCATAGGTGAACGCTGAAACTCTGTCGTCAAAACCTCGACAGCCGCTTTAATCTTCGGTCCTAATTCTTTAATGCGGCGCGGCACATGAACAGCCCACGTCTTATCGCGCAGAAAACGTTTAATCTCACCAATGATTGTCGGCACAGCAAACGCTTCGAAACTCCGACCTTGTTCTGGATCAAAGCGGCGAATCGCACCTAATAAACCAAGCATCCCCGCCTGCACTATATCTTCATGATGCGATTGACCACGAGAATATTTGCGTGCAATCGAGTGAACTAGTCGTTCGTAATGAAGGACTAATTGTGTCTGTGCTTCATCATCATTATTCTGTTGATATTCATGTATCCATTCAATTACTTGTTGTTTTGTTTCATTGTCACGAGAAGACTGTTGGTTTGACATGCCCTTCTCCCCGCTCTCTGCCCAAATATTTGGTCATGAAAACAATGACGCCCTCCCCATGATCAACTTTTACTTCATCCATCAGTGTTTCCATCAGATAAAGACCTAAACCACCTTCTCGAAGGGGAGATTCATCATTCCAATCTTGATAGGGACCGACTTTCTTTTTCGTCTCTTCAAAATCAAAGCTTTGTCCGTGGTCTGTAACGACAATCTCCAGACGATCTTCATAAATAGCACAACCTAAAATGACTTCGCCTACTTTCCCATCACTGTAAGCATGTTGCACCGCGTTCGTCACCGCTTCACTTGCAGCGATTTTCAAATCCTCAATTTCGTCATATGTAAAGCCGACACGACTGGCAAGACCCGATATCGCAAGACGTGCAACACCTACATATTGTGGCTTAGCAGGAACTTTCACTTCAACATAATCAAACGCTTGCATCATCTTCGCCACCCTCTGCCTGTTCTATCTTCATAATTTCGTTTAAACCAGTGATTTCAAACAGTCTGTACAGACGCTGATTCAAACCTGTTATTACTAAACTACCATTATGAGCCGTCACTTCTTTATAAAAGCCGACAAAAACACCCAGACCTGTACTGTCCATATAATTCACTTCAGACAAATCCAGCTCCACTTCCATTCCTTCCGCATGCTCTAAACTAGCTAAATGTTCCTTTAGCTTTGGTGCTGTATATATATCGATTTCACCGATAACCTTAAAATTATGAACTAAATCTTTATCTATTTGCTGTACTTGTAAATTCATGTCGCCACCCCGATCAATTTCTTTGTTTTTTACTGTACGTGCAGTTTATTGCACACCCTTTGTTTTATACCCATTCCTAAACAAACTAAACCTTTAATTTGTTTTCTTTAAAATAACTAAAGTGAAATCATCATGTAACACATAATCCTGCATTTTAGAAAGTTCGTTAAATATAGAGTCAACCATCGTCTGTGCTCTTTCACACTTTACATCGAGCAATAACTCTTCGAGGATATCCAGCTCAATAAAGCCTTTTTCCGTTCTCGTTTCGGTAACACCATCCGTCATAACAACTATGAAGTCCCCTTCTTCCAACCTTACGATGCGTTCTTCATACTTCGCTTCTTCCTGTACGCCAAGTAAGAGGCCTTTGCTTTCTAATAGCGAAAACTTCTTTTCTGCTGCACGATAAAAAAGTGCAGGTTCATGTCCAGCTGAAGAGTGTCGGAACGTAGATGTCTCCGTATCGTATTTCCCATAAAACATAGAGATGAACATAGAATCAGAAATACTTTTTTCAATCATTTTATTAATGAAACTCAGAACTTCTGAAGGATTTCTTTTTTCATAACGCAAACTATCCATACCAAATTTCACCATGGACATATGCATAGCCGCAGACATCCCTTTACCGATAATATCCGCAACCGCCAAGCATAACTCATTTGGTGTTTCATTCAAAAAGTACACATAGTCCCCGTTCATTTGTTTAGCTGGTTTAGAGATCCAGCCAACGTCCAGGCCCGTCACTTCTGGTGTAGTCGTCTGAAGTAGAGTATTTTGCACTCTCACCGCGATGTCCATCTCCATTTGGATGGACTCTTGTTTGCGAATTAGACTCTGATGCTCTTTTAGCGCAAGTCCATAATGAATCATCATTTCAATCAAGAAATCAAACGAAACACTAACATCCGCCGGTAGATCTTCAATCAACTCTTCGACAGAGTTTTTGTGAATACTGATTACATCTTCTGGCGCAATATTCTTCTCTATAAAACTACGGCTGAACTGCTGACCTAAATAGAGATCTTCCTCTCCTTTAGAGCACAGATAATTCTCCAGCATTTGCTTATACCGTTTACCCGCCTCTTTTGGCAATATCGCTCATCTCCTAGTGCAACCATTTCGTCGCGGTAATCGTCGTTCCAACCCCAACTTCTGTGTCTACGCGAAACTCATCCATTAATCGCTTAACTCCAGGCATACCAGCACCTAATCCGCCTGAAGTTGTATAGCCATCTGTCATGACTTTCTGCAAATCTGCTATACCTGGCCCTTCGTCTGAAGCAATAATGACTAAACCTACACGCTGTCCTACTGTAATCGGTTCAATTTCAATTCGCCCTCTTCCGGCGTAAAGATAGATATTTCGCGCCAATTCGCTGATAGCTGTTGTAATTCTTGCTTGGTCTACTGTTCCAAAGCCCGTATTTTTCGCCTCATTACGACCTAATTGTCTTGCAGCAACAATATCCCATTCCGTATTTATATCTATAGAAGACCTGTGTCCCATCGTCAGGCCTCCAATTCTCTAGTCAATTTCTCAAGCCCATTCTCCAGATCCAATGCAGTTGTAACATTTTCTAAGCGGATGCCAAGTTCGATTAACGTGATGGCTACAGATGGTTGAATACCCGTAATAACCACTTTCGCACCCATTAAACTTGTCATATGTATGACATCACCAAGCACTTTAGCGATAAAGGAATCAATGAAGTCGATAGGAGTCAAGTCAATAACAACGCCACGCGCAGATGTCTTATGCAGCTGATCCAATAAGTCCTCTTGGAATTGTAAAGCCGTCTGGTCATCCAACTCCACTTGAATCGATACAATCAATGTTTCTTTCAACTTCAGAATAGGGATTCGCATCTTCATCTTATTATTCCTCCTCCACAATTGTACGTCCTGTCATTTGCAATGCCTCTTGCATGCCGCGTCTCAATGTACTCGTCGTTGAAAAGTCTGTTAGGTTAATGCCTAGTGTTACAATCGTCTGCGCAATCTCCGGACGAATACCCACTAACATACATTTCGCGCCTACAAGACGGACTGCGTCTGCCGCTTGTATAATATGATGTGCAACCATCGTATCTACGACTGGAACACCTGTGATATCAAGCAATACTACTTCTGCACGTTGCTTCACAACGCCTTCTAGTAAATTCTCCATAATCAGCTTGGCACGTTCTGTATCAATCGTACCTACTAAAGGCATGACGGAAATCTTTTCGAATACAGGAATAAGCGATGCAGAAAGTTCTTGTAACGCTATTTTTTGTAGGCTGTCTGTTCGCTCCCACTTCACAGCATATTCCTCAATAATACTTTCACGCAATGGATTAATCCAGCTTGCGATGGTATTGACTCCTTTGCGGAGATTCTTGTCCGTTAAAATCTCATTCTCAAAAAATAATTCATATACAATAGAAGAGAATGTATCAATTGCCCGGTTGATGAATTTTATAGACCAACCAAAATGTATAATTTTCTTTGTAAACTCGTCCAACCGTTCTTTATCTACTTGCTCTTTATCGGATAAATTTGATGTCATCAATTCAGTGAATTCTCTACTCATCGTCGCCACTACTGGAGCCGGCATTAAGTCTAGAAAACGTTCGTCTGAGTTGGTCTTCATCTTCTCTACCCATCGCGTAGTAATAGTTTCTATATTGTCAAATATATTATTTCTCATTACTTCGTTCATCAAGTTTCGTCCTCCCTAATTCTTATGTTATCCCTATTGTAACGAAAATTTACATAAACTACATGTTTTTCGCGACGTTTCCTTAAAAATACTACAAAAAACACTATAGCCTTTTGGCTATAGTGTTTTATAGTGAACAGCCACGCTGGCGCTTGCTTGCGAAAAACTGTAGTTAGAATATGTATGCTAAAATTTAATGAGTCCGAAGCTGACTTGTAAAGCTTCATCGACTTGTTTCATTAATGTATCGTTTAAGTGTGTAATTTTGTCCGTTAGCCTAGACTTGTCGATTGTGCGGACTTGCTCGAGCAGGATGACTGAATCCCGCTCGAATCCATGCCGTTCCGCAGTAATCTCGACATGTGTCGGCAATTTTGCTTTTTGTATTTGCGCAGTAATAGCTGCCACGATTACTGTAGGACTAAATCGATTACCAATATCATTTTGTATGATTAGTACCGGCCGTGTCCCTCCCTGTTCAGAACCGACTACAGGTGACAAATCTGCAAAAAAGACGTCTCCACGTTTAATTGCCAACTTTTCAACCTCCGCTGACGCAACGTTCCACGGTATGCTGAGCTTCAAATTCCGCATATAAACACTCTGCCGCTATGTTGAGGTTAATCTGTGACATTTCAACATAACCTCTGATCATGGCTTCCCGCAATAAAGAAGCTTCACCATTTTCCATATGTCTCTCTGTTGTCATATAAACGAAATCATGTTGCAACTGCTCCCGTTGAAAGGTCGCATCTTCATTTTGCTGAAGCAATTTTGTTGGGGCTATACTTGTTATTCTTTTTTTATTTTTATCTGTACGCAACTTTAGCACCTCCGACAAACCCATCCCTTTTTCTCGATCTATTCTATCTTACCATTTATATTCTAGTAAGAATAGACAAAGATTGAACTTCTTTGACAAGATACACAAGTTTATTCGCTAGTTTGTCGAATTGCATACTAGTTACGACGACTATTTCAAGAAATAGTTAAGCAACTTTTAACTGTAAACTCTTGGTATTCTAGTTGAAAATGTTACCGCTATTTCATATGGGATGGTGTCTAGCCGATTTGCCCATTCCTCTACCGTTATCTCTTCATCCCCTTGTTTACCAATCAACACTACCTTTTCACCTTCCGGAAATTCATATGGTAACTTGATCATACATTGATCCATGCAAATCGTTCCGATGATAGGCACGCGTTTGCCACCAATTAAGACTTCTTGCCCTGTAAGTCCTCGTTTCAAACCATCTGCATACCCTATTGGCAACGTGCCGACCCATTCCGCTTCGGTCGATTCGTACCTCCCACCGTAACCCAAAGGCTGACCAGCCGGCAATTTCTTGACATACGTAAGTTCCGTTTCAATCGTCATCGCTCTCCGAAGTGGAAAAGGCAATTTTTCCTCTACCACTTTAGATGGCGCAATACCATATAGACTAATACCGTACCGAACAGCATCTAACGCACACTCCGGAAATACTAGTGTCCCTGCACTATTTGACGCATGGATAATACGTGGTTTTTCAGGGAAACAGCTCACAAGTTGCATAAAATGCTGAAATTGTCTTCTCGTCGGCTCTGCGTCCTTTTCATCTGCACGCGAGAAGTGAGTAAATGCTCCATCAATTGATAAATGGTTGGACTGATTGATATACTCCACTAGTTTTGCGAGCTCTGTTTCAGTCCGTACCCCTATTCTACCCATTCCACTGTCGATTTTTACATGAACCCTACATCTTTTAACATTTGGCGGCTGTTTATTCACTTGTTGTACCCAGGCATCACTCGTAACCGTCAACACTATGCCTTGCTCTGCCGCCACTTTTACAAATGAACTAGGTGAGGTTCCCAACACAAGAATATCAACATTTTGAATCTGTTTTCTAATAGTCATCGCTTCATCAGGTGTAGCCACAGCAAGCATCCCTGCCCCAGCTTGTAAAGCAGCCAGTGCAGAACGTACTGCTCCATGTCCATAACCATCTGATTTCACGACCGCGATCAATTTTGTTCTTTGCGGAAGGTAAGAAATTACACGTTCCGCATTATGCTTGATCGCTTCTGTATCAATTATTGCTCTTGTGGGTCGATACTCTGTCTCGTTGAACACCTTACTTCACCTCGTTTAGGATAGCCATTCTACTACAATTTATTATCCATCTGAAAGCTGAGGTTAGTCAATTGATTAAATCGTTAATCATTTCGCTTCCGTTATAGTCATTGAATTGGCGACAGTGAGTAACTCCTCTTTGCTTAATGTATCAGATGCTACGAAGAATGCCACTCCATCTACTTCCCATTGAATCGATTGCTCTGTCAAAGCAGCCACCGCAAATCCTAAATCCACTGGATCACCTTCTATAGATACAGGTAATTGGTTCACCGGCTGTGCTGCCGGCTCTTGGATCACAACATATTCTTTCTCACCACTAAATGTCATCAAGATGCGCTGCCCATTTTCTGTCTTCATAACTTGTTCATCTGACAAGGTAGTACCTTCCCAATTAACTGCTGGATAATACGTTTGGTAATCTGTTTCTTCTCCTGTTGATTCTTCATTCGCGGAGTCATCTTCTTTTGCTTGATCATCCGACTCAGCTTGATCACTTTCAGCTTTCGGTTTTTCCATTTCTTTTACTGCGTAATCAGCTACTTTATGCTCGACACCTAACGAAATCTTTGCAAATTTAATTGCAATTTTCTCCGCACCTGTCTCGTCATGAATCGTCACTTTACTTGGTAATAACGTTTTCTTATCAATATGAATCTTTTGCGTTGGCAATAAAGTCTTATGATTATTGCGAGTAGCCGTTTCAAAAACGTATTCCTTTTCTTTCTCTTCCATTGTTGCTGCTTTGTCAGCCTTCATGTCTTCCGCTAATGTTCCTATTAAATATCCTTGGCTATTTTGCGCCGGCCAATCACTTTGGAACTTGTAGGTCTTGCCTATGGATGGTGTTATAACGAAAACGCCTTCTTCATTGCGGACGATCATTTGTGACTCTTCGTTCCCCGATTGCGTTACATTCACTTTGTAGAATTCTGGTTTTGTGTGCCAGACTTCTACGTCGTACACCCGTGGCTCTGCACCTGTTTTAATTTCCATTGAGGCATTTAGTTCATAGCCCTTCGTTTCATTCCATTTCGCACTGAGCTTCTTCATGACATCTTCTTTAGAAGGTTTACCACATCCTCCTAGTACTAGCATGACCGCTACGACAACTAATAACCAAATCTGTTTTCGCATTCAATTCATCCTTTCTCCAATCAATTCGGGTAGCTTATCTTATGAGAGGGATGTATTGAATATGCGAGCTTGTGTGAAATTGTGATAGATTGCGTTTAAGATTCCATTAAAATAACTTGCGCAGCTGCGACTGTTTGCGTGTGCGTGATACTGAGAAAGCCACTTACAGGACTCCCGTGAAAATATAGCACCGGTCGACCACTTGATTCCGAGATGACTTCAATATCAAGAAAGCTACAATCCGTGCCGATTCCTGTCCCACGTGCCTTTGAAAATGCTTCTTTTGTGGCAAAACGGCCAGCTAAGTACTCTGTTTTTCGATGACCACTTAAACTTTCATAGATTTTCAGTTCTCTTGAAGATAAAATCCGTTTGCGAAACTTTGCATTGCGTCCATCCAAACGAGCGACGCGATCTAGTTCAACGATATCTAAGCCAATTCCTTGTATCAAAACGAACGTCTCCTTTCCAATTGACGTGAAAAATAGGTATAATCAGTACAGAAGATTGAGGTGAAACTATGTTTATACGAACGGAAAACTTTTCACAATATGTTCGCGCTTATCCCGTCGTGACATTTTTGTTGGCTTTGAATATTGGGATATATATACTGATGTGGATTCCTGGCATCGGCGACCAGATTTTTTTATACGGGATCGGCGATAATTTCCTAATCGCGAATGGTGAGTATTGGCGCTTGATCACGCCGATGTTTTTACATGGCGGGTTTATGCATTTACTGTTCAATATGTTCTCCTTATTCGTTTTCGGACCCGAACTAGAAAAGATCGCAGGGAAAGCGCGGTTTATTACGATTTATATGCTAGCTGGTCTTTTCGGCGATATCGCTACGTATTTCCTGCAGGCGCCTGATTATAGACATTTAGGAGCGAGCGGTGCGATTTTCGGTGTATTCGGCGCATTTGGTGCACTTGTCTATTACACGAAGCACGTTTTCCCACAATTGAAGCAAGTAATTCTGCCGATTATTGTGATTAGTGTTGTCATGACGTTTTTAGGGTCGAACATTAACGTCACTGCGCACATCGCAGGAATTATTACCGGTTTCTTAATCGGGCTTAGCTATTTTAACCCTAAGAATATCGTTAGTTGGCGGAAGAAACGGTAGCCGACGTTAAAGAAGAATCGGATAGTATACCGTTTCGCTGCGTTCCAGGCGGACGCGTTCGGGAGGGCCCGCGGTGAGCCAACCGGTCGCTAGCTCCCTTGGTTGTCTCACCTGTCGGGCTGATCCTCCCCGAGTCGCCGCCTTACACTTCGCTTCACTAGTGTTTTTTCTAAAGTAAGTAAGTGGATCATTCAGCTTTTGACATAATCTTTTCATTTGAATCTAAAAGATGAAGAACAAACACTAAGTCACTTGAATACTAAAATGAAGACTCAAACTACTTGTATTCTACCTATAGGATTGGAGCGAAAGAAGGGGCGGATCAGCGTGCGCCTTGAGACCCTGGACTGAACGAAAGCCGTTGCGAAGTACGGCTTTTGCGAGTAAAAGCGAAGCGTTAGGAGCACAGCTGCCTTAATTTCTGCAAAGACCGCAGAAATTAAGGCAAAGCGAACCCTTCGCTGTTCGCTTGGCTCAAGCCACGCCCTCTGGAAAGCGTCCCCTTCTGTAGTTCCAATCCCGAACTACTCATAAAGTAATTTCACTTATACTAACCTTCCTATTTCTACAAACCAAGCCAGACAAGTAAACTTGTCTGGCTTTTTTATTCTTTACTTTCGGGATGGTATTCATACCATTCCAAGAACTGTTCCGCTTTTTCTTCTGACATGTGGCGGATGGCTGGGGCGTCTAAAGACATTCCAGATTTCACGTTTATAGTAAGGGTGGCAACTTTTTTTCTTCGATGGAAATAGTTTTGATCTATCTCCATAGACTGAATACGATCCTTCACTGTAAAGACAGTGTGTCGGCTAATGCCTCTATAGCGCATCGTCAGTTGTTTTGGCATGATTGCATAAGCGGCTGTTTTATATTGCCAAATTCCGTGCGTAAACACGACCGGCAACAGTAGTGAGGCAAACAATCCATACGGGAATAGATAGTAAGATACCGCCACTACGATGAGAAACGTTATAAACAGTTTCAATCGATAGTAGAAATACTTTCCGCGTTTGCCGATCTTTTCGCTCGGTTCACTGAAATCCACGTTCGGGAATAGTTCTTGCAATGGTTCGATAACGCGATCACGTTTTGCTAGAGGGAATAGTTTGATGCGCGAACTTTCACCCGTACCTCCTGCACTATTAAGTATAACGGTCGCATAGCCAAACAACTGACGGAACGGATTTTCCGCAATTGTAATGTTTTGTACACGATTTAATGGAATCGTGACACGCTTTTTCTCAAGTAATCCACGCGTGATCACTAAATCATTTTTATCAAGCGCTACTTTGAAATCATAATTCGCCACGAACGTCATGACGACTGATAGTAACCAGACAAGTAATAAGCCTAACACAATCATAATTCCAATGACGAAGACACCAAATTTAACAAATGACTCCAACTCGCCAAATAACCAGTCAAACGGAATAAGCTCTTCTATTTGCGATAGAAAAACAAACGCACCCGATAAAATAACGCCAATTCCACTGGACGTAGTTGCCAATACTAGTAAATCTTTTGTTTTCATAGTGAATTTCACTGGTGCAGAGGCTGGGTGTTCAACCAATTCTTCAAGTTTCTTCACTAATACTAATTCTTCATTTTGCTGTAGCACTGGTCCAATGATTTTCATTTTCATTTTCTTTGCACGCTGAATCTCTTCTTCAATCCGTCCAGCAGCTTCTTTAGTGATTGCAGTTAACTCAGCTTCCGCGTCTTTACCCGACGAAGAGCCTGCTGTCTCCACTTTTACTTTAACCAGTTGAAGAGGTCGATGGAAGATTCCTTCTGTATAATCTAGGCTTTGTATTCGATCAAATGGAATATAACGCTTTTTCCGCACGAATAATCCAGATTCTATACGTAGTTCTTGGTCTTCAAACCAATAATCAAAACGGCGCCATTTGATAATACCAGACACTAATATAGAAATGAGTAGAATACTAAAAAGAATGGCGGACCAATACTGGAAGTACCATGGACCCGAACTTTCACTTTTGAATCCATTCACAACAACCACAACAATGAACGGTCCTATTAAATCTTTTAATGCTTTAACCGTTTCCACTACCGCTGTGATCCAATGTAATTTATAACGCTGTTCAGACATCGTCTTTCGCCACCCTTGCGAACATTGAAATGCGATTACGCAATTCATCCGCTTCCTCCGTCACTAAAGCCGGAATAGAATGATTCGTTGCTGCGGTTGAAATTGTAATCGATGCCAGACCGTACTTACGCAAAATCGGTCCTTCCGCCATATCGACGTGCTGTACACGTACCATCGGGATCAACGTCCGATTGACGATAAACAAGCCGTGCTGTAGTTCAATTTCCGCTTCACGCACTTCATAACGCCAACGTTCCCAACGAACTTTCGGAAATAAATAAATAGAGAAAAATGCATGCAAAACGACAAATACTCCAACTACTATTGAGATCCAGATCGGCCATTCGAAATAATACGCAAGGAAACCTAAACCGATCCCAACGGCTAGTACAATCAAACTTAGTATACTTCCATAAACTCTCCAGACCGATAATCCTTTCCTGGAGATTTGATTTGCTAGTTGTTGTCTCAACCCATCCACCCCTTTTCACCAATCTCACTATGTATACGTTTTAGCCCACAAAACGTTTCACTCCGCTGGCTCCTATCATACCACTAAAAAAAAGATCCGAGCTGCTAAAAGCAAGCTCGGATCTGGAGTATTGTATTATTATTTTTCTGAACGGGCGCTGCTACGACGTGAAGCGCCGTCTCTTCTACCGCCTTCGCGTCCGCCACTGCGTCTTGAACCGCCAGCGCTACTGCCGCTAAAGCTTCTGCTGCGTCCGCCTTGAGAACGTCCGCCACCGCTACGACTTCCACCTTTGTAACCGCCACGATCACGTGATGATGGCTTACGTGAAGGTAATGGACGCTCCTCTGTGATGCTGACTGGTGTTTCTTCAACATCTTTCGTTAATGAACGAAGAGCCGCTGCAACGATATCTTTTGGATCGAATTTCTCAAGTAATTGTGCTGCGAATCCAGCATAATCCTCTGAGTTATTCTGCTCGATAGCTTCCGCTAACGTCTCCACCGCAATTTTCTTCTGTTCAAGCAATGCTTCATCAGATGTCGGTGGACGTAAAGGAGTCATACGCTTCTTAGTCGTTTCTTCAACGATACGAAGGTAACCCATTTCACGTGGTGTAACAAATGTAACAGCAACTCCACTTTTACCTGCACGGCCCGTACGTCCGATTCGGTGAACATAGCTTTCTGGGTCTTGTGGAATATCGAAGTTGTAAACATGCGTTACGCCTGAAATATCGAGCCCACGAGCAGCTACATCTGTCGCTACTAATACATCAATTTTATTGTCTTTAAACTGGCGTAATACAGACATACGCTTCGCTTGCGTCAAATCACCATGAATTCCTTCAGCGATATAGCCGCGGATGCTTAGTGCATGTGCTAGCTCATCTACGCGACGCTTTGTACGTCCGAAAACGATAGCCAATTCAGGTTGTTGAACGTTCAATAGTCTTGATAACACATCAAACTTTTCACGTTCGTGTGATTTTACGAAGAACTGCTCAATGTTTTCAACAGTCATTTCTTTAGACTTAATCTTTACTATTTCAGGATTTTTCATGAAAGTTTCTGCAATTTTACGGATTGGAGCAGGCATAGTTGCTGAGAATAGCAATGTTTGACGCTCAGCCGGCACAGCTGCAAGAATTGTATTAATATCTTCAATGAAGCCCATGTTCAACATTTCATCTGCTTCGTCTAATACAAGCGTCTGAACGTTGTCGAGTTTCAATGTTTTACGGTTAATGTGGTCCAAAATACGGCCTGGTGTACCAACAACGATGTTTGGATTGTTGCGTAGTGCACGGATTTGACGTCCGATTTCTTGTCCGCCATAAACGGAAAGAACTTTCGCACGGCTGCCGAAACCTACTTTATATATTTCTTCTGATACTTGAATTGCCAATTCACGAGTTGGCGCGATGACCAATGCTTGAACTGCTTGACTCTTAGGATCCAATTTTTCGATGATCGGAATGCCGAACGCAGCTGTCTTACCAGTACCTGTCTGCGCTTGCCCGATTACGTCGCGACCTTCCATTCCAAATGTAATTGTACCTTCTTGGATTGGTGTTGCCTCTTCAAACCCCATGCGTAGCAAAGCTTTTTGTGTTGTTTCACTAATATTTAGTTCTGAAAACTTAGTCAAAATATTCATTCTCCTTTATTTCTTCATTTGACAATTGGTTACATTCGCAAATGAAAGCGCGGCAAATTCGAGCCATGTACTTTGAAAGTTGGGAGCATTTCCGATATTACATCTCTGGTTTGTGGAGGAAATCTTTTGGATGGATTCCTGCGGATGCAGAGGGGTTATATCAATTACACTTAGCGTAATTGCGTCCAGATTTTTTATGCAGCACAATGTAAAACCTGTGACATACAAGGAAAGCTCGGTCCTTGCCGTGCGGCGATATCTGCAAATCATTGCTAGTTTGCTTACATATCCACCGTTTTATTCAAAAAAAAGTACTCTTCACTAAAATGGAAGAGTGCTGTTGTAAATGTATCCAATTCCTTTCATTATTCTAACACGGTTCACCACATACTGCAACGAATCCGCTTAAGTTGCATTAATCAGTCTTCCTTCAGGAAATGCAATACTTTTTCAAACCACATATTTCGATCATCGCTATAGCAAATATGATGCTTACCGCGTTCAGAATAAATCAGTTGTTTCCGTGCGGATCCGAGTTCTTCGTATAACTTGTCTGCAGTGACGGCAGGTACAATTCCATCTGCCTTTCCTTGCACAATACAGACCGGAGTTTTGACTTCATGATGATACGGTCTCACTAATCGCACGACACGTAAAAATTCTATAGCTGCACGAATCGGTGTATGCGTTAGTTTATAGTTATATAGATGATAAAACGAATCTGCAGGATAATTTTTACGTTTCGATGTTTTCATCATGATCCTTGCATCTTCAACTAAGATCCGAGGACTAATATACTTCGCAGCTGCACTTAAAAGCACCAGTTTCTTTATCGGATAACGCAATGCCAAGTACATGGCGATCAAGCCACCCATCGAGAAACCGATGACGATGACTTGATCAACTTCTTTCAACAGACGTTGCAATTCCAGTTCCGCCGCCATCATCCACGATTCCATAGAACCTTTTTGTACACCTTTACCAAGTTCATGCCCTGGTAAAACTGGAACTGTTATTTTCCAATCCGTATGACTTTTCAAAAAGTGCCTAAATGGCGCTACTTCAAAAGGTCCGCCTGTGAAGCCATGAACGAATAATACCCCTGTCGTCACAATACGTCCTCTAGTGGTCCCATGATTCGCTCAAGTTTCATGCCACGGGAGCCTTTAAATAACACGACTGTATCCTTCGTTAGTCTCGGACGCAATGCGTCTACTACTAATTCCGCGTCACTTGCTGTCCACATAACTTCCGCTGGATAATCAGTCAGTTGATCTGCTAACCATTTCATTCGACTGCCGAACAGTACAATGCCTTGTAGATCTAGCTTCTTCAAATCATCTGCCAGTCCTTCGTGATAGTTCTGCTCTTCTGGTCCTAGTTCTAGCATATCGCCTAGAACTAGCCATTTATCCTCGCGCACCGTTGTCTCTCTCATGAAACGAAAAGCCGCTCTCATAGAAGTTGGCGCTGCATTATACGCATCATTAATGAGTAAAGAACCATTCTCACCCGCAACCGGTTGCATACGCATATCAGTCAACTTCGTCTGTTCCAATGAAGATTTGATTTGCGCTTCCGTCAATCCTAGTTCACGTGCAATAATGACCGCAGCCAACGCATTTTTCACTTGGTGAGCACCGTAAACAGGAATCGTAAATGTTCCTTCTACCTTGCCGTATACAGTGAACGTACTTCCTTTACTAGTTGATTGAATTTGATCTGTCATTAAATCCGCCTGCTCATAACCAAATGATACTGTACGTAGAGAGGACTGATTAGAGACAAGATCACGCAATAATGGTTCATCGCCATCATAAAGAAGTAAACCATCTTTCGCTAAGCCGTCAATGATTTCAAACTTCGCTTTGGCAATCCCTTCCCTAGAACCTAGATCTTGCATATGCGCTTCCCCAATATTCGTAATGACCGCAAAATGAGGTGCCGCCAGTGTTGATAAGAAGGAAATTTCGCCAAAACCACTCATACCCATCTCAAGAATCGCCACTTGCGTATCGTCTTCCACACGTAATAGTGTCAATGGCAATCCTAATTCATTGTTGAAATTACCTTCTGTCTTCTTCACTTTAAAATAAGGTGACAACACGCCTGCCAATAAATCTTTAGTAGATGTTTTACCATTAGAACCTGTTACGCCAACGATCGTACAGTTCAATTCGTTACGATAACTGCGAGCCATCTGTTGCAAGGCTTGCTCTACATCATCGACAAATAAAAGCGGTACGTTAGCCGGTGGATTCGGTTCATCTTTTAGCCAAAGAGCAGCTACAGCCCCTTGTTCAAATGCCCTTTTAACAAATCGATGGCCATTGACTTGTTCACCACGAAAAGGGATGAAAAGATCACCTTTTTGCACGCGGCGAGAATCTATGCAAACACCCGTAACTAGTTGCTGTTCGATTAGTTGGCCTTCCACTTGTAACCATTGCTGAATCGTTGATAAGTTTCGTTTCACTTTATATCCTCCACTCAGTCCATTGTATATTGCAATTGCTGTTTTTCCGCGTGGCGTTCAATAGCTAGTTCGATCAGGCGATCTATGAGTTCGGGATACGTTAGTCCAGTCTTCTGCCATAGTAACGGGAACATACTCGTCGGTGTAAATCCAGGCAGTGTGTTTACTTCGTTAATCAGTACTTCATCGTCTTGCGTAACGAAAAAGTCAGTACGCACAAGTCCGGCACAATCCAGCACTTTGAATGCGCGGATAGCCATATCTTTCATATGTTGCGCTGTGTTGTCTGATATTTCTGCCGGAATAGATAACTCTGTGCTTTGATCTTGATATTTCGCTTCATAATCATAAAAATCAGCTACTGGCTGAATTTCTCCTGTCACTGACACTTCAGGATGATCGTTTCCGAGAACCGCCATTTCGATTTCACGCGCAGTGATTCCTTGTTCAATAATGATTTTACGGTCGAATTTCAATGCCAACTCAATAGCTTGTTGAAGCGATTCACGATCTTGCGCCTTGCTAATCCCTACACTCGAACCAAGATTCGCCGGCTTAACGAACATCGGATAAGCTAGCTTCTGTTCTGCTTGATCTAGAAGCTTTTGTGCATCTTGACGCCATGCACTGCGAATAAAATGCACATATTCTACTTGCGCTAAACCAGCTTGTGCGAATAATTGTTTCATGATGACTTTGTCCATACCTGCAGATGAAGCAAGTACACCGTTTCCTGCATAAGGAATGTTCAATACTTCAAACAAACCTTGTACCGTGCCATCTTCTCCGTTCGTCCCGTGAAGAAGCGGCAAAATCACTTCTGGCATATCTCCTTGCAAGAAGCCGCCGATATGATCTTGTTTCGGATTTTCTGATGCTAGACGTAGCGTTTCGATATCGGTTGCCGGCCCTGTTAGCGGAGAGCCTTTAACCCACTCCCCTTGCATTGTGATATAGATTGGCAATACCTCATATTTTGTTAAATCTAGCGCCTGAGTAACTGCTCGCGCTGTAGAAAGGGACACTTCATGCTCTGCGGATTTCCCACCATATACTAAGCCTAATCGTTTTTTCATATTATCTCCTCACATTCCGTTGTTTTCATTCCTACAGTTTACCATGAATCAAGCCCATTCATGAATGAAAAACAAATGATAGGTATTCTTTTTACTAAATTCAAGAAACTAAACATTTCACGACGCGTCAACTAATGGGTGTACTTCTTAAAAAGTTTTACGATATAATAGGAGATTATAGTAGCTTGGAGATAGATTACTCTAGAAAAGGTGAGTTTATAATTGAAACAATCAAATAGGCTAGGTGAACGATTCGATTGGACACTTGCCTTTATCATTTTATTATTCGCGATCATTAGTTTTTTCGTCATCGGTTCAGCACAAACGTCTGAGCAATATACGCAAAACTTCGTTATTAAACAAGTCCGGTGGTATGTGTTAGGTTCCCTCATCGTCGCGATGGTGATGTATTTCGAACCGGATCAATACAAAAAAATGGCTTGGTACTTTTACGGTTTCGGTATTTTCTTATTACTATTCCTTATGTTAGCGCCCGGGGGACCAGGTCAGATTGCAGAAATGCGTTACAGCGCGAAACGTTGGTTGCATCTACCGGTTATCGGTACGATTCAACCCGCCGAATTCATCAAAACGTTCTTCATCATCGGCCTTGCACGAATGGTAAGTTCGCATAATGAACGAATGTTGCACCGAACGTATAAAACAGACTTTTTATTGCTCGGTAAAATTGCCTTAATGCTAATTTTTCCTTTGTTTTTTATTATGAAGCAGCCAGACTTAGGTACATCGCTCGTCTTTATTTCGATAACAGCAGCGGTAGTCATCGTATCAGGCATATCGTGGAAGATTCTTGCTCCACTATTCGCAGTTGGCGCAGCTTCTGCAGGTGGTTTGCTTTGGATGGCACTTTATGCACAAGATGTGCTGGATAAGATTGGTTTTTCACCTTATCAGTTTAAACGTGTGTATTCGTGGCTTGATCCGTACTCTTACCCAACAGATGAAGGATATAACTTGATTAACGCAATGACCGCTATTGGATCTGGCGAGTTAACAGGAAAAGGGTTTCTCGGACGAAATGTCTATATTCCAGAAAATCACACCGACTTTATCTTTAGCGTCATTGGTGAAGAGTATGGCTTTATCGGGGCATGTTTAGTGATTACACTATACTTCATCCTAATCTACCATTTAACGAAAGTTGCACTTTCTTTACACGATTCATTCAGCGTCTATGTTTGCGTAGGTGTTATTGCGATGATTACATTCCACGTATTTGAAAATATCGGTATGAACATCCAGTTGTTGCCAATCACAGGAATCCCGCTACCATTTATTAGTTATGGCGGTAGTTCCTTGTTTAGTAATATGCTAGCAATCGGTTTGATTTTCAGTATGAAATTCCATCAACGAACGTATATGTTCGCATCGGACAACGATAACTAATTGTAAATAAACAAGAGCCCCCTTTCCCAACTTATACAAGTTGTGTAAACTATATAGGAAAGGGGGTTTTTTTATGTCTACTTTACCAAATTGTCCAAAATGCCAATCTGAATATACATATGAAGATGGAAACCTTCTCGTTTGTCCAGAATGTGCACACGAATGGACACTCGAATCAATGGAAGAATCTACACCGGAAAGCATTCAGGAAGTAAGAGATGCGAACGGAAATGTCTTGCAGGATGGAGATTCTGTAACTGTCATCAAGGATTTGAAAGTTAAAGGAAGTTCAAATGCACTAAAGATGGGAACGAAAGTTAAAAGTATTCGTTTAGTTGATGGTGATCATAACATCGACTGTAAAATTGATGGATTCGGTGCAATGCAGTTAAAATCCGAGTTCGTAAAGAAAATTTAATTATCCAAAAACAAAAAGATCACCTTCGATTCATCGGGGGTGATCTTTTTCTTAAGATACGCTATCAATTTGTTTGTACAGGCGTTGCTTGCACGGCAGGTGTCAGCGCTTGTAACATGTCACTTCTAGATTTTGTGAGTGTTGCGGAAACACCAAGCTTTGCCAAATTGGAAATAATCTTTTTTATGTCCATCTCTTTAGCCACTTCTTCCACCTCAACCTTCCTAGTTAGTTATATAGACGTTAAGTTGCTTGTGAAGTTCTCTTAAAAAAAATATTGTTATTCCTATCATACCACTCTGAAAGCATTTTAAATCTTTCATTTGTGTTACAATTGAATCTTTTTTGCAAGTATTTTAACTCGAAACGCTACAATAATATTTTCCATGTACCCTAATTTGGGGATATTACTGGTATGGCTAGTTGCGGTAGCGGAGAAATAAACAAGTACTATAAGGTGTCTTTCTCGGCTTCTCGAAACTTGAATGGTTCTTCCATTCATCGTACGATATGGAAGAATCTATTTATGAAGAAAGCAGGTTACGTATGAAGAAAACCATAATATTATTGATGTCTGTGCAATTTTTCGTTTATCTTGGATTCGGCATCATCATCCCAATTTTACCTGAAGTTATTTTAGCTGAAGGCTATTCAGAAGTGCATGTTGGCGGATTGCTGACTATTTATGCACTATCCTCTTTCTTTACAGCTCCTTTATGGGGCGCTTTGTCTGATCGAACAGGCAGAAAAAAGCTGATTATGATTGGATTAATTGGTTTCAGTTTGAGCTTTTTCTTATTCGCTATCTTCACGCATCATCTATTGATGCTATACGTCTCCCGTATTGTAGGCGGCATATTCTCAGGGGCACTATACACTGCAGTTACTGGATTTGTTGCTGATTTAACTACAGAAGAAAATCGTAATAAGTATATGGGACTTCTTGGCATGTCGATTGGACTTGGATTTATTTTTGGTCCTGCAATCGGTGGAATCCTTGGCGATATTCAATTGCAAATTCCATTTATCGCTTCGGGTACACTAACGCTATTCTTGACTGTCTATGCATTTATTATTCTTAAAGAGCCCGATAGACGTAATTCAGCGAATAAACGAGCACTTCTTCCAAAAGGTGCATCTACGATGTGGCAGTATAGAATTCGTTATTTATTTATCACTTCGTTTATTATTACGTTTTTACTTGCAGGAGTAGAAGCTACATTCCAGCTATTCCAGATTGACAAAATTCATATTACGCCTTTGCAACTCGGTTATTTATTCATGGCAAGTGGATTAGTCGATGCCGCAATTCAAGGCGGTGTCGTTCGTCGTGTGAAAAACGGGACAGAGACTTCATGGATTATCGTAGCGCAAATTGTTACAGCAATCGGTTTAGTACTCATTCCATTTTCTATGAATTTACTATGGGCAGGCTTCGCAATGAGTGTCTTCACTGCCGGGAACGCGCTTGTACGGACTGTCCTTGTATCACTTACCACTAAAGAAGCTGGCGGGATGTACGGAACTGCTGCAGGCTTATCCTACTCCATGGATAATATGGGGCGCATTATTGGACCGTTACTATTTACTTGGATTTTCACGATGCAAGCAGGCAATATGTATTTCATTTCAGCTATATTGGCCATACTATCCATAGGTCTAGTGTTTGTCTTCAAAAAGTCCACACGTTCTTTAAAAAATATACAGGAACCGGTTTCGTGAATTTCGCATAGTATAGTCAATTAACTGAGTAAGTTCTCAATTGTCAGTCATTACTTCACGGTGCATTTCGCTTTTGATTTGCATCTCCGCTATACTAAAGGAATAGTATATTAGCTGCAGGAGGAACTATATGACGCAAGTGATTAGTTTAATTATCACAAGCACTTTAATTATTAATATCTTTTTGGCTATTGTTTTAATCTTTTTAGAGCGTAGGGATCCAGCGAGTACATGGGCTTGGCTCCTCGTTTTATTCTTTGTACCGATAGGCGGTTTTATAATTTACTTACTTCTAGGTCGCCAATTACGTGAAAAGCAATTATTCCGTTGGGAAGGTCGAAATAAGATTGGGATCGAGAAACTGATTGCTTATCAACTTGAAGCGATTGAGGATGAATCATTTGAATTTTTAAAGCCTGACACAGAAAAATATCACGATATGATATACCTACATTTACGCAATAACCACTCCGTTCTTACGCAAGACAATGATTTGCAAATCTTTACGGATGGTAAAAAAAAGTTTGGTTCTTTACTACATGATTTAGAATATGCAAAAGACCATATTCATATCCAGTATTATATTTTCCGTTTAGATGGGATTGGCCAACAAATCGTCGATATACTAGTACGCAAAGCCAAAGCCGGCGTGAAGGTGCGGGTATTGTTTGATGACATCGGTTCACGTGGATTGCATGTGAAGCATTTCCGCGAATTGACAGCAAACGGCGGTGAAGTGGCTGCATTTTTCCCGGCAACTTTACCATTGATTAACCCGCGGTTGAATTACCGGAATCACCGTAAACTGGTCATCATTGATGGCCGTATCGGCTACATTGGCGGATTTAATGTAGGGGATGAATATTTAGGTCTCAGCAAAAAATTTGGCTACTGGCGTGATACCCATTTGCGTATGGAAGGTAGCGCTGTACATCCATTACAGACGCGCTTTATTCTAGATTGGAACCAAGCATCTGCTAAAACAAATATTCAATATATCGAGCATTTCTTCCCTGCAATTCCTCGTAAAGGGACGGTCGGTATTCAAATTGTTTCTAGTGGACCGGACTCTGAATGGGAAGACATCAAAGACGGCTACTTAAAAATGATTTTCCTTGCCAAGGATTATATTTATATACAAACCCCTTATTTCATTCCAGATACTAGTGTTCTTGATGCATTACGTATCGCTTGCTTATCTGGCGTTGATGTTCGAATCATGATTCCGAATAAACCTGATCATATGTTTGTTTACTGGGCAACATATTCGAATGTTGGTCTGTTACTTAAGGCAGGCGCCAAAGTATATATATATGACAACGGCTTCATTCATGCGAAACAAATTGTTGTAGATGATCAAGTATCCACTGTTGGTACAGCGAATATCGACGTTCGCAGCTTCCGTTTAAATTTTGAAGTAAATGCATTTATTTATGATAGAGAGATATCGCATGAACTAGCGGAAATTTTTGAACAAGACATTCAATACTGTACGGAGTTAACGTATGAAAATTATCTTGAACGTGCACGAATGATCAAAGTTAAAGAATCGATTTCACGATTACTCTCACCAATCTTATAAAAAACTAGCCGGCAATGGATAGTTCATCCTTGCCGGCTAGTTTCATTTTTCATTAACGAATCCCTAGGTACTCTTCTAACGTAATATTTTGCTTGAAAATTTTCTCCGCTGTTGCTTTCCCGACGTATCGATAATGCCAAGATTCATGCATATATCCCGTCACTTCTTCCTTACCTTTTGGATAACGAAGGATAAAACCATATTCATACGCGTGAGCCGCCAGCCATTTCGCAGCTTCTGTACTACCGAACGATGTAGATGCCCAATACTTCTCATGATTGACTTCACCAATATCAAATGCTAGACCTGTCTGATGTTCAGAATAGCCTGGACGTGCGCTGTAACGGTCTGCAGCCTCTTGACCATCTCTTTCCACATATCGATTATATAAAGTCACTTGATAGTCGTAGGAACGATAGGTACTAAATGCCTGCAAATTAATTCCCGACGTCACAGCTGCGGCCGCTAGTTCATTGAATGCTTCTCTAGCTTCTTGACTTTCTCCAGGAGCAAAATTTTTTGGAAGTGGATATTGCTTATTAGCTAATAAAATCCCATCGATGTATTTCGGTTCTTTCGGCAATTCCTGTCCCTCTAGATAACCTGCGGGATTGGTCGGCTTCTCTTGAACTGACTTTGATGATTCAGAAGTATCTACTTCATTCGAATCTTCGCCTATAAAAGGTACTTTTTCTTTATCTCTAAGCGGCTCCTCGTCAGGCCCATTTGTTCCTTGTGGATTTTCTTCCGCATGATCTGTTGATTCATCTTCGTTTGGACTCCGTTTAACTTCTTGAAATTCATCACCTTGATCTAGACCCTCTATCGATTGATTTATATTTCGATTAGTTGAACCAACCCACATAATTGCTCCTACGAGTAAGACGAATGTAAACCCTGCTACTATATATGTTCTATTGCGCCCTTGTTTGGATTTCTCACCTTTTTTTCTCATATTGTGTTACCCTGCCCTCTTTCTAAATCGCCTATCTTGTACTATAGTGTATCATTATTTTTCTTTCTCGTCTGTCTATGATACTATTTGTTGAAATCAATTCATGAATTAATTACGAAGTTTTACAATTAAATAATTAGCGATGTCTTTCTGTGAACTTTTGTAATCTTCTTTATGTGGGGGTTTATGTCAGTGCGATTAACAAAAAAGTCAAAATAAAAAACGCGCAAAACCAAGGTGTAACTTGGACCGACGCGTTTTTTTGATTCTATTGAGATTATCCGAGACTCTTTTTAAAACATCAATATGTATATCAAGGTGCCGAGTGAGCCTGCTGCGAAGAACATAGCCATCCAAAGCATCCACTTGGACTCACGAACCAATCCTTGCTTTCTATACATCACCGTACGCGCGCAATTCGTTAATGTAAACATGATTAACATGGACAATATCGCGAACTCCAAATTTAGTTGGATAATAAAATAAAGTGAGACGATTGCAGAAGCGGCAATCGCTAAGCCCATGATCCATTTCGGCTTCATATAAGACGCTCCCTTTCCACTTACAAAATAAAAAAAGCTGGTTTGCACCAGCTTTCCATGTACTTTACTTTTCTTTAACTACCGGTGTATCTATTTCTTTGGGTGCTGGAGGATCTACATGTTTATAGTAGAACTTGCGTCCAAGATATGTCTGGAAGATTAGAAGTATTCCACCGACCGCCCAATATAAAGGAAGGGCTGCCATAACCGTATATGAAATAAACATAATCATAATTGGCGACATGTAAATAAACATCTTCATTTGTTGCTGTTGTTGCTCTGGCATTGTCCATAACGATACGCGAGCTTGAACAAAATAGACAGCACCCGCAACTAGCATCATTATGATATCCGGTTCACCAAGTTTAAACCATAAAAACTCATGATTTTTCACTTCTGGTGGTGCGTAAAGAATTGCGAAATACAGACCCATGATGATTGGCATTTGAATTACAAGCGGCAGACAGCCCATGTTTAACGGATTCACGCCGTGCTTTGAATACAGCCCCATCATCTCTTGCTGCAATTTCATCTGTTCTTCTTTGTCTCCAGATTCTTTTGAAGCTTTCATACGTTTTTGGATATCTTCCATTTCAGGTCGAAGTCCGTCCATTTTAACTTTCATCTCTTGTTGAGCCTTGTAGTTTTTCAACATTAACGGCATCAATACTACTCGAATTGCTACTGTTATGAGAACAATCGCAAAACCATAGTTACCATTAAACATCTCACCAAGATAATGAAGAAGCCATTCCATTGGATAAACGAACGTACTGTAGAAAATCCCTGTTTTATTCTCTACTCCCGAACAGCCACTTAAAAACACAGCGGTAATAGCTAATAAACTTACGAACCCTATTCTTTTCTTCAATGATTTCACCTACGCAATCTCAAACTAAAGAAAAGTATACAGCAAATGATGTAAAAGTTACAGTGAATCATCTTGCTTAAGAGTAAATTGAAAATAATTCCCGCTCAAATCTTTACGGAAGCGCATCGGAGTTACTCCCGTATATTTTTTAAATACACGAGTAAAGTAACTTTGATTACAAAAATGGAATTTTTTTGCAATTTCAGCTACCTTTTGATCAGTAAAGCGCAAATAGTACTGCACTTCTTCAATCTTCCGCATCATAATAAATTCCACGAGCGTCACTGATGTATATTCACGAAAAATGCGAGATAGATGGCTAGTACTAACATTGAATCGTTTAGCAATCTCTTCAACTATTAGTTGCCTCTCTACATTTTGGTTAATGTATTGAATGACTTCATTTACCGTATCGTGAGAAAGTGTTGGCTTTTCTTGTTCTTTAAGTATGTAATAATAAAATTCAATTAACACATCCCCGAATTCATAGGCATTATCGACTGTTAAGTTTCGCTCAATCAACAACATACATTTAGTGTTAAATGTAAACGCGTTTTCTTCATTTAAAATTTGGTCTTCCTTCATTCTTCTTGCGACAATAGACGAAAGTACCACTAAATAATATCGAATAACTTTGAATGTAAATTCGGATATGTTCACAGCTAAAGTAAGTTGAATTTCTTTGAGTGTACGGCGAGCATGCTCTCTATCTAGACTAAAAATCTGTTTCAGTAATTCTTTTTCCAATCGAAAAAAATCTTTAGCTTGCTGTGAACTAAGTTTATTTTGAATGGTGTCAATCAATTCTTTATTTGTAATTTCTAAACTTTTGCTAGTCATGAGTTTCACCCCACTCATTCTCTATATATCAGATTGTCTATGACGCGCTACTATATGTAATTTATTCTACCTTATCCAAAAAAATTATCTATAGTTTATATATTTACTGATATATATAGGATAAAGCACCCCTATAATAGGGATGCTTTTAGTATGAATGTGCTATCTAGTGGGTGTTACTTTTCTCAATGTTTTATGTTTGAATTAGTTATTTTGAGAAGCATTCACTGAGTCATTGGAATTTTTCTTGTAAAGACCATCTTTTTCTGATGCATGTTTATCGGGATCTTGCACTTCTTGGTTATAGTAATGAACGCTTGTTTGTGCACCTTCAGAAACCATATTATTATCTGCAACATCTTCTGGATCTGAATAACCAACCTTTTCCACTGTCTGATCAACCAGTGTATTATTATTTATGAGTGTATCCATCTTTTCCTTTAAGACACTAACTGTCTCCATTGCTTTGTCACGGTTTTCTTTTTTACTGAAATACGCGTATGCCCCTGCTGCTAATGTTGCTATAAATAAGCCATTTGTTTTTTTACCTGCCATGAATACCATCCTCCGTAATAAATAATTTGTAGTGTTTGTCTACTTACTATACCCGACAGCTATATTTTTCAAACGTACGATTCACATAGATCGTGTTTCATAGTGCTATTTGTGACAGCTATTCGTCTAATTATGGTAGTTCTGACGATCACCAACATAGTCAATATATGCTGCGACTCACATGAATAGAACAACACCAAAACATTGGGTTGGCAGAATGGTATTTTCATTTAGCTAACATCGTAGTTTTAAGAAAGCTAATTTGCTATACTATGTAGAAAGAATGTTAGGAGTGAACCTATTATGATCCGAAAAATGACTGTAGATGATATTAAAGATGTTCAACAAATTGCTCTTACGTCTTGGCGTTATATGTTTGGAGAATATATTCCAGAAGAAGTACTGATTGGATTTATCGATCGTACGTATTCCGATTTAATGCTGAAAAAACAAATTGAGAAAACGACGGTTCTGCTTGCTATAGATCCACAAGGTCTTCCTGTAGGCTATATTAGTTATACACCGATAGATATAGACGGTGAGAGCGAAGTGACAGCCCTTCATATGCTCCCTTCACATTTAAATAGTGGATATGAGGAACTGTTGTTAGCTGAGGCTTTACAGTCATTGAGCGAGGCACAAAACGTGGATGTTTATGTGGACGAACGTTCACATGATTTGCAAGCGTTTTATGTTAATCAAGGGTTTGTTTTGGTCGAATCTATCCAAGAAGAGTTTGAAGGACTTCCCGTTGAAACGCTTCATTATACATTGCAGATTAAGCAACACGCGCATACGTGAACAAACCCCCTTTTCGTTTAGAAAAGGGGGTTACTAGTATTAATTCATCCAGTTTGATGGATTTTCCACGTATTCATCTTGTGTTGGTCCAGATGCCATTGGAGGCTTCTTTGTGAAGCAGAGGATGCCTGCAATGTACAGCAAGATAGACGTCAATGACAAAATGCCGTTAAACAAGCCTGCTATAATGAACAACGTCCCTGCCACCTCTGCATTATTACGCAACTTCACCAAGCCAATAATATTCAGTACAAAACCAATAAAAGCTACAATTACACCGACCCAAATGAACGTAGCAAATACATCAAAGAATTCCATAAACATATTCACTTCAGAAACCGTTAATTCTCCATCACTCAACATCACTTCTCGAAATTGCTCCATTACGTTTGAATCATTGTTTGCCATATTAACAAATATGCCAAAAACCGTAAGCATAGCCATTCCGATAAAGGTAAAGACTGCCGCTATAATAGCAAGAACTTTTTCTGCCGTTCGATTGATCATACTACTCACCCGCTTCTTAAAATTAACATCTTACCTAGCTATACGCTAGGCAAATAAAAAGGATTCAAAAAAGCGAGTAATTTATTTATTGAACTTTCACGTCATCGTAAGCATCACTTCGATCAAAGGCATTAACTACATAAGAACAGACCGCTTTCATCTTTAATCCTTTTTCGCGTGCATATGTTGCTGCTTGGTCTAAAAGCTTCTTAGCTGCACCCTGCCCTCTTAGTGAATCATCCACATATGTGTGCGTCATCGTCATGACACCGCGATCTTCAGTCCATTCAATTTCTGCAATGACAGCACTATTACTTTGATGCTGATAAGCGTATTTATTCCCACCTAACTCTACAAGTTCCAAATCAAACGCCTGTGGTGATTTCACGTCTTTATTCTCGCTCATGTATATCTCTCCTTTGCAGTTTCGCCATCTCCTATTAACGTACCACGATTACTACTTAGTTAAACAAAGATTTAAACGAATCAACCATATTACGGAAAAACTCTTTAACCTTTTCCCAGAAGCTCGGGTCAATATCCCCTAACTTATCTTTAATTTTAAAAGCCATATCTGTTAGTTGTTCATTCAACTTTGAAAAGTCGATATCCAACTTTGAAATTCGATCCATCAAATCAATTAATAATTGACGATCCGCTTCGCTTAATTGAATATTGAACTTCTTCAACTGATCACTAACAATTTTTTCAACATCTTCTTTTGTCGCAGGTTTTTGCTCCGCGATTTGCTTTTTTATTTCAGTCAGCAGGTTCGCAACTTCATCTTTATCAATGCCCGCTTTTTCAGAGAGCTTTGTTGCTAGATTCAATTCATCATTCGCAGTATCGGTACGCTCTGTATCGAGTACTTCGCCAGATACTTCGTATGCCTTATAAATCCCAACGAGTGCTGAATGTCCCGTCACTTTCTTCGGTGATGCTACTTCTACGATTGCATCCTCAATACCTGCCGTCAACATCGCAGTTGCGTACATATCCGTAGTAACCTGAGTGATATTATCTGGCGTCACGATGCTAATGACGAGTCCTTCGCCTTCTTCTTGTCTCGTAATTTTCGCAGACGAATACATCCGTGCATTACGGTCGCCACCTGGAATATATTTGATCAAGTCGGTGCCATCTACGGACAACTCTTCTACCTCTGCTTCATCCGCCACTTTTAAGTCAGTTCTGACACGATCCTTTTCACTATCGGATAAATTCGCGCCATAAACTACAATAGGCACGCCTAATTTTTCATTGATGACGTCATTCGCAAAAGCTGAAGGTGTAAACAAACCCACTATCAACATGCTAATCAATACATAAGCCAATCCTTTTTTCATTCAGTCTCGCCTCCATGTTCTATACAATAGATACGATTGGGAAAATCAAAAAGTTGCGTATGACTCATGATTTTAGTATAGTCCATCCATCCTGTTGCACAATTCTTCTTTCTCTCATCAACGTCCCAAGCGCGCGTTTGAACGCACCTTTACTCATTTGGAACATCTCATCAATCTCTTCCGGAGATGATTTATCAGTAAATGGCATTTTACCACCAGACTGTTTTAAATACGATAGAATCTGTTCGCCGTCAGACTGTAGACGATCTTGCTTTCTAGGTAATAATGAACCATTCAACGTACCGTCATCACGCACACCAATAATTCGTACGTCGACTTCTTCCCCTAATCTTGGTTCATGTTGACGCTCAGTTTCGTGGACAAAAATACGTTTAATATCATCCGTCAAAAGGAATGATCCTACAGGCAATAGGCGATACGCTCTTGCCTTAACGTTTTGGTTCAACATGCTTTCATCAGCAAATGTGAAACTCTCTTGTATGCGTTCTTCTGTGACTAGACGTCCAAATAAATTACCACCTGGATCTGTACGCAATGTCATATACAATTGATCGCCTGCTTGTGGCCAAAGATCAGCAAATTGTGAGAAGTCAGCTTCATTGACTAGTACTTCAAACGAAGCACCTATATCGACATAAGCGCCTTCTCCCCGTACAAAACGAATGACTTTTGCCCATCCAAATGAATCGACAGTAAGCGTCGGCAGCTGAGCAGTCGCAGTTAATTCGCCTCTTCTATTAATATATAGAAAGACTTCAACTGCTGTCTGTTCCTCCAAGTCAGGTGCATCTGAAACGTTCATATAAATTTCTTCTCCAGCAGCGTCCAGTACCCACCGCGAACCGTCCTTGCGAAGAATATCGAGTGTAGCAAGCGTGCCTGATTGTAATAGTGTCATAAATGATTGCCCCTTTTAGTTTGCTCTGCTTTTCAGTTTTTTAATAAATTCCGCGTCTTCTTCTAATGCTTCTACTAAGTCCGTAATACGATCCATCGCATTCCAACTTAAGTGATGCTCAATACCTTCTACGTCGCCATAGATATTTTCTTCTTCCACCCCAATGATACGCAGGAATTGTTCTAGTAATTCATGACGATGCACAAGTTTTTTACCGAAACGTAAGCCGCGATCCGTTAAGGCTAGACCGCGGTATCTTTCGTAGTGGACGTACCCTTCACGATCGAGTCGCTGAGCCATTTTCGTAACGGATGAAGGCAATACGGAGAGTGCCTCCGCTACATCTGACACGCGCGCTTCGCCTCTAGCCTCTAACTGTAAATAGATTTGTTCGATATAATCTTCCATACTCGGTGTAGCCAAAACATCGCCCCCTCATCTGACTTTCACTATACATAAAAACATATACGAGTTTAGGTTTCTACTGGTTGGGTAAATTAACTACACAACAAAGAAAAGGAGTGATTCACTATGGCTCGTTTATTATGGCTCGTTATTTTAGTCCTTATAGCATTATGGGTAATCGGCTTAGTCGCAAAAATCGGTGGCGGACTCATCCATCTTCTTCTAATAGTCGCAGGGATTATTTTTGTCCTACAATTACTAACTGGAAAACGATCGGTATAGTAACATGGTGAACTACCCACCACTTAACATCCTATCCGGCTGTTTGAAGGTGGAAACTTCTTTCGAAGAACCGTTAAACCCAACTATCGCTTCTTCTGCTTTCAGATAATTCTTGCGTACAAGCACGTATTGCGTAATTCTTGTCCGTTTGCAGAAGGAGCATTTTTGCGTAAAATACCTTCCAATTCAAAGCCCGAGCGTTTTGCAACTGCGCGACCTTTACTATGTCTTTCATCACAATGAAACTCTACCCGTTCTGCCTCTAAGTGTTCGAAACTAAAATCAGTAAGCCCCTTGACAGCTTCCGTCATATAGCCTTTCCCCTCAAACTTTGTATCTAGCCAAAAGTCCAATTCGAACTTTCGAATCTTCCAGTCAATCCTATGAAATCCAGCACAGCCAATAAACTCGCCAGTTTCTTTTGAGAACAAATGAAAACGAAGACTCTTCCTACCGATGAACTCAGCTACTGCTTGGCGAATATATTCCTCTGTCGTTTCAATCGTTAACTCATGTTGAGCCCATGTTGTAAAGCGACGTAAACCAGTCACAGAACGCGAAATTGCACCCCATACGTCCATAGAATCATTCAACTCTGGTGACCGAATCAATAAACGTTCTGTCTCAAAATTTTCTTTGAATCCAGGAATACTTTTTTCATAAAGTGATCGGTCTTCCCAACGTACAGGCGTTGTTGTTCCAGCTAAATAATCTTCCCGTGTCATACCATACGTCACGGCATCATAGTACGTATTTTCTTTCGGCAAGAACCATGCTTGACGTAAATGAGCTTCCTTGACGAAGCCCGCTCGTTCAAACGCTTTACGCATCGCTGCATTGTCATGTCGCGTATGACCCTCTATGCGGATTTTCTGTTCTGGGAGTTCAAATACATACTGCGTCAACTTCTTCAAGGCGCGGGAGCCATAGCCATAGCCTCTAAAGTTATCCGCTATTCGCAAATCAAATAATGGGACGTCTTCTTGTAAGTCATAAACTTTTACGATCCCCACTTTTTCATTCTCATTATTCTCTATCCAAAACGTCTTTACATCATCAGATGCATAGCCGCCTTCTTCAATCGACTTTTCCAATAACTCACGACCCGGCTCGCTAATATCATGATACGGCCAAGAGTTCGTTGTCATAAACTGGATCAGCAAATCTTGTTCTTGTATCGTCCATTCTTGTAATCGCATTAAAATTCCTCCATCGTGCCCGCCGTTCGACAAGCGCACTACTCGCACATTAACTTACGTAGTTTGTTGTACTTCAATCGCATGTTCGTACGCAATTTTAACCAAATCAACAACATGCTTATCCGCTAAAGAATAGTATACCATTTTCCCACGTCTTTCTGACTTTGCTAATGAATGTTCACGCAAATAGCGCAGATGATGAGAAGCAGTGGCAGATGAAGATTGAATGACTGCCGCTACATCACAAACACACATTTCAGATTCCAATGTTAAGGAATAGGCAATACGTAGTCTAGTTTCATCTGCTAACGCTTTAAATATTTGCACCATCTCCGCTACATCCGGGAGCTCTTTCCGAATTTTCCGGACTACATCTTCATGCACAATCGTCACTTCACATGCATCTTGATTTACCATTTTGCCACCTCACTCTGTAGTGTTCAATTAATGTAATTATATAGAAACCTAAAAGAGAACTCCATTCAATCAACTAGTTGTTTGAATGGAGTTCATAACGTTTTATCTGCATGTTCTCCATGAATTTTTTCGTATAATTCATCTTCCGTTGAAATGTCTGCAAGCTTCACTTTCGAACGGTACGCTGCACGAATAATTACATGACCTGCTACAGGTGCAGTTAAAAAGACAAAACCTATACCGAGTAATAATCGAACACTGATGAAGTTTTCCGAGAATAGAAAAAATACAAATGCGCCGGACAAAGTCAACAAGACAGCGAGTGTGGAACTCTTTGTCGCCGCATGTGATCGAGTATAGACATCCGGTAAACGAATTAAGCCAAACACACTTATAATACTCGCAATCGCACCGGTCAAAATTAACAAAGCTCCCGCAAATTCACCCATCTCGCCTACGCTCAACGATTTTCCCCCTCTCAATAAACTTCGAAAATGCAATAGTACCAATAAAGGACAGAATACCCAAAATCAAAATCGCTTCCAAAAATGCTTTCGTGTTCATCATAACTGACACAACCGCAATTGTTGCGATTAAATTCACACCGATGACATCTAACGCCACCACGCGGTCAGGTAATGATGGTCCTAAAATGATTCGTATAACGGCTACTAGTATCGTCAGCGCAAACAAGATGACTGAAATCATGAGCATGCCTGCAATCATCGTGTCACCTCCATAATCGCCTTCTCAAAGCTCTTCAATTGATTGATCAGGCCTTCACGCGATTCCTCAACGTCCATCGCATGAATATAAAGTTCATTACCTTCGGGGGAGACTTCCATAACGACCGATCCTGGCGTCAACGTCAGTAACATAGAAAGCATCGTCACTTCTACGTCACTACTCAAAATTGTTTCATATTTAAAAATGCCTGGTTTGATACGCAATGTTGGTCGGACAATTTGCGAGATAACTACGATACTAGACTGGGTCAATTCTCGAATGAATATGAGCAGAAGTTTACATGCAGCGTACACCCTGCGTAAATAAAAGTGAGTTCCGAAAAAACGGCTCATAGCAAAAATAATTCCGAGACCAACTAAGAATCCCATGAAAAACGTCGTAAATTTCAGTTCGTCTTCATCCATCAATGTCATCCATAAAAAAGCGATGAATAAATTCAGCAGAAGCTGTACTGGCATGCTGTCTCTCCCCCCCTATTCCAAATCTTCATCTAGAACTGCTTCGATATACTGTTGCGGATCAGCCAAAGCATTCGCTGCATCTTGAATATACGGTGCAAGCAACTCCGCACCTACACCCATTCCGACAATCAATACGGCTAGTAATACAAGAGGCACACCGATTGCCTTTTTAAACGGTTGCTGTTCATCTTCACTAATCGTTGTTTCTCCCCAAAAACTATTCAGGAAAATACGAAGTAATGAATACAACACACCTATACTTGATAAAAATGCAACAGCCAATAAAACGTAAGAGCCTGTTTCAATAGCTCCTAACCCCATATACACTTTGCCGATAAAACCACTTAACGGTGGGATTCCAGCAATTGCGAGCATAGCCAAGAAAAATAGCCAACCTACCAGCGGATAATTTCGAATGAGCCCGCTGATTTCATCGACCTTGGAACGTCCTGTCAAATACACAACAGTTCCTACCAATAAATACAGCAATGCTTTACTAACCATATCATGTATCAAATAATAACTAGCACCTTGGTATGAAGTAGTTGTCGCAATCGCAAGGCCAGTCAGTACAAAACCGACTGAAATGATGACGTTATACGATACGATCTGTCGAATATCCGAATACGCAATTGCTCCTAAGCATCCGCCAACTATCGTCACGACTGCGAGCATACCAATCATTTTATAAATCAAAGGATCATGAACAAAAATTAGCGTAAACATTCGGTAAAGCGCGTATATACCAACTTTCGTCAACAATGCACCAAATAGGGCAGCTACTGCTGTAGGTGGTGCCGAATACGAACCAGGTAGCCAGAAATACAGCAACAAGCCCGCTTTCAAACTAAAAACCAATAGAAAAACGATACCGATCAACGACAGTAGTGGCCCTTGACCAACTTCCGCTACACGAACTGCAATATGCGCCATATTCAACGTGCCAAGTGCACCATATAAATATGCGATACCAAGCAAGAAGAACCACGAAGCAAGCACATTGATCAACACATATGTAATGCCTTCTTTCAATTGCGTTTTGCGTCCACCAAGTGTCAGCAAAACATACGAAGCAAGTAACATCACTTCAAAACAAACGAATAGATTAAATAAATCACCTGTCAAAAACGAACCATTAACGCCTGCTAATAAAAACAGAAAGAACGGATAGAAAAACATCGTCTCCGCCTCGAGTCCAGTTGTAGCAAACGCGTAAAGTAAAATAATACTCGATACAACACAAGCTGCTAATACTAGCAGTACTGCAAACGAATCACCAACGAACAAAATGCCGTGTGGCGGTAACCAATCTCCGAAATCTAAGCGCATAATACCCGTGCGATGTATGCGCTCCAAGCAATAAGCCGCGATACCCGCAGAAGCGATTGTCGTCAATACACTTAACAGTCGCTGCAGTCGGATATAAGGCTTTATAAAGACTAAGATGACACCTACCAAAACAGGCAGGATCATAGGTAGCACTAATAAATTATTCATCCTGTGACCCTCGCAATCCAGGTCCTCGACCAGATTCCTGATAGACGCGATAAGATAATACTAATAAAAATGCCGTTACCCCAAAGCTAATAACAATTGCCGTCAGAATAAGGGCTTGTGGCAAGGCATCCGTATACTGTGCTGCGCCTTCTTGTAAAAGCGGTACATCCCCTTTCTTCAAACCACCCATCGTCAATAGTAATAAATGGATCGCATGAGAAAGAATCGCCGTCCCTAAAATAATTCGTAACATTTCTTTTGCTAGGAGCAAATAGACCCCTACCGCCACAAGCACACCAACCAGAAGGGTAATTAATGTCTCCATTACTCCACATCCTCACTGATTCCCAAAATAATCGTAACCACTACACCGAGTACAGTTAGCGCTACTCCTGCTTCAAAAATCGTCATCGTTCCTAGTTCCGTTTCACCGAAAACCGGCAAATCAACTATCCAAGTCGCCTGCGTTAAAAACGGCACTTTGAAAATGAAGGACAATAATCCCGTCCCAACCGCTAACAACACACCTAACGCAGCTACTCGCTTAAAATCGAACGGTGTCCCACGATGGACCGTCTCGATATCATAGACTAAATACAATAGAACAAACGCAGAAGAGAGAACCAATCCACCGATGAATCCACCACCTGGATTACTGTGGCCAGATAAAAATAATTCCACGCCAAATGTCAAAATGATGAAGAAGACGATTTTGGTCACTGTTTGTAAAATTACATCATTTTTCTTCAGGATGATCCGCTCCCTTCTTGCGCCGTAGCTTCACGAGTGAGTAGACACCAAGTCCTGCGATAAATAGTACTAATACTTCAAGCATCGTATCAAAAGCACGGAAATCCCCGAGTATCGTGTTAACAACATTCGAACCGCCCAAAACGCGCGATGCCGTCTCATAATAAATTGAAATGGAAGGGTAAAACGAATGACCTTGTACTAACAAAGCTACTACCGTAACTACTACACCTGAAGCGACAGCAATCATTCCATTACGTACTCTCATCGGGGAGGACTTATGCTCTGATCGCCACTCAGGTAAATAGTAGAAGCAGAGCAAGAATAATACCGTCGTCACAGTTTCCACGATAATCTGTGTCAACGCCAAATCTGGCGCGCGGAATACAACAAATAAGATCGCGATGGAATAG
>NZ_JAPMIW010000013.1:0-34307 GCF_033088395.1 Sporosarcina sp. GW1-11 | reverse complement strand
ATCGCAATACTCGAACACATCATGACGAAAATAATGAGACTTTCATTAATTTCAACTGGGGCATCATTTGAAAAATCGAAAATGAACTGTTGAAAACCTACGAGTCCAATCCCAATGAATGCAAAAAAGACCAACATGATATAAGCAACATAATCTCGCACAGAACCTGTCATATACGACTTGGTAATCACCGACGCTATCCGTTCAGTCCACATTAAAAATGTATTGTATAAACGATCCAACGTCCATTGCAGAATTCCCAAACGATAAACACCTTTCCAATAACGCAAGAAGCGATACATCAAAATCCCTGCGACAATTACACCAAGCGTCATAAATATCGGCATTTTCCAGCCATGCCACGCATGAATTTCTGGCACCAGGCCTTCCATATTTTCTAGGTGCGGATAAACCGCCGACATCGCCGGCCCTAAAATATACGTTCCGAGCGTGTTTGGAAAGAAGAAGATCAATAGCACCAAACTACCTAACACGATTGGCGCAATCAACATTTGGATTGGCGCTTCACGAGCAGGTCGCTGGCCAGGGAATGGTGAAGGTACTTTCCCCAAAAAGGACTGAAAAACGATGATCATACAATAAATGAATGTAAAAATACTACCGATCCAAGCAATGATTGGGAACAACATAGCGAGTGAATCCGTCGTTAGCAAATTGGCATCACGCAAGGACAGCATCGCTTCAAAAAATAACTCTTTACTTAAAAACCCATTAAACGGAGGCAATCCTGCCATTGAAAAACTGCCAATCAAAGCAATTGTGAACGTAATTGGCATGATGGCCGCCAAGCCACCTAAGCGATTAATATTCCGCGTCCCAAGCTGATGATCCAAAATCCCAACGACCATAAACAAGGACCCTTTAAAAGTGGAGTGGTTGACCAAGTGGAATAATGCTGCAAACGTTGCGGCTGTGTAGAGTGCGCTATGTGTACTTTCAGACGATGCAAACGCAAGCGATCCGATACCAAGCATACTCATAATCATCCCAAGTTGACTGATCGTCGAAAATGCCAGCAATGCTTTCAAATCCGTCTGTTTTACCGCGTTGACAGATCCCCACAGCATCGTCAACAGGCCGACACAAGAAACGATATAAAACCAAGACGCATGCCCCCCAAATACAGGCGTGAAGCGAGCGACTAAGTAAATTCCCGCCTTAACCATCGTAGCGGAGTGTAAATAGGCACTGACAGGCGTTGGAGCCTCCATCGCGTCCGGTAACCAAATGTGGAATGGGAACTGCGCAGACTTCGTAAAAGCACCGAGCAATACGCAAAGCATTGCAGGGATGAATAGCGAATCTGCAGCGATCACTTCCCGCATGCTAATCAATTCTTGTAAACTAAATGTCCCTGTGATCATATAAAGCATTAAAAATCCAGCCAACATGAAAATGCCACCTGTTACTGTGATCAACATAGACTTTTTCGCACCATATCTCGATTGTTTACGGTGATACCAGAAAGCGATAAGCAAGAATGAAGAAATACTAGTCAATTCCCAGAACACGTACAAAACGATCAAGTTATCGGATAAGACCACGCCGAGCATGGCACCCATGAATAGCAATAAATACGTATAAAAGCGACCAATCGCTTCACGTTCAGAAAGATAATAGATGGAATAAAGGACAACTAGACTACCAATTCCCGTAATTAACAACGCAAAAATCATGCTTAAACCATCTACATGCGTGGAAAAATGGACACCTGCTGAAGGTATCCAAGGAAATGTATATAAATAAGTAGCCCCATTCGAGAGCGAGGGTACTAGACGAAGAAGTAAAATGAATAATAGTAACGGAACTGTGATCACAAACCAACCAATCCGCCGACCCGTCAAAAATTTATGTATCAATGGTACTAGGCATGCTGCGATAAATGGAATAAAAATTGCCAGCAAGATGGTTATCAACATTACACCTCCTATGCCCCCTTGACTGAACACCATACGTTATGCATAATGAGACTCTAAGCAGGGAGTACATTCTCTACTCAAAAGTATACACTACTTCATAAGAAACCGCATAGAAAGCGCGGTCCCTATACTGTTTATAATCACATGTAACAACTACGCTTTTATAATAGAACTATAGAATATAAAGAGGTGAAGAGTCATTATGGGTAAAATGAAAAGCCGTATGGATGAGAGTATTCTCGTTTGTGTGTATTACGGTCCAAATGGTGAACGTCTCATTCAAAGAGGATATAAAATTGCAGCAATTATGGACTGTCCACTATATATCCTAACAGTGGACCCAGCACCACTTGATGATTTTGACGTGGAAAAATCCAAATATATTGACCGCTGGCAAGAACTTGCGGAAGAGTTAGATGTCGAAGCCTTCATCATACGCGATGACGAAAAGCGGCCGACTGCGAAAGTAATCAAGGAAGTCGCTCATCAGTATGGCATTACACAAATCATTATCGGTCAGACTGCACAAAGTCGTTGGGAAGAAATCACAAAAGGCTCCTTCATGAACGTCTTACTGAGAGAAATTCCGTTCGTTGATTTCCATGTTGTTTCGGTAGATCGTGCGATTAAAGGCGAAGTAGAAGGTTCATTTGAAAAAGGTGTGCGTGCTTATCTTACTCAAGACGGAGAAGGTTTCCGCATCACCTTCACATTATCTAAGCAAGCGCAATACGAAGGGATTTTCTTCAAAGAAATCGGTACAGACTTCAATAACGGGATTTTCAAGTTCATGCAAAACAATAAAATTTGCCAAGTTCATATTGAAGATGATCAAGTGCTTGATACGAGCAAGATCCAATGCAAACTTCACGACTAAAAACCTACAAAGGCTCTTGTAGGTTTTTTCTAAAATGAATTGTAGTCAAAGTAACTTGGAAAGTATATGAAACCGTTGCTCTGCATTCCAGGCGGACGCGTTCGGGAGAATTAGCGTGAGTCTACTGAACGTAGTGAAGGAAGCGGCTCAGGCCACGCCCATAGGACAAGCGTCCCCTTCTGAAGTGTAAATCCTGGATCAATCACAACTCCTAGTTTCCTTTTGTCTACAAACTAAAGCATCTGCAGCAATTGCAGATGCTTCTTTTTATTCGGAGAGCTCTTCTCCAACAATTTTTACTTCCATTTCTAACTCAATACCAAACTTTTTCTTTACTTCGTCTTTTACCATTTGGATTGTCCGGATATAGTCTGTTGCGGTTGCATCTTTTTTATTGACGATAAATCCTGCATGTTTCGTTGATACTTCTGCTCCGCCAAATCCCTTGCCTTGCAATCCACTATCTTGAATGAGTTTACCCGCAAAATTACCTGGAGGTCGCTTGAATACACTACCAGCTGAAGGGTACTCGAGTGGTTGCTTTGATTCACGTTGAAACGTTAGATCTGCTACAGTCAAATCAATATCGCGCTGGACACCTGGCGTGAGTCGGAACTCGGCAGATAGGACGTAGTAGCCTTTTTCGGTTATGATGCTTTTTCGGTAGCCAAGTTCTAACTCATCTTTAGAAAGAACGAAAATCTTCCCGGTATTATCCATTACTGTAGCTCGGGTAATAATATCCTTAATCTCTCCACCATATGCCCCCGCGTTCATCGCCATCGCACCACCAATGGAGCCAGGAATTCCACAAGCAAATTCCAAACCAGATAAACATGCTTTGGCAGCCGCTCTAGACGCATCGATAATATGCGCTCCTGCCTCTGCCACCATCTTGTCTCCGGTAATTTCAATGTGATTGAAATTCGCCATATATATGACGATCCCACGGACACCTCCATCACGGACAACCATATTCGAGCCATTACCTAATAATAAAATAGGAACGTTTTGTTCGTAAGCATACGTAACGACCGCTTGCACTTCTTCCATAGTTCCTGGCGCCGCCACAATATCCGCTTTGCCACCTAGACGTGTTTTTGTGTATTTATTTAGTGGTTCATCAAGTAATAACCAACCATTTTGTATTTTGGTATTGAGATCTTCAAACCATCGATGTTTTGACATTCACATCAAGTCCTTTCAATTTACCTGTCTCCACTTTTCCGGAAACAATCTTATTCCTCTATTAGTATGCTTGCAATCCCGCTTTTTGACAAGGTTTTTCATTTTGACTTTTATTCGTTTTTCCATTAGAGTTTACATAACTAAATACCTACAAGGAGGGGTGTAAGTGAATAAATGGAAGGTAGATCAATCGAAGTCAATTGTGGAATTTTCAGTTCCTCACATGATGGTCTCTACAGTACGTGGAACGTTCGATAATTTTTCAGGGGAACTTCAAGGAAATATAGCTGACTTAACGAGAAGCACTATTCATTTTAAAGTAGCTGTTCTTTCGATACATACAAATAATAAAGAACGAGATCAGCACTTATGTTCAGCTGATTTTTTTAATGTACAAACATTTCCTCATATGACTTTCTCTTCTCGTTCCATTTATTTACACGAAGATGGTGTGTACCGTATGACCGGAGATTTGACGATTAAACAAACAATGAAGAACGCACTATTTTACATTACTCCCTTAGAAGTCGATATGTTCGGAGCAAGCTATTTGGTAGAAGGCGAGGTAAATAGGAAGGAATTCGGTCTAGCTTGGAATCGTGCTATAGAAGCAGGCGGTGTCATGGTGGGTGAAAACATTGACATCAAGATGATAATTGCCGTCAGTAAAGCTGAAGTGAATTCTTCAATTACTATATAAAAACAACAGCAGCCAGTTTGGTTGCTGTTGTTTTTATTCATAGATCACAAGAACCGTCGTCACACTGACCTGCACTGTCTGTTCCTAGTACTTGTAATATAGGCTTGACTCCTTCTTCTTGCGCAACTTTTTCAAGCGCTTCAACAAACGCTTCTCTAGATTGCGAACCAGAAACAGAATATTTACTGTTGAAGACAAAGAATGGTACGCCCTTAATGCCGATTTCACGAGCTTCTTCAATATCCCTTTGGACTTCTTCAGTGAAATCATCACTACGAAGCATCGCTTTAGCTTGCTCTGTATCCAACCCTACTTCTTCTGCAATCGCTAATAGTACTTCTTCAATATCGATTTGCTCGCCTTCCTCAAAATAACCATGCATTAAACGTTCCGCTACTTGCAAGTCTTTGCCATGCTGAGACGCAAATTTCGTTAAGCGATGTGCATCTATTGTATTGGCTGTCTTCATTTTATTCACTTGATAATGAAGGCCTACCGTTTTTGCTTGTTCTTCGATATTTTTCAACATGTTCTCTGCTTCTACCTTACTCACACTGAACTTGGCAGCTAATCCCTCAATTAACGATTGACCGGACGCGACAGGAGTGTTCGGATCTAGTAAATACGTTTTGAATTGTACCTCCACTTTCTCCGTTAAACCTGTCTCAGTCAAAGCCTCTTCTAAACGCCTTTTCCCGATATAACAAAACGGACAAACATAATCAGACCATATTTCAATATTCATTTTTTGCCCACCTCTCTATTCTCTATTTTAGATTCAAGAAAACTTGGCAACAATATAAATGCTTAGGATAATTAAATTTATAAGAATGAGGTGTACAAATGAACGAGTCATTATGGCTTGCTACCGCTTATCCCCGAACGAACTATCCAACAGTTGAAGAAGATTTATCATGTGAAGTTCTAATTATTGGTGGTGGACTAAGTGGGCTAGCCAACGCTTATTTTTTAGCGAAGCAAGGGAAAGACGTTATTTTATTGGAGAAGAACAGCATTTTACAAGGGGCAACTGGAAATTCAACAGGGAAATTAACTGCGCAACATGATTTGGTCTATGCACAGTTAATAGAAAAGTTTGGAGTGGAAAATGCAAAGATTTATTTCCAGGCAAATGAAGATGCCATAGAGTTCGCTCGCTCCATTGCAGATAGTCATGAATTACAAACTGCTCACTCCGTCCTATTTTCACAAACGACGGAAGGTACTGACTTATTGTTAGAAGAGAAAAAAGCGTACGAAGCGATAGGGATTCCTTTTACGTTTAGTGGAAAAGCACAAGACTTATCATTTGAAACGTCTCATACGTTAACCATTGAGAATGAAGCACAAATTCATCCCGTACGTTTTGGTCAAAAGTTAGCAAAGTTAGCGGAGAAAGCCGGGGCACGAATAATTGAACACGCGCAAGTGGCTACTCTCGATACAAATAGACATTTCGTTAAATTAGCTTCGTCCAAGATTGTCAGCTATCGGCAGCTAATCATCTGCTCGCATTACCCTATTGAAGCACTAGAAGGCATGCAAATCCTTAAATTAGACGTAGAACGGTCCTATATCGCGGCCGCAAAAACGGCTACTCCATTTGATCAGCAGTATATGGCGGTAGATAATCCTAAGCGCTCAATACGCACAACGACAATTGATGGGCAAACGTATGTCTTACTCTGTGCAGAATCACATCCAGCAGGTGCCGAAAAAGAGACGCAAATTATTTATGATCGACTGACAGACGATTTGAAAACAACTCTAGAATTTACAGATATTGTTTATCAGTGGTCTGCACAAGATCCCTCAACGCCAGATTTGATACCCTACGCGGGCGCCATATCAAGTACCACACCAGATATCTATATTAGTACGGGCTATCGCAAATGGGGACTATCCAATTCCATGGCTTGTGCTCGGATTATTACAGACGCGATTATAGGAAAGCCTAATGCCGCTAGCGAACTATATTCACCAGGACGATCGGAGTTCGGTGCGTTATTCAGCAGAGCGCTGTTATTGACCGGACGTACTATTAAAGAATTTGCTGGCGGACATATCGCGAGAACAGATTCTCCAATTTGTACGCATATGGGTTGCCGCACACGCTGGAATAAAGGCGATCAAACATGGGATTGTCCGTGTCACGGCTCGCGCTTTCGTGCAGATGGCTCTGTGCTCGAAGGCCCAGCAACACAGCCGCTAAATTTGGGATAGAAAAAAGACTGTCTAGGAAATCGGTTCGATTTCTAGACAGTCTACTTATTATGATAAGGCTTCCGTTAGAACTGGAACAATTTGTTTTTTACGTGAAACGATACCTTTTAGTAAAGCAGAATTATTATTAAATGACACATTAAACGCAGAGCCTGCTCGTTCTGCTTCTTTTCCTAATGCAATGATGACCGAATCACTATTAATGATATCCGTCACAACAAATAGGAATAGATCCAAGCCTTTTTGTTCAATGACTTGATTGAGTAGTTCTTCAAGTTCTGCCTGACGTCCCAACACATCTTGCACATCAATTGCATTTACTTGAGCAATTTCTATTTTGACATCACCGAATGAAAATTCTTTCGCATCTAAGCTTACTAACTCTTGGATTGGTGTAGCACTCAAGTCCGCTCCTGCTTTTAACATTGCTAGTCCATATTCTGCAGCATTTACACCGGCAATAGCTTCTAATTCGTCAGCCGCTGCTTGGTCTTGTGCTGTGAAGGTTGGTGATTTGAATAATAAAGAATCGGACACGATTGCGGACAACATAAGTCCTGCAATGTTCTTCGGTATTTCAACGCCATGCTCTTTAAATAATTTATTTAAAATTGTTGCCGTACAGCCCACTGGTTCAGCACGGTAATATAGTGGATCATTTGTTTGGAAGTTTGCGATCCGATGATGGTCAATAACTTCCAACACTTGTACTTTATCCAGGTCATCTACACTTTGTTGACTTTCATTGTGATCAACTAAAATCACCTGAGCTACTTCTGGCGATGCATTTTCGATTAAACGTGGTGCTTCAAATCCGAAAGTTTCGAGCGCATATGCTGTTTCTTTTGAGATGGCACCTAATCGAACTGCTTCCGCATCGACTCCGATTTGTTGCTTTAAGTACGCATACGTGATTGCAGATGTGATTGAATCCGTGTCCGGGTTTTTATGCCCAATGACTAAAACTTTTGACATTATTTAATTCCTCCTATTTCACTCTGTTTACTAAATATATTCTATCATATTATTCAAGTTTGACCAGACGAAAATAATAAAGAATGAATCTCATCTTTATTACGGATAAAGTCAGCGATTGTATAACGATCGAGAATAGCAAAATATGCTTGTAACGCTTCATATAATACACCTTTTAATTGACAGGCAGATGATAGGACACACATATTTTTAGTCGAATCAAAACATTCTACCAAATGAAAATCATCTTCCGTTTTGCGAACGAGCGCACCGACATTTATATCTTGTGGTTCTACACAGAGACGAATTCCACCACCGCGACCGCGAATCGTTTCAATCAATTGAAACTTCCCTAGTTCATGGACAATCTTTGTGAGGTGATTTTTTGAGATTTGATAAGCATCCGAGATTTCTTGCACAGTAGATAACTCACCTGGTTCCTTAGAAGCTAAAAAAATCAGAACACGCAATGAATAGTCAGTATACATTGTCAAACGCATAGTATCACCACTTTCTGTTCTCACTTCATTATACCATTTTCTCTATAGAAGTCCTTAAGAAGCGATAAGGTTCAGAATAATAAAAGTGTCAGTTTATTGAATGAATTGTGTCCGTTTTCTAATATAATCTTTAAACATGTATTTTATATATAGCTTTTAATCAAATAATGATTTATGATAGGAATATCAAATACAGAAAGGTTGTGCATTATCTTATGTTAGATCAAAAAACAATTGATATTATTAAATCCACTGTACCAGTATTGGAGCAACACGGTAAAACGATTACTACTGTTTTCTACAAAAATATGTTCAAAGCACACCCCGAATTACTAGACATTTTTAATCACACAAACCAATCTCAAGGACGTCAACAAACTGCACTTGCAAACACTGTATACGCAGCAGCGCAACATATTGACAACTTAGGAGCTATCTTGCCTGCAGTCGTGCAAATTGCGCATAAACACGTATCACTTGGAATCTTGCCTGAACATTATCCAATCGTAGGAGAGCACTTGCTAGGCGCGATCAAAGAAGTACTTGGCGACGCAGCAACTCCTGAAATCATCGATGCATGGGCTGCAGCTTACGGTGTTATTGCTGATGCATTCATCGGAGTAGAAGCAGAGATGTACGAAAATACTGCAGAAGCTGATGGCGGCTGGAAGTTATTCAAAGACTTTGAAGTCGTAGATAAAGTACAAGAAAGTGACATCATCACTTCATTTTATCTGAAGCCAGTAGATGGCAAGAAATTGCCATACTACTTACCTGGACAATATATTACAGTTCGTATGTCAATTCCAGGCGCGAAAAACATTGTGAACCGTCAATATAGCTTGTCTCAAAAATCAAATGAAGATACATTCCGTATTTCGGTAAAACGTGAAGATGTATTGCAACCAAATGGTGTAGTTTCTTGTTACTTGCATAGCGATGTGCAAGTAGGAGATATTATTGAAGTTAGTGCACCAGCAGGAGATTTCTACTTGGAGCCAACTGCTACAACACCTGTAACATTAATCAGTGGAGGTGTAGGAATTACGCCAATGAAGGCGATGTACTCAACAATCGCTGACGTATCTCCTGAGCGCGAAGTAGCATTCTTGCACTCTGCACGTACACGTAGCCAACAAGCATTCGCGACTAAGCTTGAGGAATTGAACGCGAAATTACCAAATTCTACGTATAAAGTACTTTATTCAGAAGAAGGAGACGGTATCTTCACACGTGAATTCCTAGAGGAAAACATTATTAAAGATAGCGATATCTATGTATGTGGACCTACTGGTTTCATGGAGTTCGTTATTCAACAACTAGTTACAATCGGCGTACCACAAGATAAAATTCATTACGAATTCTTCGGTCCGGCAGTACAACTTGAATTAGCAACAGTTTAATCCTACGTAACCCCCGCGAAGTGAATTCGTGGGGGTTTTTTGTACGTATTAATTCTCCAATCGCGGCATGCGGAACGATGCGAAAATTAGCGCTCCGACTAGGAATAAGCCTAAGTAGCCGACGAGTGGATAGAAATAGCTGACTAGGTTTGTGAAGCCGTAGAAACTCAATGCATAGCCAATCAATAAGGAAGCTGCTATGAATACCTTGAACTTTTTTGTGCCATTGTAAATGAATCTGGAACCGAATGCATAGAACATACTAACAGCTGTATTAAATATCATGCCGTACAATACAATCGCCATAAAGAAGGCAAGTGTTGGTGAAATATGATTGATGATTGCAAGCATCGGCAACTCTGCTCCCATCACGGCATCGACTTGTGAAAATATCGCTAAGTGACTCAATAATATCAAAATACCAAGTCCTAGACCTCCAACGAAGCCGCCCCACGCCGCAGTCTTTTCGTTCTTTTCCGCTCCTCCCATGACGATGGCCATTGAAGCACCTACTGCAACATTAAATGATACGTAGTTAATTGCGGAGATGAACCAGTTCGGCAATGTTGTCGGTACAGCTTTCGCTACAGGATCAAGTACAGCAAACGTCGTATCCATCGTTGACAGACTGTAGATGGACACAACAATAACAGCTAGGATCAAAAATGGTGTAATACTTCCGATTATGCCTACTACTTTGTCAACATTTAATAACACAGTTAAGAACACGAGCACAATCATCAACAAGCTACCAACATAGGACGGTAAGCCAAATTGCTGATTCAAGTTAGCCCCGGCTCCTGCCAACATGACGACTCCAACTCCGAATAGTGTAAATATGATTATACCGTCGACTATGATTCCTAGATAACGCCCGCTAATTTTATAGATGACATCTTTATGAGAATTCGTTTGCATGCGACTGCCTAATCTTGTCAACACCATGCCTAAATATGCAAAAAGCGCAGTACAAAGAATGGCACCAAAGATTCCTGCTATCCCAAAACTCGTGAAATATGTCATAATTTCATTACCCGAAGCAAATCCTGCCCCGACGATAATACCGATAAATGCGCTTCCCATCCTTAATACTTTTATCATAGTAACCCCTACTCTTCTCTTTAACGGTTGATACCGCAAGATGCTCTATCTCTATTTATTATTTCCTGTATTTTGAAACGAATGGATTGTCTTTCTCAAAAAAACGCCACGGATAATGGACTGCTTCTCCTGTATTTCCAATACCCACACGCAGGCCGGCCTCAATTTCAGCTTGAGGCAAACCTTCTGCTATATAGAGCGGCTTCTCTGTCCAATGATGACCATAATAGTCCATCGTAACGCCAAGCGCTTTTGAAAGCTTGCCGGGACCGTTCGTTAAATCACTCACTTTCTTTATATGATTACCGCGATTTTCCTGCATAAGCTCCAGTCCCTCTATCGGCTCACCTGCCCGTATGAGAACTGCGTGCGGTACACCTTCCTTTGCGCCAACTACATTCATCAATACATGGGTATGCATCTGATATGTATAGACAGCACCCGGTTCTCCAAACATCACTTCCGTACGTTTTGTTCTACGATTACCAAAGCTATGAGCTGCACGGTCTTCTGGTCCATGGTATGCTTCTGTTTCAACAATCCTCACAACCAATAAACCATCCGCTCGTTCATGAACGATATATTTCCCCACGAGATTACGGGCAAGTTCTATAACAGGTGCGTTAAAAAAAGATGGATCAATCGTTTCATACATATGATCTTCTCCTTTGAACATATTATGCCAAACCATGCTTCATATATAACTTATTCAATCGAATTGTTAGTTAACTTTTGAAGATATTCACCAATTCGCATCCAATCCTCTTCCAAGTTCGGACGCAAAGATGGTCGATAAAAAATAGATGCCGGATGGAACGTCGGTATAATTGTGTACGTTTCATCCGTCCAACTGTATTGTGTGTCATCTAATGCTTTTAGATACTGTATAGGTTGCGTGATCAGTTGCCCGTGTAGCAACGTGACTTTCGCTTGCTTTCCTAGTAATCGTTGTAAACCAATATTGCCGAGCGTAACGATGAGTTTCGGTGTGAGGTTCGCCACTTCATAATCCAAGACGGGTGCATGGGCAAGCTGCTCTTTTTGTGTCGGTGGACGATTATATTTCCGTTCCGTCAACGTGCCATCTCGTTCCTTTTTGGTTCCCCATTTATATGGTCTACTGCGAAAGGCACTCGTCATATAGACGTCATCGCGTGTTAAACCGACAGATGCCAATGATTTCATCAATTCATCACCCGCACGACCGATAAACGGTACCCCATGTACACCTTCGTGCTCACCAGGTGCTTCTCCGATTAGTAACAATGTCGGTGATTTTGGACCTTCTCCGCGAACAAAACCTTCCACTTGAAAATCTTTGCTACGTTCTAGTGCAATACGCGCTATTTCATCTGGAATACGAAACATCGTATCAACTCCCTTCTTGTAATTATAGATATTTTACATCGGAATCAAAAATATTTACCATTAAAAAAGCCGCCCCCATTTAGCTTAAATGGAAACGACTTATCTTATACTATGTTAACTCCGTTTGTTTTGTTTCTGTTCCGAGTAAAATGACAGCTAATACACCAACCATAATTGCACCGCAGAAAATAGCGAATATACTACCGAAACCAAAGCCGGCTGTGAGTAAAGAGCCAATTAATAATGGCCCAAATATTCCACCAACACGACCAACTGCGGCAGCTACGCCTGAACCTGTTGCACGAATTGCTGTCGGATACTGTTCAGGTGAATACGCATAAAGTGCACCCCATGCACCTAAGTTAAAGAATGATAGGAATGCGCCCGCTATTAACAATGTAGTTAACGTTTCCGCATTTCCGAAAGCAAGTGCGCTTAATGCTGTCCCAAATAAATACGTAGCAAGTACAAACTTTCGTCCCGCCCGTTCAATTAACCAGGCAGCGCTGAAATAACCAGGAAGTTGGGCAAGCGTCATGATTAGTACATAACCGAAACTTTTGATAAGACTAAAACCTTTCAACACCATGACGCTTGGTAGCCAAAGGAACATGCCATAATAGGAAAATACGACCGCAAACCAGACGATCCACAGCATGATCGTACGCTTTCTATACATAGGAGACAATAGTTGCTTCAACTTCTGCCCCGTTGATTCTTTCATTTTACCTTCGTTGATGAATTTTTTAGAATCCGGCAAGTTACGTCGTAAGTAGATTGCATAAAATGCTGGTAAAGCTGTGATGATAAGCGCGATTCTCCAACCAAAGCTTGGAATGACGAAATAGGCAATTAACGCGGCAAGTAGCCAGCCTGCAGCCCAGAAACTTTCAAGCAACACAACAACGCGCCCTCGCTCTTTTGCGTCTACACTTTCAGAAACAAGGGTAGATGCTACAGGTAGCTCTCCACCAAGACCTGCACCCACTAGAAAGCGGAGAATAAGAAAAGCCCATAATGTAGTCGTCAAGGCAGATAATCCGCTAGCGACTGAGAATAAGACCAAAGTAATCATGAATACTTGCTTACGTCCTATACGATCCGCGAGCAAACCGAAGCCTAATGCTCCAAATGCCATTCCGATCGAGTTTACACTACCGATCCAACCCATTTCGGTTGAAGTTAACTGCCAATCTACAGCAAGTGCCGCAATGATAAATGACAGAATTCCTACATCCATCGCGTCAAACATCCAACCTGTTCCAGCAATTCCGAGTAGTTTATTGCGTGATAATTCCTTCGTTTTCACTTATCTTCTACCTTTCCATTGTACAATCTTTAGGTGTCTTTACAGGTGTAATCATACCACTTGTATTAGTGTTTTGACTAGTTTTTTAAAAGGATGTTATTTATGAGTTCTATGAGCGGGAGCGAGCGTTCTATGAGCGCGAACGGACTGGCTATGAGCGCGGGCGGGCATTCTATGAGCGGGAGCGGGAGTTCTATGAGCGGGGACGGTCCTGCTATGAGCGGGAGCGGGAGTTCTATGAGCGCGGACGGACTTGTTATGGGCGCGGGCGGGCATTCTATGAGCGCGGACGGACTGGCTATGAGCGCGGGCGGGAGTTCTATGAGCGCGGACGGACTGGCTATGAGCGCGGGCGGGAGTTCTATGAGCGCGGGCGGTCCTGCTATGAGCGGGAGCGGGCGTTCTATGAGCGCGAACGGACTGGCTATGAGCGGGAGTGGAGGTTCTATGAGCGCGGGCGGGCGTTCTATGAGCGCGGGCGGGCGTTCTATGAGCGCGGTCACATCCACTCAAAAAAAAATCCCGAAAGACTAAGTCTCCCGGAATTTGTTTGTGTTCTTATAGTCCAGCTTCTACTTCTTTAATCATTTCTTTCATCGATTGTAGTCCTCCACCAGATAGGTACCAGTATTCACCATTTAGGTAAACCGTTTTATCGTTCTTGAATGCATTTGTTTTCTTCACTAGGTCATTTTCAACAGAATCTTTCGCTGATGCGCCGTTACCGATTGCTGCATCACGGTCGATGACGAATAGGATATCTGGGTTTGTTTCCAAGATGTATTCAAATGTAATATTTTGTCCATGTGTAGAAACTTCGATTTTTTCGTCAGCTGGTTGGAAACCGAATACATCATGAACGAATCCGAAACGTGAGCTTGGGCCATATGCACTCACTTTACCTTCAGTTGCAAGAACGATCAATGCTTTGCTGTCTACTTCAGAAGTTTTTGCTTTGATTTCTTCGATGCTTGTATCAACGTTTGCTAGTTCCGTTTTCATTTCGTCTTCTTTATCAAAGATTGTTGCGATCTTTTCCATGTTCTCTTTGAATGATTCCATGTAGCGAGATGTATCCACACCCATAAAGATGGTCGGTGCGATTTCAGAGAATTGATCATACAAGTCCGATTGACGTCCAGAGATGAAGATAACGTCTGGCTTCATTGCGTTAATTGCTTCAAAATCTGGCTCTTTCAAACTTCCTAGATTTTCGTACTTTTCATCTTCATATGTAGAAAGATAGCTGGGTACGATTGCTTGTGGTAAACCTGCTACTTCAATTCCTAATTCGTCTAGTGTATCAAGCGTTCCAAAGTCAAATACTACAACCTTTTCAGGATTCTTTTCAAGTGTTGTTTCACCAAGTTCGTGGGTAATTGTTACTTCAGTGCTTTCTTCAGCTGGCTTCTCATTTGGAGTTGTATTGTCTGCTGGTTTTCCTTCTTCTTTTGCTCCACCACAAGCAGCAAGTGCAAGCATTAAGAGTAATGCGAATAGAGTTAATGTAAGTCTTTTCATTTTAGTCATATTCCTCACTTCTTTAAGAGTTAAAGTACACGCATATACGGCAATCTTTCATTTGTTGAATCGGGATTTCCATATCGTAGATTTCCCGAAGTGATTCAGAGTTGATGATGTCGTTCGTTGGACCGTCCTTGACAATCTTACCGTTTTTCAAGGCAACGATGCGGTCTGAATAAACAGAAGCAAAGTTGATGTCGTGTAAAACGATGACGACCGTTTTGCCCAGATCATTGACAAGCTGACGCAAGATTTTCATGATCTGAACGGAGTGTTTCATGTCTAAGTTGTTAAGTGGTTCATCAAGTAGAATATAGTCGGTGTCTTGTGCAATCGTCATGGCGATAAATGCACGTTGGCGCTGTCCCCCTGATAATTCATCCAAGTATGCTTCTTGCATGTCCATCAACCCCATATATTCGAGCGCCTGGTCAACCATCCGTTCGTCCTCTTCTTGGAGACGGCCCTTACAGTGCGGGAAACGACCAAATCCAACGAGTTCACGGATAGTCAATTTGACATTCATGAAATTGGATTGTTTCAGAATAGCAACGCGCTTGGCGAATTCATTGGACTTCATATTTTTCACTTTACTTTTATCAAGCAAAACTTCGCCCGTGTCGGCATCCATCAATCGGCTTACCATCGATAGAAGAGTAGATTTACCAGCCCCGTTCGGTCCAATGAATGACGTGATTTTTCCACGATGGATATTCACACTGACCTTTTCCACGACTGCCTTTTTCCCATAAAATTTCGTTAACTCACGAACTTGAATCATGAGGATCGACTCTCCTTTAATAGTAAATAGATAAAGTACATGCCACCGACAAAGTTAATGATCACACTTAGTGTGGTCGAGAATGAAAAGACGCGCTCAACGATCCATTGACCGCCAACTAATGCAATGACACTCATCAATGAAGCGCCAGCAATTAAGATGGAGTGCTTAAATGTCTTGAAGAACTGATAAGAAAGATTGGCAACGATCAGCCCGAAGAACGTAATGGGTCCGACTAACGCGGTTGAAACGGCAATTAGTACCGCCGATAGGATCAGCATCAGCTTGACAATTGATTGATACGGCACGCCTAAGTTGATCGCTGTATCGCGACCAAGTGACAAGGCGTCAAGTTCATTAATATAACGCCAACCGATGATGAGTGTTAGCACCAATATGCCAAATGCCCACCAAACTAAGTCCCCGTTGATATTATTGAAACTCGCAAACATCTTATCTTGCACACGCAAGAATTCATTCGGATCGATCATGACCTGCAGGAACGTCGAAATACTTCCGAAGAATGTACCGATAATAATACCGACTAATAGCAGGAAGTAGATCGGCCGGTTCCCTTTACCGAATAAAAAGTGGTAGAGCAGTAAAGCAAATAACACCATTGCACCGACCGACAGCATGAAATTGAATTGCTGGTTGATCAGGACAAATGAAGTAGAACCGAAAAAGAAAACTAGGACCGTCTGCAACAGGATATAGAGTGAATCCAATCCCATGATGCTTGGTGTTAAAATCCGGTTATGCGTAATCGTCTGGAAAATAACTGTGGAATAGGCTACCGCCACACCCGTTAGAGTCATTGCTACGACTTTGATCGCTCTTCTAGGGAGGGCGTAATCATAGCTACCATTCAATCCTTGAAATAAATACAAACTACAAAATACTAATGCACAAGCAGTCAAAATCAATAATTTCGTTCGGTTACGCATAAGCTTTCCTCCTAAACAACAAGTAAAGGAAAATTCCGCTACCGATGACACCGACCATCAAACTAATCGAGATCTCGTATGGGAAAATAATGACTCTACCTAAAATGTCGCAGATTAGAAGAAAGATTGCACCGAGCAATGCAGTATGCGGTAATGTCTTCTGAAGATGATCTCCTTTGAAAATCGAAACGATATTCGGGATGATCAATCCTAGGAATGGTATTAAGCCAACCGTCAATACTACCGTCGTTGTAATCAAAGCAACTAAAACCAATCCGATATTGACAATTCGTTTATATGCTAGCCCCAAGTTCTTGGAGAAGTCCTCTCCCATGCCAGCGACAGTAAAACGATTCGCATATAAATATGTAATGATCAAGACCGGTATGCTGATATACAAAAGCTCGTAACGGCCTTTCATGATCATTGAAAAGTCCCCCTGTAACCAAGACGACATATTCTGGATCACGTTTGCTTTAAAAGCAAAGAATGTGGATATGGACGAGAGGATATTACCAAACATCAGACCAACAAGCGGAATGAAGATGGCATCCTTGAATTTAATCCGATCCAGTATTTGCATAAATAAGAACGTACCAAGTAAGGCGAATGTAAAAGACACCGCCATTTTTTCTAATAGTGTTGCGTTGGTGAAAATTAACATAGAAACTAAAATTCCGAGTTTTGTTGCATCTAACGTTCCGGCTGTAGTTGGTGAAACGAATTTATTGCGGCTCAATTGCTGCATAATAAGACCTGCAATACTCATTCCAGCCCCCGCCAGTAAAATAGCAACTAACCGTGGCACACGACTAATTAAGAAAATCTCTGTTTCTTCTGAACGCCAATCTAGTAAATCCATCGGTGTAATACGACTAGCACCGACAAACAACGAAAGGAAGGAGAGCAGAATAACGGCTGTAATTAAGTAACGTTTCTTCATGAAGAACTCCGATATCGAATATTTGAGCTTTTCCACTTAAATGATAATGATTATCATTCGCCCACTAACTACATTAACGCGTTTTTTATATGATGTCAATATCTAAATGAAAATCATTATCATTCATTTTGTGACAAATGCTATAGTTATTCAGTAGTATTCGTTCTTATAAAGAATATAAAAAAGTCGTCTTCCGCTGTGTGGAAGACGACTCGTAGATAAGACTAAAAGGCTGAGCTAGCTAGCCCATCGGACACGTGTCAGCCTGAAACGTAGCGTAACGGCAACTTATCCTTTTGCCATTTAATTTGCAGTATGATGTTTCCGTTATTTCCCCATCATTTCGCTCATATCTACTGCATTATCAATGACTTCTTTTGGTACTCTGATCTCATCAATCTCATTGATTTTTGACATCGTACCTTTGATGTTTTGATCGATTTTCACTTTCTGACCCTCTTCATCTATAGTCATGACCATATCCATGTCGAAATTCTTCGTGAAAAATGTTTTCTTATCTAAAGTAAACTCGATAGCTAGACTATCAACATCAATTTGAGAAACGGCATCCAGCTCACTTTCATCCATTCCCGCTGGCATATTTTGCTCCATAATATCCTTCATAAGTGTACTGAATTTCTCGCCTGAACCTTTCAGTGAAAGGATATATTCATCATTCGTCTGCTCAAACTTGAAGTCGTCTGCAAATTGTTCATACATAGTAAAGTCAACGGCAGTACTTTGCGAATCTGCGATCTGTCCTGTAATTTGTTCATACATATCACCTGGGAACTTCATCCACTGACCCGATTGTGGATCTTTCATGAAAAAACCATCTTCTGTCATAAATTGCTCAATAGCCATATCTTCGCCATCCATCTTCATATTCATCGTTTGGCGCATAGCTAGCGGCTCTAAAATCATATCCATGTCGATTGTTGAATGAATTTCATGTGTTTCCCCATCCATTTCCATCGTTTGCTTCATGACCATTTCGGAATGCATACTTTGCTGTGCTTCTGCAGCAGCACTTGCTTTCTTCATGACATCAGCAGCGGTCAAGTCACTCTTCACCACAACTTCTTCTTTTTCTCCTGTGATTGGATCTTCTTTCGGTTCAGCTGTTTGTCCACAAGCACCTAGTGCAAATGCCAATGCCCCGGCTACTACTGTCATTGTCCACTTCTTCATTTGTACATCTCTCCTTCTTCATATTGGCTTCTCTTAGTTGTACGGTAGGGCTAAGAAAAAGGTTCAAAGTTATAGGAGTATATACAGAATCGAACCCTTCCTACCAAATCTACCCAACCCACTCATAGGCAATTAAAACGATTAACATGAGTAGTATGACTTAATTTTTCGGATAAGGTTTAAAACTATGTGTAGTGGGCAAACTAAAGATATCCCACCCCCTTTCTCTTCTTATAAAGAAAAAAGGATTTGGCTGCACGCATTGCGCGTGCAGCACTTTTTTTGTTTTCCATTACTTCAATACATACTCTTGCAATCGCTCATATTCACTTTCGGGCATTTCAACAGTCATCAGTGTGCCCTCTTCTTCATACGCAGTAGCTTTTACAGCTGCATTCTCATTCAACTGGGAGACAATTTCTCCTCGATCATACGGAATTAATAACTTACACGTAATGTATTCTCTAAATAAGTTTTTCTGAATTAATTTCAGCAACTCAGGTATACCTTCATTCTCCCTAGCAGACATCCAAATACTTTGATCTTGTACACGTGGATAAATAACATTCGCCAAATCTGCTTTGTTGTAGACATTTACCGTCGGAATACTCTCTACTCCGATATCTTGTAGTGTTTCATTTGTCACGTCCATCATATGTCCGTGTTCTACATTCGAGACATCGACGACATGCAATAATAAATCCGCATTTTTTGCCTCCTCTAACGTCGAACGGAATGCTTGGACCAAATGGTGAGGTAGCTTCGAGACAAATCCTACCGTATCCGTCAAAATAAACTCTTTCTTGTCAGGTAGTTTGATCTTTCGTACAGCTGTCTCTAGTGTGGCGAACAACATATCTTTTCCACTGACTTCCTTTGATTCATCAGCATCGGTATACTGCAACAGGCGGTTCATCAGCGTGGATTTCCCGGCATTCGTATAGCCTACGATTGAAACGACAGGAATACCACTACGCACGCGTTGCTTGCGTTGCGTTTCGCGCTGGTCGCGTACATGTTCTAGTTCACGGTGAAGCTTGGCAATCTGGTCTTCAATTTTCCGGCGATCCAGTTCAAGTTTTGTTTCACCTGCCCCTTTGTTTTGAAGGCCGCCACCCGTACCTCCACCTTGTCTACTAAGTGACGCACGTAAACCGACTAATCGCGGCAATGTGTATTGCAACTGTGCGAGTTCGACTTGCATTTGAGCTTCTCTATTTCTCGCACGTCGAGCAAATATATCAAGTATTAACATCGTACGATCGATAATTTTGCATTCCAGTTCTTTCTCTAAATTACGTAATTGTGAAGGTGATAATTCATCGTTGAAGATCAACAAGTTCGCACCCGTTTCTTCGTACACTTCGCGAATTTCATCCATCTTACCTTTACCGATATAATGGCCCGGATGTCTACGCTCTAGATTTTGCGTAACTTCCCCTATAACCTTTACATCAATCGCTTCCGCCAAATTACGCAGTTCTTCCATCGCATATTCAAAATGCAAATCCTTTTGTTCATGGACGCCGATAATTACGGCCTCTTCTATTAATACATCCATCCCCAACATCCTCCCCGGACACATCTTTATAAGTAGTTTACCCGTTGTTACGCTAACTAACCGTTCGTTGAAAAACGTACAGCCGTTAAACGTTCAGGTTGATCTTGCGTTTCCGCGAAGCGAAACACAACATCGCCAACTTGGATGTCATTTTCGTCGCCTACTTTCTGTGACAGCAAGACTGCCCACTCGCCTGTTTCCCTCAATGGATCTTCCACGTGAAAGATACATTCTGTAATTTTTTTCTTTAGTTGCTTAGCAGTACGTGCGCCTGTTTCCTTTAATCTAGTAAACCGTGATTCTTCGGGTTCTTCCCACTCTATGAAAAATGGATAGGGCAATTCGCTCGTCACGTCTTGCTCTACAAACAGCATCTTCCAGCGTAACAACTGTCCGTCTTCCGTCCTCCTAGAAGCGTCAAGAATAGCTGTCGTTTGAAACCCTTTATTGTCGAGCTCTTCTTTCCATTCTTCCATGTTATCGACAGAGAAACAGACCGTTGCCCAGCCATCGCCAGTTAATCGATCATGAAGAAACTGTGCGACGAGCGGTTGCGTGCTCGCTGCTTGCTTTGCCTTACTGTCATCTTCCACCGTCAGCCATTCAATGTAACCGTTATTCATATAAAACAAAGCATTAGCTGTTCCCCATTGCTCGTGGCGTCCACCCATAATTGCTTCATTTCCCTGTTGTTGCTGTTCCAAGACAACGTCCGTCAATTTTTTATCGGTAAAATACACGACATGATCTAGCTTCATCACATTCCCCTCCTGATCGTTTGTTTCTTTATCATACCAAACAAGCACAGCCGTTCATCATTTTCAGTCTTTCCTCTGTTTTTTGTCTAGATTACTAAAGTTTTGTATGATGAATACAGGATTCCGGTCAATATTTCCCGGGAAATTTGAATATTCGACAGGAGGAGCTTCAAATGAATCATGAAAAGTGGTTGGAACATACAATTGAAATGGCGATTACAAATGTCAAAGACGGTGGTGGACCATTTGCCGCAATCATTGTCAAAGACGGTAAAATCATCGGTTCAGGTACGAATCTAGTAGACTCCACATTCGATCCGTCTGCTCATGCAGAATTACTAGCGATAAAAGAGGCTTGCGCTAAATTGCAGACTCTTGATTTATCTGACTGCGTATTATATGCGAGCGGCGAACCATGCCCAATGTGTCTAGGTGCTTCGTACTGGGCAACTATCGGTGAAATCTACTACGCCTGTAGTAAGCAAGACGCCTACGAAGAAGTTGGCTTTGCGAATCCACTGAAAAATTTCTTCCGCGATCAGCAACTAACACCAGAAAAGCGCTCAATTCCATTCATCCAACGAAAATCCGCTAACGCGACAGCTCCTTTTATTGAGTGGGATAACCGACAAACAAAATAAGCTTCAATGTTTCCCGAAAGGTCAGAATAGTGTAGGATAATAGTAGAGTTTTAGGAGCGACATGCTGCTCTTAAGAAAATGAATGCGGAGGGATTACATGGTTATCGAATTATTAACATCTCACTCATCTGTACGTCGCTATAAAGATGAGCCTATCTCAAAAGAAACAATTATAGAATTAATCAAGGCAGGCCAACACGCGGCTAGTTCACATTTTGTGCAAGCTTGCTCGGTCATCTATGTAACAGATACAGAGAAGCGTGGCCAACTAGCCGAACTATCTAAAAACCGTCGCCAATTTTATACAGCAGGTGCGACATTAGTGTTCTGCATGGACTATAATCGTTTATCACATGCTGCTCGTTTACATGGCCGTGAAATCGACTACTCAGTAGCAGAAAACGTCTTAGTAGGCGCTATTGATGTAGGTTTATTCGCTCAAAATGTAGTTATCGCAGCCGAGTCAAAAGGGTATGGCATTTGCTATATCGGTGGAGTACGAAATGAAATTGAAGAAATTTCAAACATATTAGAATTACCAAAAGGTGTTGTACCTTTATTTGGCATGTCCATCGGTGTTCCAAACGAAGCAAATGGCGTAAAACCTCGTTTGCCAATAGAAGCAGTTTTACACGAAAATACGTACAACGAAGAGCAATATAAAGAAGTATTACCTGCATACGATAAAATCATGCAAGAATACTACGCAAGCCGCGAGTCCAATCAACGGGATGCAAAATGGACGGAAGAAATGGCAGACTTCCTAGAAACGCCCAAACGTCCACATATAAAAGCGTTCTTGGAGAAACAAGGATTCCTCTTTAACTGAAGAAAGACAGGAGTGTCAACCTATGTCAGTAGATGACGTACTGGAACTTCTCCAGAAACGCATGACAGATGGATCATTCATTCGTGCAACAATTAGTCAGCCCCGATTGAAGTCCAATGAAATCAAACGAATCAAACTGAAACCTATCGAACTAAGGGATGAATTTCATATCCAGTTTGAGTATCAACATGAACGCGTTCTCAAGCACGAAAATGTTGCCTATGATGACGTAGCGCTACCATTACAACAAGCACTTGAAAACTATAAACAATTCCATATCGATTTGACGAACGAAACGATACAGATTCAAATTTCCAAAAAGATGAAAGTTTCGATTAAACGAATATTTTTGGATACAGAAAAGACCGTCGATTATGCACATAACCGCATCAAACAATATGCGTTAAAAGAAGGTACACCCTATCCATTCCTCATTCGTTTAGGTGTACAAACACCAGAAGGTAAAGTGAAAAACCAGAAGCATGACAAATTCCGTCAAATCAATCGCTTTGTTGAATTGATCGACGATACACTGTCTCACTTGCCAAAAGACCGTCCCATCCGTATTTTGGATTTCGGCTCTGGCAAGTCATATTTAACGTTCGCCTTATATCATTATTTACGGATTGAAAAAGGCTTGGATATCCGTGTTACGGGACTGGATTTAAAAAAAGAAGTAATTGAGGAATGCCAAAAAATCGCACATGATTTACAGTACGATCATCTGGAATTCTTAGTTGGAGATATCAATGAGTATAGCGGAGATACAGCTGTAGATATGGTCGTGACATTGCATGCATGTGATGTGGCTACCGATATGGCACTTGCCAAAGCGGTCACATGGGGAGCTTCCGTTATTCTTTCCGTACCGTGCTGCCAGCATGAACTGTTTACTCAGTTGCAAGCTCCAGCACTTAACGTTATGCTACAACACGGCTTAGTGAAAGAACGATTTGCAGCATTAGCAACCGACTCGATCCGTGCAGAGTTACTAACATTGGTCGGCTACGAAGCACAACTCGTTGAATTCATCGATATGGAACATACACCAAAAAATATTTTGATCCGCGCATATCGCAATGACAAGAAACCGAGTCAAGCGCAAATCGAGCGCTACGTTGCATTCCGAGATCTATTGCAAGCTACGCCTTTTTTGGAAAATGAATTAAAAGCGTTGCTCAAATTTATTCCGAATAACGATAGCAGTAGCATTCAATAAAAACAAAATCGTCAACAACACAATGATTGTTGCGGCGGCTAAGTTTGCGTACTCCGCAAGCAGTGACGAATCAATTGTCCAGTAATAAATCTGCATCGGCAACACCGTAAATTTATCAAAAATGCTCATCGGGATCGGCAATAACAATGCGGGGATCCCGATGACTACTAGTGGCGCTGTCTCACCAATTGCTCGAGATAATGCTAAAATAGACCCCGTCATAATACTCGGCAATGCGACAGGCAATAAAACCGATCGAATGGTTTGCCATTTCGTAGCACCTAACCCGTAAGAAGCCTCACTTAAAAACCCCGGAATCGCACGCATAGCTTCCTGACTAGAAACGATGACAATCGGTAACACCAGTAGTGCCATCGTCAAACCACCCGCTAACACACTATTACCAAAATCAAGCGCACGTACAAAAAGTGTCATACCTAGGATTCCATAAACGATTGAAGGTACTCCTGCTAAGTTTGCAATATTCGTTTGAATTAAACTACGTAATTTCCCTTTTTTTGCATACATCTCTAAATAGATAGCTGTTCCCACACCTATCACCGTAGTAAGAGGTATAACTACTGCCATTAGCCACAATGTACCGAAAATAGCACCTTTAATTCCCGCTTGATCCGGCTGTGTAGAAAGACGTCCTGTCAAAAATCCGGTGTTAAGCCAACCAGCTCCCTGTTCAATCACTCGATACAATAGTATGAACAGTACAAGTAAACCGAACAAAGAAGCTGAAAGAAAGACAAACCGTGCGAATTGATTACTGATCATACGAAATCGTAAATGCCCTTGGGTCATCACTTAGTATTCCTCCTTAAATCGATTGGAAATATACCGTGCCAGCATGTTCATCGCGAGCGTAAAGACAAATAGCGTCATAGCTACAGCATAAAGACTATAATAGATCGTCGTGCCTGCCGAAGCATCCCCGCCTGTTACTTCTACAATATAAGCCGTCATTGTTTGCATGGATTCTGTAACATTTAGCGTGAAGTTTTTTGAGCTACCACTCGCAATCGTAACAATCATCGTTTCCCCAATCGCACGCGATATTCCTAGTACAACCGATGCGATAATTCCTGATAAGGCTGCCGGAATAACTACTTTCCTTGTTACTTCTAGCTTCGTTGCACCTAAACCAAATGCACCATCGCGCAAGGCGTTCGGTACAGATCGCATCGCATCTTCTGAAAGTGAAGCGATCATTGGAATGATCATAATCCCCATAACGATACCTGGACTTAATAAATTCGTCGCTTGTAAACTTGGAATCCATTCTCGTAAGACCGGTGTCACAAAAGTGAAGGCAAAAAATCCATAAACAATCGTCGGAATCCCTGCCAATAATTCTAATGCCGGCTTCAAAAACTTTCTCCAGCGAGCAGAAGCATATTCACTCAAATAAATAGCAGTCATCAAGCCGAACGGAATCGCGACTACCATCGCGATGACAGTCGATAAAATCGTCCCAAGAAGCAGTGGCAAGACACCAAATTGCGGAGTCTGACTCAAAGGTTTCAGTACCGTACCGGTGAAAAATTCTGTTATAGTGACACGCTGAAAAAAGCTGACCGTCTCGGATAATAGCACAACGACAATGCCCACAGTTGTGATAATTGATAGAAAGGTCAGCAAAAATAATCCAATGGGAATCCATCGTTCACGCGCTGCCCGGCGCTGGTGCCTTGCTGCAACTTGCTGGAAATGACTTTCTTTTGAAGTCACCTGTCTCGTTACCATATTCTCACTCCCTATATGTAACGGCGGGAGTGGAGAACTTCTTCTCCCTCCCGCCACATCGTACGTATGAAGTCTGTTTTACAGACTGCTCAAGAATTCTAGATTCTCGATTAATTCATTTTCTGGGACTGGTGCAAAGCCTGTTTCCGCTGAGAGTTTATTAGCATTTTCTATGACGTACTTCGCAAAATCTAATACTTGTGGATTTTCCTTTGCGTGATCAACATTTAAGTACGTGAATACCGGACGCGTAAACTGTGCGTAAGCTCCTTCTTCTGAAATTGTATCAAGTGCTGGTTCTACCGCTCCATTACCAAAATCGACGCTGACCGCTTGTAGTTGATCCGTATTATTCGCATAATAGCCATAGCCAAAGAATGCAATACCATTTTTGTCTTCAGATACTAGATTTACTAACGTCGAATAGTCCTGCTGCAAGTTTACGTGCTCGCTCATATCTGTTTCTTCCATTACTTTTTCATAGAAGAACTCATATGTTCCGTGGTTTTCGTTTGGACCCATCGGTTTAATGTCTTCAGCTGGCCAATCTGGATTAATGTCTGACCACTTTTTCACGTCACTACCCGCTACGAAAATACTAATTAATTGTTCAGGTGTCATTTCAGTTGCCCAGTCATTTTCTTTGTTAATAACGAATGTTAATCCATCTAACGCAACTTTCAATTCTTTTATTTCCATCCCTAGTTTCTCAGCTTCTGCCTTCTCTTCCTCTTTGATCGGACGGGATGCATCATTAAAATCGGTGCCATTTTCTACTAAAAACTTCTTAAATCCAGCCCCGGTCCCTGCACGACTAACTTCTACTGAAACATCCTGTTGCTCGTTTACCATATATTCTTCAGCAATTTTCGCCATTAACGGATACACAGTTCCTGAACCATCGATCACGACACTACCTTCCATTTTTTCCGGTTCATTCGTTTCTGCATCTTCTTTTGAACCGTCGGCTTCCGTGTTACTGCACGCTACCATAAATACGGCCGCGAATAAAAGACCTACCCACCATCCTGCTTTTTTCAACTGCATCCTGATCGCTCCTCGTATTAGTAATCTCTTCTACAAGTAAGACTATACTGGTTGAATGTAAAGCTAGTGTGGATACTATGTAAAGGTTTTGTTAAGTAGTGAAAAACTCAAAAAAAAAGGAACGGAATTGAGTACATCAATCCGCTCCCTGCCAGTTCTATTATTGAGGTAAGTGCTCGATAATACTATCTACTGCTTGTTTAATATATCGTGGCTCTGTTCCCAAGTTCAAGCGAATGAACCCTTTAGAATTTTCTCCGAACCACTCGCCGTAGTCGATTGCTAGTCTACATGTATCTTGGATGAATTCTTTGACGCCATCCGGCTGAATATACGCGCGAAGATCAATCCATAGTAAATACGTACCTTCAAGTGGTGTAATAACTAACTTTGGTGCATGCTCAGTGAATTGTTCAACTGCATAGCGTTCATTTGATTTGACGACTGCTCGCAACCCGTCAAGCCAATCCGCACCGTGGCGGAATGCTGCTTCGGAAGCAGTCATTCCAAGCAAGTTTACTTCTGTTTGATTGACCGATTTGACGAATTGATCGAACTGCTCACGCAATGCTTCATTTTCAATGATGATTTGCGATGTCAATAAGCCAGCTAAGTTAAATGTCTTCGAAGCTGCTGTCACTGTTACTATACGTTCAGAGAACTTGCCGTCTGCGACAATTGCAGATGGAATATGTGTATGATCGCCAAATGTCATATCATGATGAATTTCATCAGAAACGATTAGTACATCATGCTTGTCACAAATGCCCAATAGTGTCTCCGCTTCTTCAGCCGTCCACACACGACCCACTGGATTATGAGGCGTACAATGGATAAACAATTTCACATCATTGTCGATGATTTGCTTTTCAAAGTCTTCAAAGTCAATAGTGTACGTACCATCTGTATTAATAAGTTCACTACTAACAAGCGTACGTCCTGTATCTTTCACCGCATTAGCAAACGGATAATAGACGGGCGATAAAATAATGACCGCATCTTTCGGTTTCGTGAACGCATTGACAAACCAATAAAGCGCCGTCACGACACCTGTCGAAAAACGCATCCATTCCGCTTGTACTTCGTAGCCGTGACGCTCGCGTTCCCAATGAATAAACGCTTCATAATAAGAATCTGGAACGTATGTATAACCGAACACACCATGATTCACTTTCTCCATAATCGCTTCCACTACTTGCTCAGGTACTTTGAATTCCATATCCGCTACCCATGCTGCAAGTAGATCTGCATCACCGAAACGTTCTTCTAGTTTGTCCCACTTCAACGAGTTTGTACCTTTTCGCTCAATTGCATAACGCTCTAAAAACTCTTCTTTATTCATAGTAAAGCCTCCCGATCTTTTCGATTGTTCTACCTATCAGTCTTCTCAGATTGTATCATATGTCCTCTTTCACTACCTATGTTGTCGCTAATAATTCTTTTGCTGTATACTATAGTATTGAAATGGAATTACGTTGGAGGTTGTACATTTGAACAAATGGCATGCCATGATTATTCTGGCAACACTACTATTTTTCTGTTCTATACAGTCTGTTAGTGCGCGTATGGCAGACGTGAAATATATCGATATCCCCAATCACCACTGGGCGAAAAATGAAGTCATGCAGTTAGATGAAATGAAAATCATCACGGGTGATTATGATATGCAATTCCATCCAGATGCCCCCTTAACAAAAGGACAGGTAGCCGTTTCCTTATCCAAGATTTTCGGCTCCAAATTACTTGATAATCCTTATGGCTTTTCCGACGTAAAAACAGGTTCTGACAAAGCACTCTTTGCGTCAACAGCTGTAGAAAATGGCTGGTTACAACCGAAGTCTTCTGGAACATTTGGCTTTGATGATCCAATGACTGAGCAAGAATTATGGGATGCATTGGTCGCTGCCTTTGAATTAAAAAATAATGGCGGAAAGGTATTACCGAAGATTTGGCCTGCACGTAGAGATCAAGTGACGCTACAGGACGTTACCAACTTTCACTTCTTAACGACAGAAGAGTTTTTAGCGTATGGCGAGCCGCTAGCTTCAAGAGCCTTTTTCTCTAAAGCACTACATCAACTATTAGTGGAAACTAATCGTATTAAACAACCAAAATTCTATACGTTATCTACTGTAAAAGAATCTGCTAACTACAGTCCGGTTGATAAATCCCTTCATTTAGGAAGCGTACCGTTCGATAATCATCCACTTTACATACGCTCGACAGAACCATTTATGTATAAGGACTTTAAACGAATCAATTACGGCTTTTCGCGTGATCAAGTCTACACCTATGCGGTAGGAAGAAATGGAGCAGAAATTGAACTAACTGTTCGGGACTTTGATAATCAAGACGTTTTTGTCTTCTCAAAACTCACAAATCCATCTAACGTACCCGTCACCGTCGATGTATTACAAAAAGAAGAAGACGTAGCGCATTTTGACTTATATCGCTTCGACCGCTATCCACTGATGCGTCTAAATAAAAATGCGGTTGATTCTGATATGACCTCCTATCCGACAGGGGTACTACGCTTCATCAAGACGGACGGTACCGTGGAAGAACGAATGATTGGACAAGCGTATCAATCAAAACAATTATCTATGCACTATGATAACGACGAACAAAGTGTAACGCGGGAACTTCTTGGTGAGCAGGAGAATCTTTCATACGCTGTAGCGGGAAAGACCTTATTATCCGTCTACACACTGCAAGCAAATACCGACGAAGTCACTGATCATTGGTATGTCGATTCTGACAAGCCACTGTTCCAATCAAAAGAGAATATCTTCCGTTGGATGCGAGAGACTAGTCAAAATCATCGGAAACGAAATAATTGGTATACAGCAGATGGTCCGTACAACAAACTAGCAGAATCTACAGAACCGATGCCAGCATCCGGACAAAATTATGGTCGCTTGCTACTTATGCTAAAAGAAGATCGCGCCTTGACACTGTATCATGAACAGAAAGATCGTTATTTTGAAGTCCTAGTTTATAACGCATTTGTGAATTTAAAGAACTTCAAAAAAGACAAAGATTATTGGGAAACTGAAGTAACGAGCACCTATCTCAAGCATTTATATGACATTCATGCACCATTTATCGATACGCGATTCAATGAACAGATTGCTTTATTTTATTACAATATCGGTGGTGAATTCGGGATCCCTTCCGCTAAGGAACCTTTACGCAACTATGCCGATTTACTCGTCTCGCAAAAACGTAAAGGCAATACGATAACAGTAGCGAGAGACGCTTATTACATCGCGGACTATTTCCCTATCAATCAGCAAGTAACAACACATACCTCCATGAATCATGCGCTTGGCGGTATGAATATATTGCTTATGGCTTACCAAGAATTTGGCGATTGGAAATATCTTCAGACAGCACGCAGTATCCAACAAGCAATCGTCTATGATAAAAACAAATGGATTCGTGATAACGGTGATATTTGGTACCGCATCTCGCCTGACAAATCATTCAAAGGTGACGACTATTTACATCTAACACTTGAAGATTTAATCGATTCCTACCAGTTATGGCAACAAGTCGATGCTAGCTACTTACCTACATTAAAGCAACTCATTATTTCGAAGGCGGGTTTCTTATCGAATGAAAAGCTCGGCTATACGACGAAGATTAAAAAGGGCTTAAAAAGTATAGGGTTATCTGAGTATTTACCTGAAGGTGACGAAGTGACAGATGCGCTATAAATGCTAAAAGCAGAGACGATGTAAAACTTTCGTCTCTGCTTTTTTATTGCTGCTCCGCGTACACATTCATCGCATCCCGCATAAACCTAGCTAAACCTTCTCCAAACTGATCAATATTTTTTGTAAACCGTTCATCCGCCACATACAACTCTCCAAGCCCTTTAAACGCATCTAGTGAATAACTGCCCATACGATTCAGCAATAAAAACCATTCCTCAATAGCATCTTGCGCTTCAATGGAATCAACCTTTAAATGTCTAATATCCGCAAGCTTATAGTAGATCCGATTCATTTCTTCTTGAATCTCTTCAGTAAATTGGCTGTTCGTTTGCTCAATTGCTTTCTTACCCCAGCGAGCCTTCGCTTCCTCTTCGTAAGGATTTTTTCCAAAATCAAAACCTTTGAATTTCTCTTCATTCGTCATTTTATTCCCCCCTTTCTCGGATTATCGATCGTTGCAAGCATCATCTCCAGTTGCGACTTCTTTTGTATCAACATGTCGCGCTGCAATTCAAGAGCCTCCAGCCGCTTGAATGCTGGACTACTTAGCAATTCCTTAATGTGTGTTAATGAAAAGCCAAGTTCACGAAAGAATAATATTTGCTGAAGTTCAGCTATGTTTTCATCTGAATATAGGCGATAACCTGCCTCTGTCAATTGATCAGGAACGAGCAACCCTATGTCATCGTAATGATGCAGTGTGCGAATACTGATACCTGTCAGCTCCGATACTTCCTTCACTTTCAATAGTGTTCTCCCCCTCTCTACTTCTACTATAAAGCCTACCGTTACGTTAGAGTCAATTAAAAGTTTCATTCATGTAATCAAATAGTAAAGTTAGTATAAGCAAACGCAAAAGAGCCACCTTCGCATATGCAGGCAGCTCTTTTGTATTTAGTACTTTTCTCTTTCAAGCATCTCAAGCGTTTCATAATACTCACGTGTAATTTCTGGATTTTCTTTATATGTTATCAAACTAACTACATACGTTACGACTAAACAAATAATAAATCCCGGTACGATCTCATATAGCGAACTAGAGAGCACCTTCACACTGCCCCAAATGCCTACCGTAATCGCACCGGCAATCATACCGAATAACGCGCCTTTGACAGTGACCTTTTTCCAATAAAGCGTCAATAAGATAATCGGTCCAAATGCGCCACCAAACCCTGCCCAAGCGAACGATACTAGTTTTAGAATCGATTCTTTATTCGGCCAAGCGAGAATCATCGCAACGATAGCCACAACTAGAACCGCTACACGTCCTAAGAAAACGTATTGACGATCGGTAGCAGTCGTTTTGAAAACCGCTTTATATAAATCCTCTACTAGCGCAGATGAAGTAACGATTAATTGAGAAGAAATCGTACTCATAATTGCAGCTAATACAGCCGCCAACATAATACCCGCGATAAGTGGATGGAAAATAATTTGTCCTAGAACAATAAAGACCGTTTCCGCATCCGCCAGTTCAGTAGCGTTCTGTTGGAAATACGCAACCCCTACAAAGGCTGTCGCAATGGCACCAAGCAAACTTAACAACATCCAACCGATACCAATCCGTCTTGCACTCTTCGTCTCTTTTACTGAACTAATCGCCATGAATCGAACGATAATATGCGGCTGGCCAAAATAACCGAGCCCCCATGCGAGCGATGATATAATCCCTACAACACTGACACCTGATACAAAGTTAAACAACGTAGGGTCTGCCAGACGTATACTTGCAACTGTTTCCGAAAAGCCCCCTGTAATAAAGATCCCGACCGATGGAACTAAGATCAATGCCAAAAACATGATAAGTCCTTGGACAAAGTCGGTATAACTTACTGCCAAAAACCCGCCGAATAGCGTATATGCAATAACGACTGCGGATACGATTAACAGCCCCGTATGATACTCTAAACCGAATGAACTTTGAAAGAACTTTCCTCCCGCTACCATACCTGAAGACACATAGAATGTAAAAAATACTAAAATTATGATTCCAGAAGCTACCCGCAGTAAATGAGATGTATCTTTTAATCTGTTCTCTAAGAAACTCGGAATTGTGATCGAGTTATTCGAAACTTGCGTGTATACACGAAGACGCGGTGCTACAAAGAGCCAGTTTAAATACGCACCAATCGTTAAGCCAATCGCAATCCATGCTTCGCCAAGTCCACTTAAATAAATAGCACCCGGTAGCCCCATCAATAGCCAGCCAGACATATCCGAAGCACCCGCACTCAACGCTGTAACCGCTGGACCAAGCGAGCGTCCGCCTAACATATAGTCCGTCAGATTCGACGTCCGTCTAAACGCATACCAACCGATAAACAGCATCGCTGCCATGTATAAAATGATTGATATAAGCTGATACATTTGTTCCGCCATACAATCCCCTCCTTTTTACTATTAATATATCTATTCTACCTGATGATTAGCACCCTTTAAACAACTATCATCAGATTCGTAGATCGGAACTACATTTCTCGATAGTATTCCCCGGGAAATGACATACAATTTTTTGCGATTTATTGTCCAACCCTTTTTGAAACCTTCTCCTCTTACGTAACGTATATGTACAAACAAAAGGAGGAGATCATATGTTACACACGACAACGAATACACTGCAAGGTCGAACAATTGAAACGTATCACGGGATTGTATCAGGAGAAACGATCATGGGAGCGAATATTGTGCGGGATATTTTTGCATCCGTTACGGATATCGTAGGCGGGCGTAGTTCAGCCTATGAAAGTAAACTGACTGAAGCTCGTCAGACGGCTATCGATGAGATGTCTCACAAAGCAAGCGCTATGGGGGCGAACGCTGTGATTGGTGTGGACTTGGATTTTGAAATGGTACGTGAAGGTATGATGATGTGCATCGCAACCGGCACTGCCGTTACGTATCGAGATGGAGAATAACTGCGATGCCTCTCTAAATGAATCGTTGAAGGCGATGTGTTGAAGATGATTCGTACTATTTATTACATTTAACGGCTCTTCGAAAGAAGTCTCCACCTTCAAACGTATGAAGGATGAAGCCCTACGGTAAGGTGGAGATGAATTTCGGATAGGCGATAGCTAAAAAGTAATTGCGGTTGCTTTTTATTTTTCGCTTGTATCCAATCCGTAGTATAATGAATAAAGGTGGTATATCAGTGAAATTAAACAATAATATACCAAAATGACGAAGTTTATCAATGCCTATAAAAGTGAGGTGAAATGACACGACTACACATAATAAAGCCTACAAATTCCGCTTGTATCCAACAGATGAACAAGCATGTCTTATACGTAAAACCTTCGGCTGTGTTCGATTTGTCTATAACAAGATGTTAGCCGAACGAAAAGAAGCGTATGAGAAGTACAAAGACAACAAAGATGAACTGAAGAAGCAAAAACTGCCTACCCCTGCTAAATACAAAACAGAGTTTGAATGGCTGAAAGAGGTAGATTCTCTAGCTCTAGCAAATGCTCAACTAAATTTGCAAACAGCATATAAAAACTTCTTCAATGGCACGGCTGATTTTCCTACATTCAAAAGTAAGAAGTCCAGAAAGTCCTATAAAACGAATGTAGTGAATGGCAATATTATGTTGCTAGCTGGTCATATCAAATTACCAAAACTTAAACTTGTCAAAATCAAACAACATCGCACGATCCCTCCAAACCATACGATTAAGTCATGTACAATTTCTATGACACCAGCAGGCGCATATTATGTCTCTATCTTAACTGAATATGAAAAAGAAATCGTTCAGAAAGAAATAGAAAGTATCGTTGGATTAGATTTTGCGATGGCTGAACTTTACGTAAGT
>NZ_JAPMIW010000012.1:33720-90443 GCF_033088395.1 Sporosarcina sp. GW1-11 | reverse complement strand
CCAACATTGCTTTCACCTCATTTCATATGGGAATGTATGTTCCTATTCTATCATTACAGAAACTGCTTTGTCTACAGACAACCGACATTCATCTCCCTCTTATCATTGGGCTCTGCCCTTCACATGATTGAAGAGGGAGTCTTCTGTCGGAAACTGATAAATAAAGGGAGTAGGTCCGAACACGAATTAAGTTTGATTCAGAGTTCCGTACGATTTATTTCTGGACTTGGCACCTCACTAACAAATCCTTTCCAGTTAATCGCTACTCAATCTCTGAATATCCTCATAGTTTTTCACAATTGCACCGCTCAATGGGTCTCATATTATACGAATTGAGCACAATGCAAAAAAAGGAACCAGAGAGATAGTAAGCAGTGCCACTGCCCTCCACGGCCCCTGAATATATTCGATTATCTGCCCATTCATCCACTCCTTATTACCGCGTATAGGTTTATACTATCATGGATGCGAGATAAGTAGATATTGATTAAAGGTAGATGTGGGTGAAACTTTAATGATTGTTCCTCACACCGATCCGTTATTTTCCCTCAACTACTTCCTTCACCGTCTCTGCCACTCGCCTACTTTACTTTCTTCCCCGTCGTGGCGTTATATTTCTTCCGCACCTGCTGCAAGTGTGTTTTCCTGATTGACTTCTTTTCCTCTTTCGGAAGATCTACAAGCTGATCCAGGTTACTGATTATGCTGTTCACCTGATTGTCAGTGAGCCGTAGCCTATCGTCTTGCTTGATTGCTTTCACCAATCCACGATAGTGGACAACATCAGCTGACCGAAACGGTTCTTTGAATTTGAATTCGACCGTATTAGAAAAGGCGATAATGGAGCGTGCAGGCAGATTGGGTAAGTTTAGACGGCTTTTGAGCGCTTCTATGTGACCATAGTTCTGCCGTATCGGATTGTAGAATTTCTGTTTATTTTTATAGATGACCTGCGTCCAGTATTTCTGATTTTCACTGCCAAAGATCCATCCATTATAGTGTTTTGTTTCAATGACGTGCAGGCCATATTTGGAGACGACAACGTGATCAATCTGCGTCAATCCGTACTTTGCGTCCTCGATGTAGAGGTCATGATAGGCTCGGTACTCTTCGCCAAGTTTTTCTAGTCTTTTCTGCACGGTTCGCTCTCCGACAGCGCCGCGCCATTTCGGCAGCTGCAACTGAACAACGGTCATTAGAACCACCATGGCGACGAGGAACCAGAAGGCTTTCAATGTCAGGATATATAATAGGGTAGCAAAAAATAACTCCATTTTGTATTCACTCACTTTCCACATTTTATCCATTAATTCGATACTCTCATATTATCGAAACACCAGAAAAAAGTCACGATACTCTCGATAAGACATTTTTACGTTTGATTCTACTTCTTATCATTTACCCAATACGATTCCATATTTAAAAATTTCGCACCAAAAAAGATAGCTTATTCGGAGACCAATCAACAGGTATACAATAATTATTGTGACTTTGCTAATACACGTGTTAAAGCCCCTGGTAATTTACAGGTTAAAGTTGTGTTAGACTTTTACACATAAACAAAAAAGACCTAAATAAATTAGGTCCTTCAGAGTGTAGACACTCTGCGTTAATAAATATTTTTTCATGAAAGTATTCCCTCATTTGCCCTATATTTTAATACATTTTAGAAGGTGAAAATACAACTTCGTATTTTCCTTTTAGTTCCTTTTTGACCTTTTCAGTTAATCTTAGGCCTAATTCGTTATGATCTTTTTCTATAATTTTACCTCCTTCAATTAAACTATCGTAATCCCAATTGATCCAACTTCCATAATCATCTATCCATGCCCTTAACTGCTCTTTTAAAGGATTTGAAAGCGTAAACTTATCCATTTCCAAGTTGTACCCACAAACCGCGCACCACAACGGGTCAGCACCTACATCGGCTTCGATTTTTATTTGAAAAAAGTCTTCACAATTACATAATTGATCCATAAACTAACACTCCTTATTACCGCGTATAGGTTTATATTACCATGATTGCGACACAAGCAGATATCAATTAAAGGTACAGGTGAACCCCACAATTGGTACTAGGTCCTCACACGACTCCAATTCAATTCAGAGTTGTTTCTCATTTGTGTGGGGACCTGGTACCTACTTTAAGAACGGAATATCCTGATTGCATCATCGTTCATATAGGGTATACATCAAAGGCTTCTGCTTCCTATCAAAATGCGTTACTAGCAACGGAAGATATAGAGGATATTCATTTAATCGGTGCCTTAAACGTGACTGGCGAGCGGACGAGTCAGCAATATGGCTTACCTCGGAGGGGCTTTATTGAAAATCAAACCATGTATTGAATTAGTAGAAGGAAAGCTCGTTTCAACCAAAAAATATCGTGGAAAAATGAGCAAAGTCGCTGAAAGTTTACTGCTTGATTATTTACAGCAATACGATATGGATCGACAACAAATTTACTTTATATACTCCATCGGACTTAGTGAAACGATCAAAGAACGGATCAATGAAATTGCACGGAAAAAAGGATTCAAAAATAGTATTTGGATTGAAGGTGGTGGTACGATCTCGACACATTCTGGTCCTGGAGGATTTGGGATTGCAGGAATAGAAGTTTAACTTCAAAAAGGTACCTGTCTTCCATAGGTACCTTTAATTATTTTGGGCAGTTCCTTAAATTATAGATTCAGCATTCTATGAACAAAGAACCAAGAATCAGCGTCAGTCAACTTATTCATTTCCACTTTAAGAAATCCGCCTAAAAAAGCAGTCCCTACCTAAATTACCGTATCACAGTTGTTACTCTGATATACATAGCCTACTTTAAGTTTGTACGTTTCAGGCATATTGACTTCGGGCATTTCCTCTTCCTGTCCAGTTAAATAAGTAGTATTCAGATACTCCAAGTTGATATAATCGCGCCTGTTTCAATGCTCGAATTTTGAGTACTACGTAAAGATATAATTCTGAATCATTCCTGTGTTTTTTGAAATTCTGGTTCTCTTTTAATTACTTTATAAGTCCTTTATTTATAGCCTAAAGGACTTCTTCACCTGCTAAGTTGATGAGTGTAATAGGCTCTTTTCTTGTTTTTGCCACTGCTACACCAATCATAAATCCAATAATCCCCGTTACAATCCACCCCGCACCACTTTCAAACAATGGGATAAATCCAAACGTGCTATTGATTGTATCCACTAAAATATTTGCATCCTTTAATGCGTCTAGAATAGCAACAAAGCCCACACCAATGATTGTACCCACATAAACCGATTGTTGACCTTTGAAAAGGTTATTTGCAAATATAAGCACAATTAATGCAATCGCCAATGGATAAAGTAAAAGTAGTATCGGGGATGCCATTGTTAAAATTGTTGTGAGTCCAAAATTCGTAATGATTAAACCTAGTGTAGCGAAAATAATCAACCAATTTTTATAAGAAATGCTAGGTACAATTCTTCCGAAATATTCAGCTACAGCAGCTAAGCAGGCGACATTTGTCGTAATCCCCGTTAGCAATATAACTGTTCCAATAATATAAATACCGAATTGTCCGAACAATACAATCGCACTCTGCGCTAAAACTTCACCACCGTTCTCCATATAACCAATTGGATTGACACTTGAACCGCCTATCCATGCCATGGAGATTTGTAAAGCGACCAAGCCAATAATAGTAATCATTCCAGCTTTAATGAATATTTTTGATACTTCCTTTTCAGACTTTATCCCCAATGAACCAATAGATTTTATGAAAATCCCTCCAAATACAAAAGCTGCAAGAACATCCATCGTATAGTACCCTTGAGTAAATCCTTTTAAGAAAGCGCCACTTATGTAATCTCCTTGTGGTTTTCCAAAGCCTCCCATTGGGGTAAAAATCGATTTAGCAACTAACGCGACCAATAATAAAAGAAAAATCGGTGTAATGAGTTTCCCTAATCGATCTATAAACTTTGTTGTATTCCATGATAAACAAATTGTAATAACAATAAATAGCAGTGAGAAGGCAAAAAGATAAAGACTAGTATTTGATTTGTCCAGCACTAACGGATTTACTGCGATTTCATATACAACCGATGTCGTGCGCGGAATCACATAAATAGGTCCCAGCGTTAGGAATAACAAGATTGAGAATACGGTTGCAAATAGTGGATGTACCTTTGCGGCAAGTTTTTCAACAGTTCCACCACCACGCGTTAGTGCAATAATGGCAAGTAGAACCATTCCAACACCTGTTATTAAAAATCCCCCCATCGCAATCCATGTATTCGTTCCTGCCTGTTGCCCTAACATAGGTGCAAATATAACATTTCCTGCACCTAAAAACATCGCAAAGAGCATAAAACCGATCGCGAATAACTGTGACATCGATACTTTTTTCTCCATAAATATTCCCCCCTTGTATTTACTGAATGATACTTCAACCTATTTTTTTCCTGCTAACTCTTCCTAATAAGAAGGCGCCAGTCCCAACGCCTATAAGCTTATTTGTCTTTTTATTAAAAATCTGCTTCGCAACTAGATTTAAATTTTGTGGACGTTCTGCCAATCGTCGCATGAAATAACCATACCAATCTACACCAAATAGAACATATGTACAGAAATGATAGCCCTCATTTGCAAGTTCTAATTGCAAGTCATATCTAAAGCCATATAACATTTGGAATTCAAACTTATCACTTGATACATTATGTTCTTCCGCAAACTTTTTCACATGATTAATGACATTATGGTCGTGTGTTGCAATTGAAGTGAATTTACCATGTAGCAAGTGATAGTCAATCCATCGGATATAATTCTGATCAATCTCTTTTTTGTCCTGATATGCTAAGTTTCCAGGCTCTTTGTAAGCGCCTTTTACAATACGCATACGATAATCTTTATACTTTTGTAGATTTTCGTCTGCTTCATAGAAATAGGCTTGTATAGCAGTGCCAATGTTACTATACTCTTTTGATAGTTCATCTATAATGTCAAAGGATGGTTGTAAGTGTCCATAATCCTCCATATCAAATTAATGAATATATTATGGTCGCTCGCCCTTGCAACAATCGTTTGCAGATTTTCCAAACAAAATTCATAGTCAATATCTAAACCAAGTTGCGTAGGTTTCAAAGAAATATGAGCGTGCAATGCATGTGCATGAATCGCCTCAATGACAGCCAATATTTGTGTTTTCGCCTTTATTTCTTCTTCCTTCTCGAACACAAACTCTCCTAGATTATCAATTGTTGCCGCAATCCCTTTTGCATTAAGATGCTTAACACTTTCAACCATTTGTTCAACGCTTGTGCCCGCTACAACTGACTGTGCGCCCAATTTAAGTCCTCAACGTTTCGCTCCACTATTTAGTACTTTATTTTTTGACAATGCTATAAAAAAGTCTTTTATTAATCCCATATCATCAAGCCTCCACTGTTAAATTCTAGTTACTTAATTCAATAAAAATCCTTCTACATATGGATCTGTTTCATCTAATGAAAATTGATGAATTCCTGTCATCCATGCAGATCCTGTAATTTTAGGAATGATCGCATTAAAACCTCGGACTTCAGTATAATCAATGATTGCCCCTTTAAATTGGGAGCCTATAATACTTTCTTGGATAATTTCTTCATCTACAGCCAAATCCAGTGTTGCCAGTTTCGCACATGTACCTGTACCACAAGGTGATCTATCGATTTGTCCATCCCCAAAAACAACTGTATTTTTATAATGATTTTTCCCTACTTCTAAACTAAATTCCACAAGGTCAACCGAGTTAATCTCTGGTATTTCAGGGTGACTGATGTTCAACTGCTCATTCACAGCCTTCCTAATTGCGATACCTAGTGCTGCAATTTTATCTTGCTCCTCAATCTCCAGTGCTAAATCAAATTGTTTTGCATCGATAATCGCAAAGAAACTTCCACCGAAAGCTATATCCAATGTTATCGGTCCTACACCCTCTAATAAAACGCTTACATTCCGTTTTAACAAAAACGCGGGGACGTTAATAAAAGATACCTCCTTCACCTTATCGTTTTCGTAGACGACATGACATTCAATAATTCCCGAAGGCGTGTCCAGATATACCTTATCTTTTTTCTCTATCAATCCTTGATTAATTGCAATCGTTACGGCTGCAATTGTTCCGTGGCCACACATATTCAAATAACCACCGCTGTCCATAAATAATACACCAAGGTCGCACTCCAAGTTGCATGGTTCGGTTAAAATTGCCCCAAACATATTCAAATGTCCTCTTGGTTCATGCATCAGTAACTTTCGTACGTAATCCATTTCAGATTGCATTTCTTTTTTCTTCTGCATCATACTATCCCCTTGAATTTCTGGGATGCCCTCAATCACTATTCTAGCGGCTTCCCCCATCGTATGAGCATCAATTGTACGGACTGTATTCGCCATCATCACCATAACGTATTCATACCTCCCAAGTAGATTATTAATTATAAATCATCTCTTACTAATTCTACTTGCAAGAAGCGTGCCAACTTAGATAATGATAGAAAATCACTCTATTGCAATTGTCTATAAAGTTTATTACAATATTTAATGTTCAGTAAAATTACAATATTGTAAAGTGTAAACTTAACACTTACACCTTTTCTAAGAAAGGATGTCAGCGATTATGAAAAATATACCGCATGAGCATTCACGTTATTATCTAAACACATTAATCGAAACTAGTTCTGATGCAATTATCATTATTAACACCTCGGAAGAAGTAGAATACTGGAATTCCCAAGCTGAACAAATTTACGGAATAACACTTTCAGCTATTAAAATGAAAAAAATAAGTACATTTTTTAAGAAGGAAGACTTGAAATTATTAGAGATATTGGAAACCAAAAAACCTGTTTTTAATGTCTATCATCAACCGAGACCAGATAAGCACGTACTGATTAGTTCATCTCCCATTTTTGATAATAAAGGTAATTTAATTGGAGCCATTTCAATCGATCAGGACATCACGAATATTGTAAAGTTAAATGAAAAATTATCTTTAACAACTACTGAATTACAAAAAGTCAAACAACAATACAATTTGCAGGAACTAGTCGGACCCTTTTCAGAAATTAAAGGACAAAGTGGTGCCATACGAGCAGCTAAGGAATTAGCGCTTAAAGTTGCGAAAACAGATGCGACCGTTTTAATTAGAGGAGAAAGCGGTGTCGGTAAAGAACTTTTTGCACAAGGCATCCATGAAGCAAGTCTTCGAAATGATCAGCCCTTTGTTCCCATCAATTGCGGTGCAATCCCAGAGGCTTTATTCGAAAGTGAATTCTTTGGATATGAAAAAGGTTCTTTCACAGGTGCCCATAAGGATGGGAAAGCCGGTAAAGTAGAGATGGCTAACGGCGGCACATTATTTTTAGACGAGATTGGAATGTTACCTCTTGATATGCAAGTGAAATTGCTTCGTGTGTTGCAAGAGAAAGAAGTTTCACGCATTGGCGGCAATACATCCATAAAAGTAAATAGCCGAATCGTTGCAGCCACCAATAGTAATTTAGAAGACATGATTAAACAAGGACTATTTCGCGAAGATCTATATTATCGATTAAACGTTGTAACATTGAAAATCCCTTCCCTACAGGAGCGCAATGAAGATATTCCGATTTTAGTCAATCATTTCGTACAAGAGTATTGTACAAAGTATCAAAAAGAAATGCCCACGATTCTTCCCAGCGCCATGGAGTTGTTTACGAACTACGGTTGGCCCGGTAATATTAGGGAACTACGAAACGTTGTTGAACGAATGATTATAATTATTGATCATTCAACAATTCATGCAGATGATATTATGAATATATTCCCCAACTCAGACAACAATCGCACAGTCAAAAAGGGACTAGCCGAAGAAAAAGCACAACTAGAAAGCGCCCGTATCAAGGAAGTACTAATTGAAACGTACGGAAATAAAAGTGCCGCGGCAAAGAAACTTGGGATATCTAGGGTCAGTCTTTACAGTAAACTTAAGCAGTATAATATTGATTTTTGAATCGACATTTTTTATTATGTCGGCATAATTTAAAAAGGCTACTCAAAAAGTCATTTTCATGACCTTTCGGAGTAGCCTCTCTATCTGATGATATTTGAACTTTCTTCAATAAATCGCCATTTGCCATTTTATCAGAAAGCACCAATTTATAATGCGCTTCTTTTTTCATAGCCTTTGCAACCTTTAATTGACTAGTACTAGCATATGTTTGCAAATCTTTAAATATAAGTACCAGGTCCCGATACAATTTTGAATTGTTCTTGAGTTGTGTGTCGACATGGTACCCGAACATAATTCATTTCTCTTTCAACTGCATAAAGAACTTCTCCAGCGTCCCTTTCCCTACACGTTTATATTTACCTAACGTCACCAACTCTTTTGGCAACTGACCTACTTCATAATACCCTTGATCATTTAGTTGTTGAATGAAATTAGGGAATCCTATGAATTGCTCATTGGTAATCGGAATTTTTCCAAGCTGTTCAGTCACAACAATATAATCTGAATGATAGAAGAAAAACAATTCTCCCGGTCGCTCAGACTTTAGTTGTCGACGTTGCTTTTCTTCTTCCACATATAGTTTTAGTTCTTCAAAAAAGTCTTGATCATTCGTTTCATTAAAACGCTTAACTGCTACATGAAGACCTTCCAAGTTATCTGGCAACTCACTCATCAAACGCGCTTCCTGTTCCCCGCCGAGACGAATCAAAAACAGCTCAGACTTTTCAAAACGCTGTGGTAGTAAAAATGCATCCCGTAAAAAATGAGGGATTTGTAACTCATCACCTTTATATGTAATCGTGCGAATCGTTGTGAAACCTGGCTGATCCGACAACAGATCACGAATTTCCACCTTTGAAATATCCACTTGCGAAACATCTTCTTTTGAAGTTTCTTCTTGTGAAATATCTTCTTTAGTTGACTTCTCTTCAAACGTTTGTTTCAACAACTCTTCCAATCCTTTTAAACGTTCTTCAATCTCCATCACTTCAAAACGCGGACCTGTATTTAGCGAAGGATCAACATAGTTAGGAACCATAACTTCCAGTGGTCCATACACTTCCACATACCATTTCACTACTCTGTAAAGCGTCTCCCACGCAAGTAGAGCCTCTGATATACGAAATGATCTCGTATCATGTGCAGCCTGATTTCCTATCATTCGTAAATTATGTAAGTCACTACATATTTCCGTAATTAGAATACCTTTTTCATCAAGATAATCAATATGTTCTCGAATACCAATCCAAGGATCTACTTTTAAATTCTCCGATTGAGTCACTAAGTGCAAAACCTTCTCTATGAATACTCTAGAATGAGTCAGCATGGAACGAGGGCTTATAAATATACTCTTCTCCAATTCTTTAGCCAGTTTTGCTAGATCAGGGGAAATCGGTTCAATAAATTCGTAAAAGTATCGTGTGTTGGTCATTGTATAGCCACCTCTCAGGATAAATTTTTTTTGCAAACAAGGGCCCATAAAGTTCTAAATTAGTAGTGTGTTTTGTGAGAATTGGTGGTTTACAGTACTTGTGCATGCAACATTTATTATTGGTTACATATTCACGTTTATTTCTCACACAAGTACCTCATTTGACTAAGATTGTGTCCTCAGTGCCCGTCCGCTTCTTTCAGTCGTCGCAGTACTCCGGCAATCTTGCCTGTGCTTGCGTAGCCGGCGAGCGCTCCACTATAAGGTTGCCAAGGGTACGGCAAGTGTCGGTATAGCTTTCGGTAAGATGTCGTGGGGTTTCACCCTTCACCCGTTTGAAGGTGGAGACTACTTTCGAAGAGCGGTTAAAAAATACCTGTCCGTGAAGCATTCTCATTTCTCACATAGGCACTACATGTAACAACTGTTGTATAAATGAAAAACCCCCCGCTACATGCGGAGGACTTGCTTATTTAATGACCGTCACCGGACATTTTGCTTCCTTGATCACTTTATGACTGACGCTTCCAAGCATCATTTCCTGCACGACATTCAGTCCGCGGCTCCCAATGACCAAGTGATCAAGCGGCGTTGAATCCACGTACTGCACAATTCTCTGCGCCGGGTCCCCCTCATAAATGACAAGCTCTGTTTTAGCTTGTGTTAGCTTTGCCAACTCCATCGCCGGCTGCGTCACACGCTGCCTGATCGTTTCCGTGTCTTCCTTGCTCATACGTTCATCATTCGCTGTATTAAAATCCACCACATAGATTATTTTCAGTTCCGTCTCAGGAAACATCTCCGCCGTCTTCACTGCATGCTCTACTGCCCGCAACGCATTCTGTGATCCGTCGATCGCTACACCAATCTTCATTAGTTCTCCTCCTCACTTCGCTCTTTCTATTAGTATGGACAAAAATGAAGAGATTTGCAATGTCGCGGGCTTGCGACTTTTTAAAACTATTTGACTGCTACTTCCTTTCAGAAAAAGTATTTGTGCGAGAAACTTTTTGTCAGGTACCCACTAGCGTTGAGTACCAGGCCCCAATACAATTCTGAATTGCTCTTGATTTGTGTTGGGACCTGGTACCCGAACAACAAACAAGTCCGTAGTGTCTTTATACCACTCAATCAAACCTGTCATCAGCTTGCGGTACTAGTACAGCATCAAGCGCTGTATGAGAAGCACCAGATATGATGACATTCCGCTCGCGGTACTTGCCCGCATTGGCTCAATCTATAGCATTCAATAGGATACCGTGTAATTGTTTAATCGCCATTTCTGAAAACGGATGATTTTGTTGCACTATTTCTTCTGCAACCAAAATCTCGTTCTTATGATTAATGGCTTCTAAATGTTCCCGCATAGATTTACCTGTAATGACTATGCCATCTTCCAGTATAGCCTTCGTTTCATAGACTGATAATGTATTTCCTTCAATCACATTCGAGTGATATGTACTTTTTATTAAAAAATCATTTTTAAGTTCCAGAATAAGTTCCTTAGAAAGTGTCCGTTGTTGATCAACTTTCTTTTTCAATGAAAGGAGTCTATCCATTTTTTCTTTCATAGTGAACATCCTCCCTAATGTTTACAGGGTTTATGGGTCTAGCAGTCTTACAACTTCCTAATAAAATCTTTAAGTTCATCCAAATCCGGATGCGTTAAATCCCAATAACTTTTCTGAGCCGCCAATCCAATACTATGAACAATTTTCCTTTGCGACGCCAAATAAATTTGCGTTTTTTCTTTTGCTAAATTCGAAGGAGTTTGTAATTCATTCTTTTTAATATTTTCTATATAGTGATCGATCAATTCAATATATTTTCTTTCTTTGATGATATGTAAGCATAGATCTTCCAACATAGTACCTTCTATATTTTCACCTGGCATGATAAATATTCCTGTGCGTCTATCAGATTCATCTTGCGTAACTTGACCATGATTACTAGAAGATTGTAAGCTATTTTTTTCTAATATCATTCTCATACTCTGCATTGCACTATCAAAAGAATGATCTGCATCCCGAACAAAACCTATAGATGTTACACTTTCGAAATCTGGGATTAACATAAATGTAGCTAACTTTGCGCTCATCTGTTCAACTCCGCCAATTTCTACTAATTGGATGTCTTCTATTTCCAACTGCTTAAACAGTTTATCGAAAAAAATACTTCATCTTTCCCTTCGACAAAAAGCAACTTGGGCTTTTCAATTTGAAATGGCATTTTCGAGTCATTCAACACTTTGTTAGGAATTCTCATTATCGTACCTCCCAACCATTTTCAATCGCTATTTTCAAATTATCAAAACCATATTCTTTGGATACAATTTGTTGTTCTTTCTTTTCAAGTCGAACATAATTTACATCTTTTTCAGAAATGGCGCTCTCTACTAACGAAGCTAAACATTCATAGCTATGTGTAGTAATAAATAGTTGGCAATTATTTTGTTTCGATGCTTGATCAAGCATTTCCAACACATGTACCAGCACTGAATGATGCAATCCGTTCTCAATTTCATCTATGAATACGATACCATTCGGATTATTGAATATCGCCAGTAAAATCGATAATATACGTGTAATACCATCTCCCATATAGTGTAGTGGGATTTTTACATCTAATCCAATATCGCCGTACAAAACAGCCTGACTATTTGGTTGCTGAATAGCAGTAATAGATTTAAGTCTCGGTTCGATTACTATTAAATAATCCAATATCAAATTTTCTTTGTTTTTTTCACCAATTCTCCAAAACGAATAGCATTTTCATTTGGATTTATTGGTGATCTTGAACTCAAGAATATAGCACTTTTTATAGGTGTTTGTTTATTTATTTTCACATCCATATTCTCTTCATCATGAATCGTATGAATAATTTTTTGCTCACTTAACTTTCCTTTTGTTGGACTAGAAAAATCAACTGCAATTTCAACTTGATTGTGTTCAAGAGACTTTGTATTAGTTCCAGAGAGGGTTGAAATATCTTTCGGATTTATTTTTATCGTTGTATTATTCTGCTCAACGGAGTGAAGTGTTAGCTTTTCCAGATCCGCACCTTCTTTGACCGATATTTTGACTGGTTTGCTCATGTCATAATTATGGAATATAGGAGCAAATATATCAAAACTCGTCATCGAAGTCGGCATCCCACCACGCCAATTATGCATTCGCATAAATGACTGAGGGTTTTGACGATCTAGAAAGAAAAATAAGGCCTCAATAACCGTTGATTTACCAGTGTTATTTTTACCTCCAAATAAGTTTATACGTTTTAAATTAGATAATTCACATGAAGATATCGCTTTAAAATGTTCCACCGAAAATGATGTGATCACTAGTAACGCCTCCCAATTTTAAGTTATCTATCCGTATGCTATGTAAGACGAATAGAATGTTTATAATAAAATAAAGCATAAATTTTCCTCTTGGAAAGTTTATGCTTTACTTATGTGTTGTTCTCTATACATTTGTATGGAGACGGTGGGAGTCGAACCCACGTCCAAAGGCTCTGCTACTTCAGCGTCTACGCGTGTAGATTGACTACTTGGTTTCGCGCAAACATTTTGCCATCAATCAAGGCGTCCTGTGCGCTATTCCGGGAATCTCTTCTGACACCCTCAGAATGCAGATGTCAGCGTAGCTCACTTATAAGTGAACCTTACGCCTCCACATGAGCGATGGAAACGAAAGGTAGATTCAACAGCTTACGCTGCGAATGCTAGGTTGTTGTTTGTTTTGCCAGTTATTATTAACTGTCGTTTCTGACGGAGACGATCCCTCCGACGCGCAGCTCAAGCCCAGACCACCCCTGTCGAATCCGTAACGTCCCCTAAGGAAAGTTCGGAGCCCTAACCGTTTCACTTAGAACGGAAGGTCATCGTACTTGAAACTTCTTATAGTATATAGTAAATCGCGACATTAATCAATCTTGTTGTTTCGCTTTGAATGCTCGCTGCATATCCCGCTTATGTTCTTTCTCTTTCAAGTCTTGTCGCTTATCGTAAAGCTTCTTCCCTTTACCGACGCCAATTAGCACTTTTGCGAAGCCATCTTTAATATACATTTTCAACGGAATGATCGAATAGCCTTGTTGCTTCGTCTCTCCAATTAATGAACTAATTTGTTTCTTGTGCAATAATAATTTTCGCGCACGAATTGGATCATGGTTATGAATGTTCCCTTGCTCATACGGACTAATATGCATATTGGAAATCCATGCTTCATTGTTACGGATTAAGATAAATGCGTCACGTAACTGGACTTTCCCTTTTCGAATCGACTTGATTTCAGTACCTTTTAACACAATCCCCGCTTCGATAGTTTCTTCGATTGCGTAATCGTGATTTGCTTTTTTATTGACAGCTAGTACTTTACCGGATCCTTTAGCCATGTTTCTTCCCCCCATTTTCTATCAATCTCGCCTAGACGTGATTGCATCTACATTCAGCGTATGACTTCTGCTAAATGTAGATGAAGACTGGAGCAGTTGATTTCCAGCCTTATTTTTTCTTAGGTCTCTTTCTCGAGCCTTTCGCTACACTTTCGTAAAACTTGCGCTTTGGTTTTTCGTACTTCTTATTGCGTTTGTCGCTTTGTTGCCCTTGTCCACGACTACCTGAACCATTGCTTTTTCTTCTTCCCGCCTGAATAACTTTAGGTGACTCTTTACGGGAACCTCTGAAGTTTTGAACCATACCAACGATTTCAAAATCGACAGCTTGTTCTTCTGGCTTCACTGCAAGTACACGCACTTTAACTTCGTCTCCGATACGGAATTGCTTACCAGACCGTTCACCAATCATCATCATTTGACGATCGTCAAAACGATAGTAGTCGTCATTCATGTTTTGTACATGAACAAGTCCCTCGATTGTATTTTCCAACTCCACGAATATACCAAAGTTCGTAACTGAGGATACCACACCATCAAACTCTTCCCCAACTTTATCGACCATAAACTGTGCTTTCTTCAATGCGTTTGTGTCACGTTCTGCATCGACGGCACGACGTTCACGTTCAGACGTATGTTGCGCGATTTCTGGCAAACGTGCAGACCAGTGAGCGATGGTTTGTGGTGATAGATCTTTTTCGAATAAATATGTTCGAATCAAGCGGTGAACGATTAAGTCTGGATATCTGCGAATCGGTGCAGTGAAATGCGTGTAGAATTCCGTCGATAATCCGAAGTGTCCGATGCTTTCCTGGAAGTATTTTGCTTGTTGCATGGAGCGTAATAACATCGTGGAAATTACGGATTGTTCAGGAAGTCCTTCGATCGATTCGACGATTTCTTGCAACGCACGCGGGTGCACTTGGTTGCCTGTTCCTTTGACGACGATTCCGAAGTTTGTTAGGAACTCGAAGAAGCGTTGTAATTTCTCTTCTTTCGGGTCTTCGTGAATCCGGTATAAGAAGGGAACTTGTAGCCAGTGGAAGTGTTCCGCCACCGTTTCGTTCGCAGCCAACATGAATTCCTCGATTAATTTCTCGGAAACGGTACGCTCTATGATAATAACGTCTGTTGGCCAGCCTTCTTCATCGACAAGAATTTTAGATTCTTTGAAATCGAAGTCGATTGCGCCACGGTCTTGTCGTTTTTGACGGAAGATCGCTGCAAGTTTCGCCATATCATTCAACATCGGTACAATTTCTTCGTATTTCTTCGATAGTTCTTCATCTTTATTATCGATGATTTCATAAACATCATGATACGTCATTCGATAATTTGAGTTAATGACACTTGGGTAAATTTCATGTTCAACGACTTTACCGTTCAAATCGACTTTCATTTCACATGTTAATGTTAAACGATCTTCTCCAGGGTTCAAAGAACAAATCCCGTTCGATAAACGGTGTGGCAGCATCGGAATGACACGATCCGTCAAATAAACACTCGTTCCGCGGTCCGCTGCTTCAACGTCCATTGGCGAGTTTTCTGTCACATAATAGCTGACGTCAGAAATATGGACGAATAAACGATACATTCCATCATCTTCTTTAAAGACAGAAATCGCATCATCCAAGTCTTTTGCGTCGGCACCGTCAATGGTCATCGTCAAATCGTTTCGAAGATCTTTACGATTTAAAAAATCATTTTCTTGGACGGTTGTCGGTACGCTATTCGCATGGTCCATCACTTCTTGTGGGAACTCGATTGCAATACCGTGTTTATGAATGATTGACAAAATATCGACGCCCGGGTCATTTTTATGCCCGAGAATCTGCGTGATCATGCCCGTTGCGGTTTTCTCGTCATCCGGCCAGCTCTTAATTTCTACGATAACCTTTTGACCGTCGACTGCTTCAAGGGAATGTCCTTTTTCAATATAAATGTCCATTGGTAGTTTTTTGTCATCAGCTACTACGAAGCCATAGCTACTATGATCTTTATACGTACCGACTACTTTTGTCGTTTTACGCTCGACAATTTTCGTAATGGCCCCTTCACGACGATCGCCTTGTGAGCTTCCCGAGACGCGTACAAATACGATATCTCCGTTCATTGCCCCGTTTAACTCATGCGGTGGAATAAATACGTCGTCACCTTCTACGTTTTCTGGTACAACAAAGCCGAACCCTTTCGCATGTCCGATAAACTTCCCACGGAGTAAATTCATCATCTTCGGCAAGCCGTAACGGTTAGTACGTGAGCGAACAATTTTCCCTGTCTGCTCCAACTGTACGAGCATTTTAACGAGTTCTTTAAATTCTGCTGCCTGTTCCATGCCGAGTATTTCTTGAATCTCATGGACAGTTTTTGGTTGATAGGATGCTTCTTCCAGTAAAGAAAGAATCCGTTCTTGTAGTTCTTTTTCAAATGCGTCCAAACAATCATCTCCTCCTTCTATTCGTTCTAGTTATATGTTCCCCTCTTTTTACTCTTGCCAATCAAGGGATTCTAGAAATTCCAGCACATTTTCGTGAAGTTGTGCTTTTTCCGGACCTAATGTAATCACATGTCCGGATTTTTCATACCATTGTAACTCTTTGTCCGTTGATTCGGCTTCATCATAAATGATTTGTGCAGAATTGGGATCAATTACTTCATCATTTCTCGATTGAATAACGAGTAATGGCGTATAAATACAGTTCACTTTCTCCCGCACACCTTCGACTAAAGACCGCAAATCATTTAAGCCAGGCATCGACTTTGTTTTCAATTCCGTCATTTCTTGTCGGATCTGCTCGTCCGTCTCGCCTGCGAACTTTTTATAGTCTCGCGCATATTTTAACACGCCCTGCCACATAAGATCGGTCGTTTTCATCGTCATTGGTGCACACATCGTCACGATACCTTTTAACGGAAAATCCGCCGCCAGCTTCAATGAAAATACGCCACCAAGCGACAATCCCGCCACAGCGATCTCTTCATAGCCTGCGTCTTTTAACTGATTATATGCAGAAAGTACATCTTCCCACCACTGCTCTGGATTCGTTTCTATCAATTCTTCTGGCGGTACACCATGTCCGCGATAATGTGGTGCCAATGACGTATAATTATGTTTTTCCAGAAACCGGCCGAGCATCCGAACATCTGCGGATGTACCTGTAAATCCGTGAAGTAGTAAAACCGCGCGTTTGCCATGTTCAAAGAAAAACGGTTTGGGCTGAGCAATTCGCATGTCTTTCGATCCTTTCTAAGAAAAACGCCTGACCGTTCAAACTTGGTCAGGCGCTTGCATGTTTATATTTTCATAATCGCAATTGTTAAGACAAAAAATAGAACGGATAGAACCAATGTTGCTCTCTGAAGAACTAGGTCTAATCCACGGGCTTTTTGTTTTCCGAAAAGTTGTTCTGCACCTCCGGAGATGGCTCCTGACAGTCCTGCACTTTTACCGGATTGCAATAATACGACAACGATTAATGCTATAGCTACAACTACAAGCGATGCTGTTAAAACGGCATGCATGTTTTCCACCTCCAAAATAGCAAGTCATAACATTTCTATTTTAACAAAGCTATGTCATTGGCACAACCTTTAGTTGCAAATTGTGCCAATAAACAAGCGGAGGGCGTCTTATTTATTTAGATTATAAAATGTCTCTTTACCTAAATATTGAGCTGTTTCAAACAATTGATCCTCGATGCGAAGCAATTGGTTGTATTTCGCAACGCGGTCCGTACGTGACGGTGCACCTGTTTTGATCTGACCAGCGTTTGTAGCCACTGCGATATCCGCAATCGTGACGTCTTCTGATTCACCCGAACGGTGAGAGATGACTGCTGTGTAGCCTGCACGTTTCGCCATTTCAATTGCGTCGAATGTTTCTGTCAACGTTCCGATTTGGTTTACTTTGATAAGGATTGAGTTGCCAATTCCTTCTTCAATGCCGCGTGCTAATTTCTCTGTATTTGTTACGAATAGATCGTCCCCTACTAACTGCACTTTGTTACCAATGCGCTCAGTCAATAGTTTATGGCCAACCCAGTCGTTTTCGTCCAAGCCGTCTTCGATTGAAACGATTGGATATTTCTCGCAAAGTTCTTCATACCAAGCAACCATTTCTTCAGATGTTTTACGAACATCTTCGCCTGCTAAGTAGTAGTTGTTTTGCTCTTTATCGTAGAATTCAGAAGAAGCAACGTCCATTGCAAGCAAGATATCTTCGCCTGCTTTATAGCCTGCTTTTTCAATTGCTTCGATAATTGTAGTGATTGCTTCTTCGTTTGAGCTAAGGTTTGGAGCGAATCCACCTTCGTCACCAACAGCTGTATTCAAGCCTTTGTCGTGAAGTACAGACTTTAAGCTATGGAAGATTTCAGCACCCATGCGTAATGCGTGTCGGAATGATTCTGCACCTACAGGCATAACCATGAATTCTTGAATATCTACGTTATTGTCAGCGTGCTCGCCACCGTTTAGAATGTTCATCATCGGTACTGGCAATTGCTTCGCGTTGAATCCGCCTAAATGCTGATACAACGGAACATCTAAATAATCAGCAGCCGCATGTGCAACCGCCATAGATACGCCTAGGATTGCGTTTGCGCCTAATTTACCTTTGTTTGAAGTTCCGTCTAATTCGATTAATGCTTTATCGATTACGACTTGATCAAGAACTGAGTAATTCTCTTCTAGTTCTTCAGCGATCACTTCATTGACGTGATCAACAGCTTTTAGCACACCTTTACCGTTGTAGCGATTGCTGTCGCCGTCGCGTAGTTCTACTGCTTCATATTCTCCAGTAGATGCACCTGAAGGAACGATTGCGCGTCCAAACGCACCGCTATCTGTGAATACTTCTACTTCTACTGTTGGATTGCCTCGTGAATCTAGTACTTCTCTTGCATGAATATGTGTAATGATTGGCATGAAGATCTCTCCTTAGAATAATGGTTTTCCAGTCATTTCAACCGGTTGTGGAATTCCTAACATTTTCAACATCGTTGGTGCTAAATCGGCAAGTATGCCATCTGTTCGCATCGTAATATCTGGTTGTGTAATGATCACGGGCACAGGATTTGTCGTATGTGCCGTCATTGGCTGTCCACCAATGGTAATCACTTCATCCGCATTGCCGTGATCTGCTGTAACGATAGCTGAACCACCTTTAGCGAATAATGCGTCGATGATTTTCCCTAGACACTCGTCTACCGTTTCAATCGCTTTAACAGTTGGTTCTAGCATGCCGCTATGTCCGACCATGTCTGGGTTCGCAAAGTTCAAAATGATCGCATCTTGACGTTCTGCTTCAATTTCTGCAATTAATGCATCCGTCACTTCATACGCACTCATTTCAGGTTGCAAATCATAGGTCGCAACTTTCGGCGAATTGATCAAAATCCGAGTTTCCCCTTCAAATGTCTCTTCGCGTCCGCCACTCATGAAAAACGTGACATGCGGATATTTTTCCGTCTCCGCAATACGCAATTGACGTTTTCCACGATCTGCCAACACTTCACCGACTGTTTTCGTCAAATTGACATTGTGGAAGACAATATCTGCTACTACATCATCATTATAATGCGTAAAGCCAACAAATTGTAAGTCCGTAAATTTCTTCACGCCTCTATCGAAGCCATCGAAATTTGGTTGTGTGAACGCGCGGGACAGTTGAATCGCACGGTCGGGGCGGAAATTGAAGAAAATAACCGCATCCCCATTTTCGACAGTCGCTACTGGCTTACCGTCTTGTTGTACCACAAACGGCTCAATAAATTCATCATGTATTTCTTCGGTATAAGAAGCTCGAACTCCTTCTTCTGCCGATTCATATTGTGTGCCGATGCCATAAACCATTGCGTCATAGGTCTTCTGTATACGATCCCAACGCTTATCACGATCCATTGCGAAGTAACGTCCAGACACGCTCGCAATTTGTCCTACGCCTGCTTCTTTCATGGCATCTTCTGTACGCTTAATATAAGGCATAGCAGTCGTCGGTCCGACATCCCGTCCGTCAAGGAACGCATGTATATAAACTTTCTCCACACCTGTTTCTTTCGCTAGTTTCAATAAAGCGAATAAATGCTCATAGTGACTGTGAACGCCACCGTCAGACAGCAAGCCCATCACATGCAGTGAAGACTGCTTCGTTTTCACGTGTTCCATCGTCTCTAAAAGTGTTGTGTTTTCAAAGAATTCGCCTTCACGAATGGATTTGTTGATGCGTGTCAAACTTTGATAAACGATACGTCCGGCACCAATATTCAAATGCCCCACTTCAGAGTTACCCATTTGCCCTTCAGGTAAACCGACATCTTCGCCACAAGCGCTTAACGTGGCATGTGGAAAGTTTTTCATCAATAGATCAATGTTCGGAGTATTTGCATGCGCTACAGCATTCCCGTAAGTCTCATCTCGCAAACCGAAACCGTCTAGAATAATAAGCGCAACTGGATTATTCGACATGCGTCCCAGCCTCCACCAATTGAACAAACGCATCAGGATCCAAACTTGCCCCACCAACGAGTGCACCGTCAATATGTTCTTTACTTAGTAATTCCGCAATGTTTTCAGGCTTCACACTGCCGCCATATTGAATGCGAATCGCGTCTGCCACTTCTTTTGAGTAGATAGTTTCAACTTTATGACGAATTGCTGCACACACTTCATTGGCATCTTCTGCTGTTGCTGTTTTTCCTGTTCCGATTGCCCAAATAGGTTCGTATGCAATGACAGATTGCTTCGCTTGTTCCGCCGTTACGCTAGCAAAAGCTGCTGTTACCTGTTCAGATACGATCGAAACTGTTTCATGCATTTCACGTTGCTCCAATGTTTCGCCTACGCAGACGATTGGCGTCAAGTGGTGCTTGAATGCAGCAAGTACTTTCTTGTTGACTGTCTCGTCGGTTTCATTGAAGTATTGGCGACGTTCCGAGTGTCCAAGAATAACGTAGTGTACGCCTAGGCTTTCAAGCATTGCTGGGCTAACTTCTCCCGTAAACGCGCCTTCCGCTGTGTCATGCATCGTTTGTGCACCGACTTTTACAGCACTTGTTTCAAAACGTTGCAGTAAGTCCCCTATATAAAGTGCAGGTGGACAGATGACTGCCTCCACTTGATCTGATGCTGTGAGTCGTTCTTTGATTTGTTCCGCAAAATCCGCAGCTTCATTGGGTAGTTTGTACATTTTCCAATTGCCCGCAATAATTCGTTTTCGCAAAAGAATCTCTCCTATTCTCGATCTTGTAATACAGCTACTCCTGGTAGTTCCTTGCCTTCCATGAACTCAAGTGAAGCACCGCCACCAGTCGATACGTGGTCCATGTTTTCTGCCACTTCAAACTTCTCAACTGCTGCTGCAGAGTCTCCCCCACCAATTACAGTATAGGCATATGTTTCTGCCATCGCATCTGCAACCGCTTTTGTACCGTTCGCAAAAGGTTCCATTTCGAAGACACCCATCGGCCCGTTCCAAATAACGAACTTCGAGTCTTTAATCACTTGCTTATAACGTTCAGCTGTTTCGGGTCCAATATCAAGACCCATCCAACCTTCTGTAATTGCATCTACTGACACAGTTTTCGTCTCTGCATCTACTGAAAACGCATTCGCAACAACTGCATCTGTCGGCAAGTACAGATTCACTGCTTTCTGCTCTGCTTTTTCAATGAACGACTTCGCCAATTCGACTTTATCTTCTTCTACTAAAGAATCGCCTGTCTGATGACCTTGTGCACGCGTGAATGTATACGATAGTCCGCCACCGATCAAGAGGTTGTCGACTTTATCCAATAAGTTGTCAATTACACCGATTTTATCTTTTACTTTCGCTCCACCGATAATCGCGGTGAAAGGTCGTTCAGGATCTGACAATGCTTTACCAAGAACGTCAAGTTCCTTTTCAAGCAAGAAGCCAAGAACACCTGGTATGTATTGTGCAATACCGGCAGTTGATGCGTGTGCACGGTGCGCTGTTCCGAATGCATCATTGACGAAAACATCTGCAAGATTCGCAAATTTCTTCGATAGTTCTGCATCATTTTTTTCTTCTCCTGGATTAAAGCGAACGTTTTCAAGCAAAATGACTTCGCCGTCTTTCATCTGAGCAATCGCTTGTTCTACTTCTTCCCCAATTGAAGCGTCTAATTTACGTACTGGTTTACCAAGAAGTTCAGACAATTTATCCCCAGCTGGTGTCAAACGCATATCTTCTTTGACTTCACCTTTTGGACGACCTAAGTGACTAGCTAAAATGACTTTCGCCCCTTTACCTGTCATATACTCAATTGTCGGCAATGCGGCACGAATTCGTGTATCATCTGTTACTTTACCGTCTTCCATTGGTACGTTAAAATCCACACGACAAAATACGCGCTTGCCGTTTAATTCGATATCTCTAATCGTTTTTTTCAACTTCATGGATAAATCCTCCTCCGAGATAATATAAAAAGAGGAACGGGTTTCTCCGTTCCTCTCACCCATATTTATTCATTATAATGGGTTACCAGTAGATTGGCTATGATAAATGATAGATTCGTATGAATTGTCGATTTATAGACCTTGTTTCTGCATGTAACGAGCTAAATCAATACAACGTGCAGAGTAGCCTGATTCGTTATCATACCAAGAAATAACTTTCACCATATTTCCTTCCATGACCATTGTAGAGAGCCCGTCAACTGTTGATGATGCGGTATTGCCATTGTAATCAATAGAAACTAAAGGCAATTCGCTGAAGTGTAAGTACCCTTTCAACTCGTTTTCAGACGCTTTTTTCAACACTTCATTAACTTGCTCAACTGTGACATTTGTATTTAATTCTGTCACAAAGTCTACAAGTGAAACGTTCGGAGTCGGCACACGCACAGCCATGCCATCTAGTTTCCCTTTTAGTTCAGGAATGACTTTCGTTACAGCAGATGCCGCACCAGTAGTCGTTGGAATCATGGACTCGCCAGCCGCACGCGCACGTCTATAGTCTTCGTGAGGTAAATCTAAGATGCGCTGATCATTTGTGTAGGAGTGAATTGTCGTCATCATGCCACGTTTAATACCGAATGCATCATTCAATACTTTTACGACTGGCGCTAGACAGTTTGTTGTACAAGATGCATTGGACACGATATGGTCGTTTGCTGCATCGTATATTTCTTCATTGACACCCATCACTAGCGTCGTCATATCACCTTTAGCCGGAGCCGATAGAATGACTTTCTTAGCGCCTGCATCGATATGTTTTTGTAGTGATTTTGTATCGCGGAATACGCCTGTACAGTCGATGACGATATCTACGCCTAATTCTTTCCACGGCAGATTCGCAGGGTCTTTTTCTGCAAATACTTTCACTTTTTTATCGTTGACAAGTAATGTAGATTCATCTGATTGTACGTCTGCATCTAAAATACCGTGTACAGAATCATATTTCAGTAAGTGAGCAAGCATCGCAGCGTCGGTCAAGTCATTGATTGCTACGACTTCTAGATCTTCTGTTTTCAACGTTTCACGCAAAACTACTCGTCCAATTCGTCCAAATCCATTAATCGCTAATTTTACTGTCATAATAAATCGCCTCCGTATAAGTTGTTATTATATGTTTGCCCATTGCGGGCGGTAAAATCCTTTTTTATAACAGCGCCAACATTTCCTCTGCAGCCGCTTCATCTGTTATTAAAATCGTTTGGGGTGGCGCACTCGCTAAATAAGATAGAATAGCTTGTGCTTTACTTGCGCCTCCCGCCACTGCAAATAGCAAAGGAACTTGTTGCAACTGCTCAATCTGGATACCGACTGTGCGAATTCGATGAACAATTTCACCTTGTTGATCGAAATAAAAGCCGAATGCCTCACCCTTCGCTTGACGTTCAACAAGAATTTGCTGTTCTTCGTCCGATGAATTTCGCAACAGCGCCATTTTAGAAGCATCGCCAATACCGTGTATGACACATTCTGTCTTGCTATATAATTCCAACATCTCTATCGCGGCCGGCTCATGCTGGAATACCGCATGTGCCTCTTCACTTAGAGTGTCGGGGTAATAAAACGCTTTGTAAGATGCATTGCAAGCCTCAGCAAAGGAAGCCGCAATCATATTCGCCTGTAAACCAAGTTCTTCCCCTACTCCGCCTCTTGCCGCGATGAATAATACATCGGAACAATCATCTTTCTGCATGAAAGGTGGAATGGCCGCTACTGAACTACCGCCTGTGACCGCCACGATTTTGTGATTTTGAATGTGCGTACGGAATTGCTTCGCTGTCTGCATGCCGAGAAGTTGCTTTGTTAACTCTGAACGATCCGAGTCACCTTCTACTACATGGACTTTTTGGATAGCTAATCGCCGCGTCAGGTCATTTGCCAATTGGTATCTACCTGATTTTTCTTCAATCGTATCATGTAAGACAAAGAGTACTTCTATACCTTTATTTGTGACCGATACGCCTTCTTTTGCAATATTCACAAGGTCTTGCTCTTTTAATAATTCAAGCATTGTTCGCGTTTCACGTTCGGAATAGCCGGACATAGAACTAAGTGTTCGTCTGCCGACCGGACCTGATACCTTAATCAACTTCAGCATACGATAACGTTGTTCGATTAATGTAGAAAGCTCAGGTACAAGTGCGAGTTGTGCTTCATTAAATGATAAATTCAATTACATCACTCTTTTCAGGTGGGCTGTTTTTGATCCCTCGTTAATTATCATGTCCCACTGACGATAAAAAAATACTATAACGTGATTATAGCATTTATTGAATTGAAACACAACAAAGAAAGCGCTTTCAACATGCAATTATTTCCAAAATATCGATGTAGCCAATTTTTCCGTACAATACAACCTCACCGTTTCGTTCAAGGACCGGAATCATCAGCATGTATTTTTCATGAATTTCATCATCTTCTTCTATATTAAATGTCTCCCATTCGACGGCGTAATCTTCTGCGACCAAACGTAGCATTTGCTCCGCTTCTACACACAGCGGACAATCGGGTCTCGTGTAAAACTTGAATTTCATCTGAATCACCTCAGGAATTAGTGTCTGTTTTTATTTATAGTAAAGAAAGTAGTGCTGACAATCAATTAATAGCATGTCTGGTGTGCGGCGTGATCATAGATTTGCGACCCGCGATCATGGAACCCCCCCACGCGATCATAGAATACCACAAACGATCATGGAAACTCGCCACGCGCTCATAGAACACCACAAACGATCATAGAAACCCGCCACGCGCTCATAGAACGCCGCAAACGATCATAGAGACTCACCACGCGCTCATAGAACGCCGCAAACGATCATAGAGACTCACCACGCGCTCATAGAACGCCGCAAACGATCATGGAAACTCACCACGCGCTCATAGAACGCCACAAACGATCATAGAGACCCGCCACGCGCTCATAGAACGCCGCAAACGATCATTGAACCCCCCCACGCGCTCATAGAATCCCGCAAACGATCATAGAGACTCACCACGCGCTCATAGAATCCCGCAAACGATCATAGAGACTCACCACGCGCTCATAGAATCCCGCAAACGATCATAGAGACTCACCACGCGCTCATAACCCAGAAAAAAACCTCAACACCAATCAAAAAACAAGTACTAAGAGCATATCCACTCTCAGTACTTGCAATTAATTCAAACACATTACCAACTTCGTCCAGCACCGCCTCCGCCACCGGAACCGCCGCCTCCGAAGCCACCTCCACCACCGCTGAAACCACCGCCACTACCTCCACCCATTGAACCTGGGAAGAATATAGGGCCGCCACGGGATCTGCCACCTGGACCGCCGCCTCGTCCGCCTCCCCCCTTAAACATACGATAGAGAAGAAATATCACAATAAGGACAACGACGAACGATGGAATACCTGGCTCTTCTTGAGATTCAGCATAGACAACCGGTAACACATCACCTTCTAATCCATATTCCGCTGCGATTTCATTGTAGAAAGCTTTATAAGCTTCCATAATAGCCAAATCAGGTTGTTCGTTTCTCAAATAAGGCATAGCTACTTCGTCGATGATGCGTCCAATTTTACCGTCTGGAAGCGCACCTTCTAAGCCGTAACCTGTAGTTAGGTAGAATTCGCGATTGATTCCAATAGCCTCATCTTTTTCAGTAGAAACGATTAAAAGCGCACCGTTATTCATCTTGGCATCGCCTAACTTCAATTCCCGAAGTTTTCGAACTGCATACTCTTCCACCGGCACGCCTTCAAGTGAATACACCGTACGAACAGCAAACTCGGCTTTTGTCGCCTGTTGTAAACGAAGGCCATAATCTTTCAGTTCCGCTTCTTGTTGTGGCGATAGAATTTCTGCGTCATCCACCACGACTTCAGAAACCGCATGCGCAGGTGTTGCAGTGCCGATCAGGGCGATTAGCAGAACTGCAACAAACATGCAGAAGCGATTCCTCACTTCGTGTCATTCCCGAAATCGACTGCTGGCGGTTGTTGCGCCCCTTCGACCGCTTTAAAGTATTCTTTTTCATCAAAACCAAACATCGATGCGATAATTTTCCCCGGGAAACGTTTTACTCTCCGATTGAATTCAGACACTACATCGTTATAATCTTTACGCGCCACCGCGATTCGGTTTTCCGTACCCGCCAATTCATCCATCAATGCTTGGAAGTTTTGGTTCGCTTTCAAGTCAGGGTAGTTTTCGACTACGACTAATAACCTACTCAACGCACTCGAAAGCTCTGAATCCGCAGCTGCTTGTTCTTCTGGTCCTTGTGCTCCAGCCATTTTACTACGCGCGTTTGCGATATTATCAATGACTTCTTTTTCATGTGCCGCATACCCCTTTACCGTATTAACTAAATTCGGGATTAAATCCACTCTTCGTTGTAACTGGGTTTCGATTTGCGCATATGATTGATCCACATCTTCTTCTAGATTTACTAATTTATTATAGCTTGGAACAATCATGATTGCGGCGATGACAACTAGAATAATGACGACTATGAGCGGTGCTGCGATCTTCTTCATCCACAACTACTCCTTTCAACCATCTATTTAGTATGTACTTACCCATAATCTTTAACCTGCCAAACTTCTGTTTTGTCTGTTTAATAAAAAATACTGTGACATCTACTAGGTAATCATCTTGTACGTATTCATTGCAGCTGAATATGCTAATAACTATAGGATAGTTTCGCAACTAAAATCCCCTATTTTATTAACATGTGAGAATATCTTTCATTTTATTCTTTACAGCTTATTTTTAGTACGTTATACTATTAAAAGTTGCATGAGGGAAACAATATAGTCCTAATCAAGCACTAGAGTTGCATGAAGGAAACTAATAAGTGTATATTCTTTATAAACTAACGATCTAACCGGTTTTTATTTATCTAAATGTTGCACGAGGGAAAAAAAAGGAGGAGACAGAATGATTGAACCGATAACAGTCGAGCACATCAGTGTATCGTATGACGGAAATGAAGTAGTAAAAGATGTATCCTTTTCATTTGGACCTTCCAGTTTAATTGGGGTTCTCGGTCCTAACGGTGCCGGTAAATCAACATTAATGAAGGCCATGCTTGGCTTAATCCATAAAGATCACGGTTCTGTCAAAATCGGAAGTAAGACTATCGATGAAATGCGTAAGCAAATTGCGTATGTTCCTCAACGCTCAAATATTGACTGGAACTTTCCTATTGTTGTAAAGGATACGGTCTTACTTGGCACCTATCCGAAAATTGGCATATTGCGCCGACCAAGAAAAGCTGATAAAGAATGGGCAATGGAATGCTTGAAACAAGTAGGCATGGAGGAATTTGCTAATCGTCAAATCGGCGAGTTATCTGGTGGACAACAACAGCGTGTATTTTTAGCACGGGCACTTGCACAAAAAGCAGATTACTTCTTCTTGGATGAACCGTTTGTTGGAATTGATGTTTCCAGTGAAGAAATCATCATTAACATCTTGCGCGAATTACGTGAAGCTGGAAAAATCATCTTCGTCGTACACCATGACTTATCGAAAGTGAAAAGTTATTTTGATGGATTAGTGTTAATCAATAAAGAATTGATCGATGCGGGCTCTGTGAACCAAGTGTTCCAGTCTAGCAATATGACGAAAGCATATAATCGACAGTTCATGCTTGACGGCTTGGAGGTTTCAATGTAATGGAATTTATTCAAGATTTAATGAACTATAGCTTTTTACAAAAAGCATTTATCACGTCCATCATGGTCGGGATCATCTGTGGAGTCATTGGTTGCTTTATCATACTTCGCGGAATGGCGTTGATGGGAGACGCTATTTCTCATGCAGTTCTTCCAGGTGTCGCGATTTCTTATATGCTCGGCATCAACTATTTCTATGGTGCCGTGTTTACAGGTATCTTAACGGCATTCAGTATTGGCGCAATTTCACAAAACAGCCGGATCAAGAATGACTCTTCAATCGGTATCGTCTTTTCCGCGTTTTTCGCACTCGGTATCATCTTGATCACACAAGCGGGAAGTGCAACGGATCTAACACAAATTCTTTTCGGAAACGTCCTATCCGTTCGATCTTCGGATATGTGGCTGACACTGATCATTGGCGCCGTCGTCATTTTCGTCGTTATTTTATTCTTCAAGGAACTACTCGTTTCTAGCTTTGATGAAACGATGGCAGCCGCCTACGGACTAAAGACACGAATGATTCATTACAGCATCATGTTTTTACTAACACTAGTTACTGTCGCTTCATTACAGACAGTTGGCGTTATTTTGGTCGTATCATTATTGATCACACCTGCATCTACGGCGTATCTCTTAACGAACCGCCTATCCGTCATGGTCGTACTTGCTGCGTTTTTCGGGGCACTGTCATCCATTGTCGGGTTATATTTTAGTTTCTTATACAACATGCCATCAGGTCCCGTCATTGCACTCGCAACGACTGCCCTATTCATCTTGGCATTCCTGTTCTCGCCTAAACAAGGAGTCGTCATCAGCAAAATTCGGACGATGTCTAAACGCAAATCGATTACTATAGGTAATTAATCTAATGAGTATATCCACAAAGGAGTAGAATGAAATTCATGAAAAACTTAGTAAAATGGCTAGGTCTGCCACTGCTCGCTGTATTTATGTTAGCAGCATGCGGTAATGACGCTAGCGAAGACAATAAAGACACTGGCGACAAGACGTCTGATGAAAAACTAAAGGTCGTTACATCCTTTACAATTATTGCAGATATGGCACGTGAAATCGGTGGAGACTTTGTAGATGTTTACAATTTAGTACCATCTGGAACTGATCCACACGAATACGAGCCACTGCCAAATGATATTAAAGCAGCTACTGACGCAGATATTTTGTTCTATAATGGTTTAAACCTTGAAGGCGGAGAAAAAGGTTGGTTCTTCAAGATGATGGATTCCGTTAATCAGAAAGATGAAAATATCTATAGTTTGACTGAGCAAGTAGAGCCAATGTATATCGGCGGAGAAGATGGTACAGAGGAAGAAATTAATCCACACGCGTTTATCGATCCAGCTGTCGGTGTTAAGATGGCAGAAGCTATGCGAGATGCATTGATAGAAAAGGACCCGAAAAATAGCGAGAAAATTAAAGAGCAAGGTGATGAGTATGTCAATCGTCTAAAAGAATTGGATATGGAATTCGCTGAGCGTATTTCTACAATTCCTGAGGAAAACCGTGTACTTGTTACGAGCGAGCGTGCTTTCCAATACTTAAACGATCACTACGGATTGAAAGAAGCATTCATCTGGGAAATTGATACAGAAGAAAATGGTTCACCGAAGCAGATCAAAGAGCTTATTCACTATATCCAAGAACACAAAGTTCCCGTGTTATTTGTAGAATCGAACGTAGACCCACGTCCAATGGAAACTGTTTCCAACGAGTCTGGTGTTCCAATCGCAGAGAAGAAAATCTATTCGGATGAAATCGGTAATCCTGGTGATGAGATTGATACGTATGTGAAGTATTTGAAATACAATATGGATTTGATTCATGATGAGTTAAGTAAAGAGCGTTAAGCTGTCTACTGGTCAACCAACTGTGTAAGAGAATACGGGGTAAGTGGTTCCGAATTTCAGCATCGGGCGGTAAACCTAGTTGACACGTGTATGACACAAAATAAAAGACTGTAGACACTCTCGTTCTCCGAGTACGTCTACAGTTTTTTACTAGTCCTATTATTTATCAAACATACGTTGGATTACGTCTTCTATTTCTTCCGCTGCTTCGACTTCCGCTTCTTGAATTGCATCCAGTTCTCCACTTTCCATTGTTTCGATACTGAATTTATGTGTCTTTTCTTCTACACAGCTAACAAATTGCCCATAAGCAACTTTGAGTTCTTCGCCTTCCGTTTCAAAGGCATTTGGAACTTCCAGCGCATTCATATCAGCGAGGATTTGCTTGAATTCTTCAACTTTTACAAGCCATTGTTCTTTCATCGCTTCAATATCTAGCTCTTGCTTTAGGATGTATTCTTCAGATATTCCTTCATATTCCTCTGAAGCGATAAGTAACCGTTCGTGTACCTTAATGATCTTTTGTAAGTAATCTTTTCTGCTGATTGTCATTCTATCATCTCCTACTAAAATTATACGTCAAACCGTTTATTAGAAGCTAATAAAAAATTCAGCGAACATAAGTAAACGTTCATTAAATGTACGCAAATAAGCTGTTCTCTTTATAAGGCTTGGCTCTTTCATTTACTGTTAAAATATAGAACAACCACGCCAAGAAATAAGCCAAAGCCAACTATGTTCCTTCGTGTAATCTATTTATCAAAACTGAGATACTCACTTTCACGCATATGTTGAAAACTTTAATCTGTTCAGTGATGAAACACTGATTAGGTTTAGAACTATGATTAAAAGAGCATTCTAGATATTAATTCACATATAAAAATACCCTGCACGGAATGATATCCATGCGGGGTATGTTTATACATTTCTCTATTACACTAACGTTGAAATTGCTTCCGTCATTTCTTTTGCTGTCGATTTCATAATCGATTTTAATTTTTCTACCTCTATTTGCCCTAGTAATGATTTCGGCATATACGAACCTAACGCCAATATGATATTCCCACTATTATCAAATATGGGAACAGCGTATGCTGAAATATCGAGCGAATATTCATCATGACATTCCGCAATACCTTCTTCGCGAATTTTAAGAATTTGTTCTTTCAAACGTTTTAAGGAAGTATTCGATGTTCCCGTATATTTCGTAAGTTGATTACTAACAATTAGGTTTTCAATGATACTATCGGCCTCTTTATCCGGCAAAAAAGCATGAAAACATTTGCCTATCGCGCCTGCCGGAATTGGAAAAGCTTCTCCTGTGGATACGGTTACACGAACTTTTAATGGCGGTTCTTCTTTAGCCATATACATTAGGTTCGTCCCCCGTACACGTTTGACTAGCACAAATGTAAGTCCGGTTTTTACGAGCTCTTTTAAATAGGTGCTAGCAACTTCAATATAGTCATTTACTTCCATCGCGTGTTTTCCCAAAGCAATTAAGGAAACGCCTAAAGAATACACTTTCAATCCCTCATCCAAAGTCACATAGCCCTTTAATTCAAGTGCCCTCAGAATTCGTAAACACGTACTTTTGTTAATAGATAGTTCTGTTGATATTTCAGTTAAGTTCGCTGATTTAAACTTTTCTTTAGCTAATAATTCTAATATCCCGATTGAAGAATCTAAGGCAGGTACTAAACTTCGATTAGTCAACTGGCTCACCTACCTCATTCTAATATCTCATAAGAATATTATTACCATAAATCCTTCTGCTAATCAATAGATTTTCACAATTCAAAACTGTTAATATTTATTGATTTACTTCATGCTGGTCGTGAAATAAATATTTTTTCTACTACGTTTGAAAAGCCTCCGCAATTCACTACAGCAATAAAGCTTCGTAAACCCTTCCATTTCCAAAGTATATACCTTATTATTCTAATTAGTTATACGTTTCATTCTTTTAATTCATTTTACTCATAAGTAATGATAATGTAAAATTTGACTAAGATGATTATTGAAGTCTTAGAAAATTCATTAAAGAAAAGGGGATACACAGATGTCTAACAACGAAATAGTAATTGTAAGCGCTGCACGGACACCGATTGGGAATTTTGGAGGTAGTTTAAAAAATATTAGTGCCGTTCAATTAGGCTCGATTGTTATTAAAGCCGTACTGGATCAAGCAGGAATTAATGAAAATCAAGTGGATGAAGTCATAATGGGCAATGTACTCCAAGCTGGTAATGGACAAAATCCCGCTAGGCAAGCAGCGCTTCATGCGGGATTGCCTAACAATATTCCAGCATTAACAATTAATAAAGTTTGCGGTTCGGGTTTAAAGGCAGTCCATCTAGCTTCACAAGCAATTTTAACAGGCGATGCGGATATCATCATTGCTGGTGGAATGGAAAATATGAGTCAGGCACCTTACCTTTCCATGGGAGCAAGAGAAGGTTTGCGTATGGGTGACCAAAAACTAGTTGATAGTATGATTCATGATGGTTTATGGTGCGCTACTAACGATTACCATATGGGAATTACAGCAGAAAACATTTGTGAACAGGAGCTTATAACACGTGAGGAGCAGGATGCTTTCGCTGTTTGGAGTCAGGAAAAAGCGACAAATGCAATAGCCGAAGGGAAATTTAAGAACGAGATTGTTCCTGTAGAAATACCACAACGCAAAGGTGACGCTATCATTTTTGATACCGATGAATATGTGAAATCAGGTACGACACAAGAAAAACTGGAAAAGTTAAGACCAGCCTTCAAAAAAGATGGCAGCGTAACAGCTGGAAATGCATCTGGCATAAATGACGGAGCGGCAGCTGTTCTCGTAATGAGCCGTCGGAAAGCTGAAGAGCTTGGTGTCACGCCTTTAGCTACTATTTGCTCCAATGCGAGTGCAGCGGTTGATCCAAGTGTTATGGGATTAGGTCCAGTACCTGCAACAGAAAAAGCGCTAGCAAAGGCAGGCATTACAATTGATGATTTAAGTTTAATTGAAGCAAATGAAGCGTTTGCGGCTCAAGCCTTAGCGGTTGGTAAAAAACTGCAATTTCCAAATGAAATCTTAAATGTGAACGGTGGAGCAATTGCATTAGGACACCCAGTTGGCGCTAGTGGAGCAAGAATTCTTGTAACTTTAGTACACGAATTGCAGCGTCAAAATGGAACATATGGTTTAGCAACTTTATGTATAGGTGGCGGTCAAGGCGTTGCTACCATCATCAAAAAATAACAAGAAACACATTTACACTTTAGACAACATAACTTCTGCGGATCCCTTGCTCTAAAGTCTGATACCTTTTAATTAATTACATCAAAAGCCTTTGTAAATGTAATTCTCATTTAAAAATGACAAGAGAAGACCTCTGCACATTCCTACAATTGGAAGAGAGTGTCTTCTCTTTTTTATGAATTGCACGCTAAATTATTCGTTAAACGAAGTAACTTTAGCCACAAATATCTACCATCCTATGTAAAGATCTTGCCGCTAAAAATATAATGATTATTCCGTTCTATAGTTAGTATTACTACTCTTCAAGAATCCGCTTGGCAATACCCGCTAATTCGTCATGTTCCGTAAAGCGTTCATTGAGCATATCCGTTAGAATATGTTTCAAGAAATATTTTACACAGTTCATTTCCTGAAACAGCAAAATTGTTCGTAACGCTTCTTCGAATATTTCTAAAAACAATGGTTCTGGATTATCCTTTTGAATTTCACCAAAGGATTCATAGAGCAAATCGATTTTATCAGCAACAGATAAAATACGTCCTTCCAACGTCTCATCTTTCCCTTCTTTCAATCGCTCTAAATAAATGGCTTGGAACTCAGACGGGAATTCTTTCTCCACAAACTTTCTAGTCATTTCCTCTTCTACATCACTGAATAGCTTCTTCAATTCTTTTGATGCATATTTTACAGGTGTTTTTATATCTCCTGTGAAAAGTTCTGGATAATCATGATTTAACGCTTTTTCATAGAGAATTCTCCAATTTACGTTCTGCCCACATTTCTCTTCGACCGTTCCAAGAAATTGAGCAATTTTTGTTACCTTAAATGAATGACTTGCGACTGAATGCTCTTGAAATTTGAATTTCCCTGGACAACGAATAATTTGTTCCAAATCAGATAAGCTTTTAAAATATTGATGTACCCCCATATCATTTATCTCCTTTCCATACTACTTGCATCATTGCCACGTCTATTATGACTTTCCCCCTTATCTCACTAAAATATGCTTACAAAGTAAAGAATACAACTAAACTTAGAATATTCAAAAAAGCACCAGTAGTCGTTAATGTGCATAACGTCTACTGATGCTTTTAAATTTTTCTAATAACTTATATAACATCATTGCAAGTATGCCCTCGGCGGGAGTCGAACCCACATTTTAAGCTTCGGAGGCTTACGTGCTATCCATTGCACCACGAGGACGAGTATATTTTTCGTCGGAATAGGTAATTCTGTAACTGTCGAAATAAAAAAACAGTCTTAAAGACATCTTCCATTATATCGCGGAATAGAATAAAAAGCAATATGTTATTTTAAGGCGAAACATTTGACCTTTGTTGACCAACTTATGTAAAATACAATTATAGTTGAAATACCAAATTGATTTCAACCGAACGAATAGATTGTATTTAAAGGAGGAACTTTCATTGAATCTAATTCCTACAGTAATTGAACAGACAAACCGTGGTGAGCGGGCGTACGATATCTACTCTCGCCTGTTAAAAGACCGGATTATCATGCTAGGTAGCGGCATTGATGACAATGTTGCCAATTCAATCGTGGCACAGCTTTTATTCTTGGAGGCAGAAGATCCAGACAAAGATATCTCCATTTATATTAATAGCCCAGGTGGAAGCATTACAGCTGGAATGGCGATCTACGATACAATGCAGTTTATTAAACCAGATATCCAAACAATCTGTGTTGGTATGGCAGCCTCTATGGGTGCGTTCTTGCTAACAGCAGGTACAGAAGGTAAGCGCTATGCATTACCTAACGCTGAAGTCATGATTCACCAACCACTCGGCGGTGCACAAGGTCAAGCAACTGAAATCGAGATTGCTGCAAAACGTATCTTGCATCTTCGTGAGAAACTAAACCAAATTCTAGCAGATCGCACAGGTCAGCCAATCGAAGTCATCGCACGCGATACAGATCGTGATAACTTCATGACAGCTGAACGTGCAAAAGAATATGGTTTAATCGACCATGTGATGACACGTAGCAACGCAAAAAAATAACAATAATAAAAACCGATTCTTCCAAAAAGAAGAATCGGTTTTTATTATTCAGCTTCTACTAACTCAGACAAATTCTGAAGCGCTAAGTCTTCATCGATTCCATCTGTCATCAATGTGATTTCAGTACCCTTTGCGATTGCAAGACTCATGATTCCCATGATGCTTTTCGCATTTACTTGACGTTCATCTTTTTTCAAATAGATATCTGCCGTGTATTTATTCGCTTCCTGTACAAATAAAGCTGCCTGTCTCGCTTGTAATCCGGGTTTAATACCTACTTTTACTGTTTTTTCTACCATATCGTATGCTCCTTTTCTTCCTCTTCTTCAGAAGGATCTACTATCTTTTAGTTTCCACGCAATTTCTTTGCGATTTCCTCAATCTTTCGCAACCGGTGATTGACTCCCGATTTACTAACAGGTGTACCTGTCACTAATTCACCTAGCTCTTTTAACGTAACATCTTGATAGTCTACGCGTAATTGAGCAATTTCTTGTAGGCGGTCCGGTAGTTGGTCTAGTCCGATTGTCTGTTCAATCAGTTTAATATTTTCTACTTGCCTTTGCGCTGCACTAATCGTTTTGTTTAGATTGGCGGTTTCACAATTTACTAATCGGTTTACGCTATTTCGCATATCTCGCATAATTCGAACGTCTTCAAACTTCATTAGGGAGACGTGTGCTCCAATGATTCCAAGGAAATCAGAGATTTTTTCCGCTTCTTTCAAATAAGCGATAAATCCTTTTTTTCGTTCAATCGACTTGGCATTCAGCTGATAGCGATTCATCAACTCGACCAGTGACTGACTATGTTCTTGATAACTTGAGAAAATCTCCAAATGATAGGATGAAGTCTCAGGATTATTAACGGAACCACCTGCCAGGAAAGCTCCGCGTAAGTATGCGCGTGCACAGCAGTCATCTAGAATGAGCTGCTGATCAATTCGATTAATCATTTGAAAGTCATCCGTCATGATGAACAGCGTTTCCAATAGATCCTTAGCGCCTTCTCGAATACGACAAATATAGACATTATTTTTCTTCAAGCGCATTTTCTTCCGTACAAGTAACTCTACTTTATAAGGATATAGCTTTTTCAAATTAGAATAAAGTCTTCGGGCTATTGCCGCATTTTCTGTTTGAACATCAAGACTCAATTGTTTATTTGAAAAAGACATGACGCCATTCATACGGATAAAGGCTGCTATTTCGGCTTTCGTACAACAATCGTCCGCTTCAATTTGTGTAAGTTCTTTTTTAGTTTTAGATGCAAAAGACATGATATTCCCCCTCTTCGGCGATCTTCATATCTGTACGCCTTCTACGTTCTCTCTATATACCTCATTAATACATCTGCCACTTCCATCGTTTTGTGAGCAATATTCCCATTCATAATCGTGGCAACCTCTTGAACAAATACTTCCGGAACTAACATCTGTAGTTGCTGCAAATCATTTTCGACTAGCCACGGTTCCGATTTCCCACTAATTCCGTGAGTACGTCTAAACGCTTCAGTATCATTTACTAGGACAGCGTCAAGGAAAGGTTCTCCAGCGTGATCATAGAGCGCCTGAACGTGTTCAGAAGCCGTGTAACGATAAGTTTCTCCCCGCTGCGTCGTCAAATTTCCTATATATACTTTTTTCGCAGAACTGTTAAGTACAGCCTCTCGAATATCATTCACCAAAATAGTAGGCAAAGTACTAGTATACAGACTTCCGGGACCAAAAACGATTAAATCTGCTTTTTTTATCGTATCCGCAGTTTCTGGCAATGGTTTGACATCTTGCGGAGTAATAAAGACATTGCGAATTTTCCTCCCATAGAGAGGTATTTTAGATTCACCTGTAATAATTGAACCATCTTCAAGCTCCGCATGCAAGGTAATCCGCTGATTTGCTGCAGGTAAAACTTTCCCTTTAATATTGAGCACAACACCCATTTGTTCAACCGCACGGGCAAAATCTCCCGTAATCTCCGTCAATGCGGTGAGCATTAAATTCCCTAGAGAATGTCCTTTTAAATCATCTGTTCCTTCGAAGCGATACTGGAACATTTTCTCGATCAGCGGCTCTACGTCTGAAAGCGCTGCCATAACCTGTCTTATATCCCCAGGTGGCGGGATATCATATTGGTCGAATAAACGGCCAGAACTGCCGCCATCATCTGCTACAGTCACAATCGCCGTTAAACCTATTGGATAACGCTTAAGGCCACGAAGAATATTGGATAACCCCGTTCCGCCACCGAACACGACTACGCGTTTCATCCCAGTGGATTGCATATGACTGTCAACCCTTTCTTTTTTCAACGTCCCGATGTGAAACGTGAGTCGGATACTCTTCTTGGAATACACCTGTAAAATATTCGGCAAGCGTTACAGAACGGTGCTGTCCGCCAGTACATCCAAATGCAATGACTGCTTGACCTTTACCTTCTTGTTTATATTGCGGAATTAAAAATCTGAATAAATCCGTCAGCTTTTCAATTAGTACCTTCGTATCGCTCCACTTAAGAACATATTCCGACACTTCCGAATTCAAGCCGGTTAATGGACGCAATTCTTCCAAATAAAATGGATTCGGTAAAAATCGAACATCGAATACGACATCCGCATCGATCGGCATTCCATGTTTAAATCCAAACGATACAAAGTTCAACGTAAAGTTTGGCTCTCCTGCCTCAGAAAATTCACGTGTAATCTTTTCACGCAACTCCTTAGGCTTTAAATACGAAGTATCAATAATCGAACGTGATAATCCTTTGAGTTCTGTTAGTAAAATGCGCTCTTTACGAATGCCTTCTAACAACACGCCACCTTCAGATAAAGGATGTGAACGACGCGTTTCTTTATAACGCTTAACGAGTGTTTCATCATTCGAATCCAAAAATAGCAAACTCGCTTTAACATCTTCCATCTTGAACAAACCTTCAAGCGCTGTTATTAATGAGTCAAATAAGCTTCCGCCACGCGTATCCATAACTGCTGCAATTCGTCTCATTTGATTGTCAGATTTCATCATTAAATCCAAGAATGTTACAAATAACTCAGGAGGTAAATTATCGATACAGTAAAAACCCATATCTTCGAAGCATTGCATCGCGACAGTTTTACCTGCACCTGACATGCCCGTAATAATCACAACTTCGTATTCATTAGAGCCTTGTGATTGCATCATTATTATTCACCTTCCGTTGATTGTTGTAGTGATTCACGCAATAAGCGAAATTGCTCTGTATAATAAAATGTTCCGTATTGTGTACCTAGTTCATTGACCGCAAATAGTAAGTTCGAACGGTCACCTTCTGCCATAGGTAGTGTATGCAGACTTTCAACCGGATGCCATTCAAGCTCACCTTCGACTGTTGTTTTTAATAATTCACCAGAATAGTCATGGGCAACGAATGTAAATAAAAGCCACTCATTGACTAGCTGTTGTCCAGCATCATCCATGATCATCATAGTGTAAATTCCTTTAAGATGCGGTTGAATCGGCTGTGCACCTGTTTCTTCAACGAATTCACGGACTGCTGCATCATATATAGATTCGCCTTCATCTATCTTTCCGCCCGGCGCTACATACCAACCACGCCTAGGCTTCTTCAGCAAGAGTACTTGACCGTCTTTGACGACGAGTAAATTAGCAATTTTTTGCATAGGTAGTCCCCACTTTTCACGTATGTAATACTAGTATACAATGGTTTCATAAAAAACGATAAAAAAAGGTGGCTATTTACGGAAGTTTTTACCGCAAATAGCCACAATGTTGCTATATTGTTAAAACTTATATGCACGCGTAATGAATAAGTAGAAGAAATTAGGATAGGTTCTGTGGAATCGACTATTATTTAACTACCACCAAGCCATCCCTTACAGAAAACATACCCTTTTAAGCGTAAATCCCGAACGACTTATTAAGTCCACTCACCTATAAGTCACTTAAGCCTTAGCTTCTACTTCATCCATCAACTCTTCGATATACTTCTGAGCCGCTTGTGCAGCAACGCTTCCGTCGCCTGTTGCTGTTACGACCTGACGCAATAACTTCTCACGCACGTCGCCTGCAGCATAGATTCCTGGAATTTTCGTTTCCATAATATCATTCGTTTCAATATAACCATTGTCGTCCAAAATTCCAAGATCTTTGAAAGGCTCTGTCAATGGATCGAGTCCGATATAAACGAACATCCCCTCAGTCTCCATCTCGCGCTCTGAACCGTCTTCTGTTGATACGAGTGTGAGTGACCCGATCTTGCCGTCTTTTTCATTCACTTGCTTGACCGTTGTATTCCAAATGAAGTCAATCTTTTCATTCGCAAATGCACGCTCTTGAACAATTTTTTGAGCACGTAATTCATCTCGACGGTGAATGATCGTTACTTTATTTGCAAAACGCGTTAAGTACGTACCTTCTTCAACAGCGGAGTCTCCTCCACCAATAACAACAATCTCTTTATTACGGAAGAACGCACCGTCACAAACTGCACAGTAGCTCACACCGCGACCCGTTAATTCTGCTTCGCCCGGGATTCCCATCTTGCGGTATTCTGCACCTGTCGTCAAAATAATTGCACGTGCTTTATAGCTCTTGTCGCCTACATAAACCGTTTTAAATTCACGGCCATCTTCAATCTTCGTCACATCTCCATATGCATATTCTGCACCGAAACGCTTCGCATGATCGAACATTTTAGTCGATAGGTCAGGGCCTAAAATAGTTTCGAAACCTGGATAGTTCTCGATATCTTCCGTATTAGCCATCTGGCCGCCCGGTACACCTCTTTCCAGCATTAGTGTAGACATATTCCCACGTGCTGTATAAACTGCTGCCGTCATACCTGCTGGACCTGCACCTACAATAATTACGTCATAAATTTTATCTTCTGACATGTTATTCGTTCCCCCTCATTTTTCGATTGTTCTTTGTTCGATTACTATAATGAAATCGTAGTAGAAATTCGAGATAAATTCAACTTAAAAGCAATATAGACAACATCATTCGTCAGTCGATTCGGGTAAATACGCGATCAATTCCTGCATATACTTCGTCAACGTCGCTACAGATATACCATATTTTTCAGCTAGAGCTTTCTTTGTCACTGGCGTATTGCGTGAAATTTGGAACATATAATCTGCAGAGGCAGCAAGTGCTTTCGGATTCCTAAAAGCATAGTCCTGTCCTAATGCATTTTCACATAAAGCGAACCACATCTGGAACAGCTGTGTCCCTTGCTCATCTAGTGGCTGATACTGTTCATACAACAAGTCACAAATAGCAAGTGCTTTTTCCATAGCTTTCTCAAACGCATTTTCTCCAATGAACGCATAGTCCAAACTATGTGCTAAAAACAACTGTTCCGCAGCGCTTAATTCGTCCATTACAATATAGCCGGGATGGGATAAAATTTCTTGCATATGTGAAGACTTTCCTAATAAATACAAACCGAGCATTCGATCACTTTTATGAGGACTCGAAATCTTTTCGATTAAGAACACAACGTTTTCTTCAGATGAATCCATATCAACATGGTTTTCAGTCGTTTTCCAAGGTTCAAACCCTTCTTTGGAAGGATCCATTTCAAGTAACATCGCATACGCCTGCTCCGCCACTTTGCGATGTCCAGTGAAATAAGCAGCGTTTGCTAACCAGAAATAATAGCCGACATCGCCTTGGAATCCACGCTTTTGTAGGCTGCGTAGCCAGTGATACGCCTCCTCATAACGTCCCGTTAAAGCAAATGTCGCACCTAGTTTATAGCGGTGCTCAAATTGATACGGCTTGATTTTGGACAACAGTTCCATCATACTTTGAAGCTTTTCTTCTTTACGACCATAGTAAAAAAAGACAGCTAAATTACAAAGTGCATGAATATTTCCTTTCTCTTCACGCAATACATCATACAATATGTCTTCTGCATGCTTTTCTTTGCCGATATAGAAATACGCCAATGCCAAGTTATTGTGGACTGCCCACGTTTTTGGGTAGTCTAAAAGCAATCCTTCTAGCACGTCAATCGCTTCTTCAAAATTCCCATCTTCCATCATGCGTCGAGCCTTTTCTTGCATAATTAATACTTCTCCGTCAACATCTTCGCTTTCTTCAAGAAACATTTCTTCTTGATCCGCGAACTCGGAAATTTCATGCGCTTCCTCTACAAAAAAACCTTCAGGCGCCAAACCAATATACTTCAATGCATACTTTTTGGCTTCACGCAACAAGCCAAGATGGGCATGAACTTCAGCTAAATAGAATGTAGTTTCTTCACTTTCCGGTTCTATTTGATCCGCTTTTTTTAACAGTTCATAGGCATCTTCAAAACGACCGACTTCCATAATGAATACACCATACTCCATATGAGTCAGTGCATCACCTGGATTCAATTCCAATGCGCGCTTATAATATTTCTCTGCATCCGAAAATTGTTCACGCTGCATCGCTTGCATGGCGCGTTTACGATAGAAATCTCCATCTGGTAAAAACGATATAATTTTATTTTTATTGAATCTTTGATTTTTTTCCAATCGAACTCCTCCGAAAAATAAGAGGAACGTTCTAGACGTCCCTCTCTACAATCTTTCTTCTATTATAGCACAACTACTACACGCGTCATTCATTTGTCGTCCTTCGCCGCTCGCAATCGCATTTCTTCAGCTGAATAAATGACGCGTACGGGATTGCCTCCTGCAAAGCAACCTGCAGGAATATCGCGATTCACAAGCGAAGCAGCAGAAACAATGGCTCCGTCCCCTATTTTTACACCTGGCAAAATCGTTGTATTGGCTCCAATCAGTACATTGTCACCGATTTCTACATCTCCAATACGGTATTCATCAATTAAATATTCATGCGCTAAAATGGTCGAATTGAAACCGATAATCGAGTTGTTACCAACAGATATTCGTTCTGGAAACATGACATCCGGTACGACCATTAATGCAAATGCAGTATGCTTTCCTACGTTCATTCGAAGAAACAGACGGTATAAGACGTTTTTCCAAGAAACGAAAGGTGTGTACCGTGCGATTTGGATGATGATGAAATTTTTTGCTACTTTGAAAATAGACACTGTACGGTAAATATGCCAAAGAGAATTCGCTTCGCCTTTAGATGGATAACGCTCCGTCCGTCTCATAGTTGCTCTCCTTCAATCAATGAAAGTAGATCTGACATATGACGCAGCATGAAAGTCGGCTTAAACGTCTGCAAATAGTCTTCCCCTTTTAAAGCCCATGCAACCGCAGCTGTTCGTACGCCGGCATTTTGTCCACCTAGAATATCGTGAAAGTTATCGCCGATCATTAAAGCCTCTTCCGGCTTGCTATCTAGCCTCTTTAAAGCAAGCATTAAAGGCTCAGGATTCGGTTTTGGATTCGTTATATCATCAAGCCCGATAACCGTGTCAAAATACTTTGTAAGGCCTAATAAGTTTAATCCTCTTTCGACCATGTCACGCTTCTTCGTAGATACAACCGCCATTTTCACACCTTGCGCATGTAATTGACGAAGAGTATCTGTCACTCCCTCAAATTCCGTAACGATTGCATCATGATTCGCTATATTCCATTCACGATACTCGCGAATTAATTGCTCAGCCATCTCAGGTGCAACAGATGAAAATGTGTCATGTAATGTCGGCCCTATAAACGGCAAAATATCTTGCCGCTCGAATTTTCCTGGAAAATGTTCTTCCAGGACGTGGCGGAATGAAGAAATAATTAATTCATTGGTATCTGCTAATGTTCCATCAAAATCAAATAATAATGTAGTAATAGGTTGTTTAGTCAAAAACGGTCTCCTCCTTCTCTTTTGGCTGTTTCCAAAGGATACTGACCGTCACAGTCAATACGATAGCTGTTACAAGCCGGATGATCAATAACGGCCAAATCGGAATGCCAAGTGGTAAGAATAATAGTGTATCCTCAATCACCGCATGACATGCCATTAAGAAAATAAAGGCCAATGTAATATCCCGTTTGGAAACACCGTCTTCCTGTACCGCCTGAATCATCACACCGGCTCCATAAGCGAGACCGATTAATAACCCAGCAACAAGCGTCATGGAAGCATTCGGTTTCACACCGATTAACTTCGTAAATGGTGAAACCCCTTTTGAAAAACGTTCTAAATAATTTCGATCTTTAATGAACTGCACAAAAAGCATTAACGGAATGACAATTAGCGCTAACTGCAATACGCCAAAAGCCGCTTTTTCCGCTCCTAGTAGGAATAGTTGCCAAAATCCTTCTGGTACCACTTGTACTTGCGGTGTCAATCCATATTGCGCGATTTCTGTGCCACCCGTCCAAAATAAATGGATCAGTATACCCGCCGCCACCGCCAGCCCAAGTCGAACTGCGATCACTAGCCATAACTTTACACCGACCTTTAATGCAACAGCCGTCTCGATAAATAAATTATGTGCAAAGCTGATCATCACCGCAATGATGAACACTTCTTTAACTGTCAGCTCAAGCGAAATAATTCCTGCGATCCCCGCATATAAGTTCAACGTATTGCCAAGCACAATTGGCACAGCCGCCTCGCCGCGCAAACCAAATAAATGCATGATTGGAGCGACTAACTCTACTAACCAAGGAAGAATCGGTGTGAACTGCAAAATCGTAATAAGTAACGTAATTGGAAAAATGATTTTCCCTAATGACCATGTCGTTTTTAATCCGATGTATAAACCGCTACGTAGCGTGCTCGCTAACGGTATCTTATTTGCGTTTGTCATCATAACTTTCTTTCACTTTCAAGACATACCGACGATAGAGTATGAATGCAATTCCAATCACAACACCCGTTACAGAAACTACCTGTGCTGCACGCAAGCTTCCGATCACATACAAACTATCCGTCCGCATACCTTCTATAAAGAACCGACCGACTGAATACCAGATAACGTAAACTAAAAACACTTCTCCACGCTTCATCTTGACTGCGCGTCGTATGACCAATATCAAAATCAGCCCAACGACATTCCATAACGATTCGTATAAAAACGTTGGGTGGTAAGTGATACCATCAATCGTCATTTGATTCATAATCCAGTCCGGAATAATCGTGCTCTCTTTAAACGCTTCCGAAACTGGACCGCCGTGTGCTTCTTGATTCATAAAATTGCCCCAACGACCGATAATTTGACCAATCAATAAACCGGGCGCTGTAATATCCGCGACTTTCCAAAACGACACGCCACGCTTTTTACAAAAGATCGCTGCAGTAATGAACGCACCAATGAGCGCGCCATGAATCGCTATCCCGCCATTCCAAATTTGGATGATCTGTTCCGGATGATCGCGATAGAAATCCCAAGAGAACATAACGTAATAAATCCGCGCACTTATAATGGCAATCGGAATGGCCCAAATGAGCATATCCGTCAGAAAATCAGGATGCATGCCTCTCTTTAGCATTTCCCTTTGCACTACCATAAAACCTAAAATAATCCCTAAAGCAATCAGAATACCATACCAACGGACTTCTAAACTGCCTATACTAATCGCTACAGGATTAATCGCTAGTAAAGATACATTCACTTAGTCGCGCCCCTCTTCTTCTAGTAATCCCGCGTTCTCTGCGATGGCTTGATCTAAACGCTTCGTAAATTTCTCCGCTGCATTATGGCCAAGACGCTTCATACGGTAATCCATCGCCGCGACTTCGATAATGACCGCAATATTCCGACCAGGTCGAACAGGTACGGACAATTTCGTAATTTGCGAATCCAATATTTCAATCTTTTCTTCATCGATTCCGAGACGATCATAATGTTTTTTCTCATCCCAAATTTCCAAATCAACGACTAACAACACACGTTTATCAGCTTTTACCGAGCTCGCGCCAAATAATGTCATCAAATCAATGATGCCTACACCGCGAATCTCCAACATATGTTTTAGCAATTTAGGTGACGTACCTATCAAAACATTTTCGGATACTTGACGAATTTCTACTGAATCATCCGCAACGAGTCTATGTCCTTTTTTAATGAGTTCTAAAGCCGTCTCACTTTTCCCTACACCACTGCCTCCTGTAATTAACACACCTACACCATAGACATCCACTAGCACGCCGTGAACCGTCGTCATTGGCGCCAACTGACCAACTAAGTAATTCGTCAACATACCCGAGAATTGAGTCGTCTTGAAATCTGTACGCAATACGGGAATGTTTTTCTCTTCCGCCAATTGGCCTAGCTCTTTTGGACCTTCTTCACCGTGCGCAATAATAAACGCAGGTGTTTTGTCTGAACAAAGACGTTCCAATCTTTTTCTGCGCGTAATAGCTGGTAACGTTTCCAAAAACGACATTTCTTTGCGACCAATCAATTGTACGCGCTCGGATGGATAATAATCAAAGTAACCAGCCATCTCAAGACCTGGTCTTGAAATATCGCTCATATGTACATGTCGGTGAATTCCACCATGTCCCGCGATCAATTCCAATCCGAATCGATTCATAATATCTTCCACTGTCAGTTCATTCATAAAGTTCCCTACTTTCTCCGTTACATAGCTATTCATCTATTTTTTATTTTAACATGAAGGAAAAGAAATGAAATAGAATGCTTCTTGTATTCTTTTTCAAAACTTCACCTATATAGAGGATAAAGGAGAGTGGACAAAATTGACACTAATTATTCTTGACGCGGGCCATGGACCGGAAACACCTGGCAAGCGAACACCTGACGGCAAGCTTCGTGAATTTCATTTTAATGTTGTAGTGGCAAACTGGGTCGGTAAGTTTTTAAGCGCACAAGGAATCGACGTGCACTATACACATGAGACTTCACGAGACGTGCCGTTATGGGAACGAACGGCAACTGCCAACCGATTGCGTGCAGATGCGTTTGTATCGATTCATGCGAATGCTTACGGTGAAGGATGGCATCAAGCGCAAGGAATTGAAACGTATATTTATCCGCAAGCTAGCAAAAGTTCAGTCGTACTCGCCTCCGCTGTACAAAGCGCATTGATATCGAGGAGTAAAAAAAGCAGACTTTGCCGTGTTGCGTGATACCCATATGCCCGCTATTCTCGCCGAGTGTGGCTTCATGTCCAATCAAACAGAAGCCGCGCTATTACAAAACAAAGACTATCAGTTGCAATGTGCACGCGCATTAACATTCGGCATCCTTTGTTGGTTATACACAAAGTAAAAAAACACCTGCCCCACCACTTCATTCAGTGGCGGGCAGGTGTTTAATGTTGTGACTTATAGTTCAACAGAGTTATAGCGAACCATCACAGAACCTGTTTTGGACTCACCGACAACCGTAATTGGCGTCTGTTCTTCAGCCTCAACCGTTTTACTAAAACGAATCGTGCGGTGTAAAAACTGCTCTTGTTCTTCTACACGTGACACATCTTTTAGCTGTAAGTCGAGCTTACCCATATTGGATGTAATTTCCCCTTTAACCGCTAAAGAAGAAGGGAAATAAAGCTCAACTGCACCGCTAATGGATTTCGCATCTAAACTTCTAGCCTTAGCAGAAGTAGTAGTCAACGTAACATTACCATTTAATGACTTCGCTTCAATATCGACTAACTCTCCATCTACATAAACACGGCCATTCAATGTTTCCGTCTCTAATTTATTGCCGTGTACTTTTAGTAAACGCACCATACCATTCGCTGTTTGAATATCCGCCTCATCAAATTTGATAGCTGCACATTCTATTTTCCCATTCGCTGTTTTGATGCGTAACTCATTACACTCGATTCCCTCAACCGAACAGCCACCGTTCAATAAACGAACAGATAACTTACCATGCAGTTTGGCTGGTACATACAGTTGAAGATTTACTTGCAACATTTTCAAATCACTGCTGATTCGTAATTTCTTGCCGTCTTTTACAAACAATAATTTATCTAGGAACTGACTTAGCGCTTCCGCTTCAGAATCATTGTTGAAATGCTTAACAGAAAACTTCGCTGTGATCTCATCATCTTCTGACGGATGCATTTCTACAGCTCCATGATCTATATGAATAATAATATCCTCAATATCTTCTGCCGACTTTTGCTCTACGTGCGTAAAAGCTACTGACTTGCTGAAAGGCGCTTCAAAATCAAACTCTTTCACACGATGAACTGCTGTATCCATAAACTGCATAAAGCGATCTCCCGCAGTCATAAATTCTTTACGGATATCTTCGAAAAAGTCGTCTGCTGACGGCTTATCTTCTTCTATTGCGGGTTCAGATTCTTTACTTATGGCTTCCAATAATTTCAACGCTTCATCTGCAGTAATTTTTCCTTCTTCTAGCAAAGTAAGTATTCGTCTACGTTCATTTTGCATGTCGCGATTCCTCCTCGTTTTGAACAATCCGTTCTTTTTCTATCTATTTATACGGTTGCGATTGCAAAAAGTTTCATTTTCTTATTTTTTTACTGTTTTCTTGATTTGTTCTTTCATACGATTGCGATCCCTTTCAAGTATGGAATGCAAATACTTTCCTGTATAGGATTCTTTCACTTCTGCAATTTCTTCTGGTGTTCCGGTAGCTACAATCTCTCCACCTTTATCTCCACCTTCAGGACCGATATCGATAATATGATCTACAGTTTTGATGACATCTAGATTATGTTCAATAACGAGCACCGTATTACCGCCATCTACTAGTCGCTGTAGCACTTCTAGCAACTTCGCAATATCATGGACGTGTAGACCGGTTGTCGGTTCATCCAGAATATAGAATGATTTTCCAGTTGAACGTTTATGCAGTTCAGACGCTAACTTCACTCGTTGCGCCTCTCCACCAGACAATGTAGTCGCTGGTTGTCCTAGTTGCACATAGCCAAGACCTACATCAACAATCGTTTGTAGCTTGCGATGAATTTTCGGGATATTCTCGAAAAATACAACTGCATCTTCCACTGTCATCGCCAATACGTCGGCAATATTTTTTCCTTTATAGACGACTTCTAGTGTCTCGCGATTATAGCGTTTACCGTGGCATACTTCACAAGGTACATAGACATCCGGTAAGAAGTGCATCTCGATTTTAATAATTCCGTCCCCACGACAAGCTTCACAGCGTCCGCCTTTAACGTTGAAACTAAATCGACCTTTTTTATAGCCACGCACTTTCGCTTCATTAGTCATCGCAAAAACATCACGAATATCATCAAATACACCTGTATAGGTTGCTGGATTGGATCGTGGTGTCCGTCCAATCGGCGACTGGTCAATATCGATGACTTTTTCTAAATGTTCGATTCCCGTGACACTGTCAAACTTGCCCGGTTTTTGTTTCGAGCGATTCAGTTTCTGCGCTAATATTTTATGCAATATGTCATTCACTAACGTACTTTTCCCCGAACCAGAAACGCCCGTCACTGCGATGAATTGACCTAAAGGGAATTCCGCATCAATTCGCTTTAGATTGTTTTCCGCTGCACCTTTGACAATAATACTGCGCTCATCTCGTGGTCTGCGTGCAACAGGTAGCGGAATGAATTTCTTTCCACTTAAATATTGTCCAGTTAATGATTTCTTATTCTTCATCACTTTCGCTGGTGTTCCAGCAGCGACAATTTCACCGCCTGCTACGCCTGCACCCGGACCAATATCGATTAAATAATCCGCCGCCATCATCGTATCTTCATCATGCTCGACAACAATTAATGTATTGCCAATATCACGCATACTCTGAAGCGTCCCAATGAGACGATCATTATCCCGTTGATGCAAACCGATTGATGGCTCATCTAAAATATACAACACGCCTGTTAGCCGCGAACCGATTTGAGTAGCTAAACGAATTCGCTGTGCTTCCCCACCGGATAAGGTGCCTGCTGCGCGAGATAAGTTCAAATAATCCAATCCTACATTAATCAAAAACCCTAAACGTTCTGTAATTTCTTTTAAAATCATATCGGCAATTTGTGCATCTTTCTCAGATAGCTTCAATTGATCAAAGAACTTTACCGTTTCCACAATCGAACGTTCCGTAATTTTCCCGATATGCTGCCCATCGACTACTACCGAAAGTGATTCTGCCTTCAATCGATAGCCATTACAAGAAGGACACGGCCGCTCAGTCATATATTTACCCATTTGTTCGCGAATATAATCTGAAGATGTTTCATGATAGCGTCGTTCTATATTACGCAACACACCTTCAAAAAATATATTACTGTCGCGTGTATTACCGAATTCATTCGTATAGCGGAAGTGAATTTTTTCTTCACTGGAACCTTTCAATAACTTTTCCACATCGTCATCCGCTAATTCACCAATCGGTACATCCATATCAATTTTATAATGACTCGCAACCGTCGCTAACAATTCAGGATAATATTGCGAACTAGTCGGTTCCCAAGGCGCAATCGCGTGCTCTTTCAGTGTCAGTTCTGGATTTGGAATAACCAATTCCGGATCTACTTCGAGTTTCATCCCGAGTCCATCACATTCTGGACAAGCGCCAAATGGACTGTTGAATGAAAACATCCGCGGTTCTAGTTCACCGATAGAAAATCCGCACATCGGACATGCATGATGCTCACTGAAAAACAATTCTTCTTCTCCGATGACGTCCACAATGACATTTCCGTCCGCTAGCCGTAACGCGGATTCTAGTGAATCACTCAGACGCGTTTCCACACCTTCTTTCATCACAATCCGGTCAACGACGATTTCAATTGTATGTTTCTTATTTTTATTTAGATCAATATTGTCATCTAAATCAATCGTCTCTCCATTGACTCTGACGCGTACATAGCCTTGCTTCTTAATATCTTCTATTAACTTTGCATGTGTTCCTTTACGTTGTGAAATAATCGGTGCCAAAATTTGAATTCTCGTACGCTCTGGAAGTTCTACTACACGATCGACCATCTGCTCGACTGTTTGTGTAGATATTTCAATCCCATGAATCGGACAGAAAGGCTTTCCAACTCGGGCGTATAATAAACGTAAGTAATCGTAAATCTCCGTCACAGTACCAACTGTGGAACGCGGGTTTTTGCTTGTCGTCTTCTGATCAATTGATATTGCAGGAGATAATCCTTCAATTGAATCAACATCTGGTTTATCCATTTGCCCGAGGAATTGACGCGCGTAAGCAGACAAAGACTCTACATAGCGTCGCTGTCCTTCCGCGTAAATCGTATCGAAAGCAAGAGAAGATTTACCCGAACCTGATAGACCCGTAAGTACAACCAATTGATCACGTGGAATCTTGACTGTAATGTCTTTCAAGTTATGGGCTCTCGCTCCTTGTATTAGTAGTTCTTTATTTTTCATTAGGACATCTACCTTTCTGCCTTCAGTTCTATGACTGTGTCACGTAACTCGGCAGCCCTTTCGAAGTCTAGGGCTTTCGCTGCTTCCTTCATCTCTTTTTCCAACTTCATAATCAATAATTCTCTATCATCTTTCGTGAGCTTCTTGCCGTCTGTAATTCGTTGTAAATAAGTCTCTGTTTCTTCCGCAACTTTTGTCGCACGGATCACTTCACGAATCGGTTTGTTAATCGTTGTCGGTGTAATACTATGTTCTTTATTATAAGCCATCTGAATTTCACGGCGACGCGCTGTTTCATTAATCGCTTTAGTCATCGAATCGGTCATTTTATCAGCGTACATAATGACACGACCTTCCGAGTTCCGCGCAGATCGGCCAATCGTTTGAATTAACGCACGTTCTGAACGTAAAAATCCTTCTTTATCCGCATCTAAAATCGCAACTAATGAAACTTCCGGTATGTCGATTCCTTCTCGCAATAAGTTAATACCGATGAGCACATCATACGTACCTAATCGTAATTCTCGAATAATTTCCGTCCGTTCAAGCGTTTTAACGTCAGAATGAAGATACTGCACTTTGATGCCAATATCTTTCAAGTAATCCGTCAAGTCTTCGGACATCTTTTTCGTAAGTGTAGTAATTAATACACGCTCATTACGCTCGATACGCAATTGAATCTCATCTAATAAATCATCAATTTGCCCTTCGATTGGACGCACTTCAATTACTGGATCCAATAATCCTGTTGGACGGATAATTTGCTCTACCATTTTATCGGTATGTTCGATTTCGTAAGGCCCTGGAGTAGCGGAAATATAGAGCGCTTGATTAATATGTTCTTCAAACTCCTCGAACATCAATGGACGGTTATCTAATGCAGATGGTAAACGGAAACCGTGTTCCACTAACACTTTCTTACGCGCTTGGTCTCCGTTATACATTCCGCGAATCTGCGGCAACGAGACGTGACTTTCATCGACTACGATTAAAAAGTCGTCCGGAAAATAATCTAACAACGTATAAGGTGTTGCGCCCGCCTCACGCAGCGTTAAGTGTCTAGAATAGTTTTCAATACCAGAACAGAATCCCATTTCTCGCATCATTTCTAGATCATAGCGTGTACGCTGTTCTAACCGTTGTGCTTCAAGTAATTTATCGTTTTCACGCAAATACTTTAATTGTTGCTCTAGTTCAATTTCTATATTGGCTATCGCTTTTAGCAATTTTTCTTCACGCGTAACGAAGTGGGAGCCTGGGAAGAATCGCGATCTCCAATAACTTCTCCAGTCAACGCGTCCACTTCACGAATCCGCTCGATTTCATCTCCGAAAAACTCCAGACGAATACACCGCTCATCGCGGGCAACTGGGAAGACTTCAACTACATCTCCTCTGACACGGAATGTACCACGCGTGAAGTTGATGTCATTGCGTTCGTATTGTATGTCTACTAATTTGCGTAATAATTCATTACGTGGGACTTCCATACCTGTACGCAATGAATACACCATTTCGTTATATTCTTCCGGTGAACCGAGACCATAAATACACGATACGGATGCCACAATGAGAACGTCATTTCGTTCGAATAACGAGCTTGTGGCGGAGTGCCGAAGTTTGTCGATTTCGTCATTGATAGAAGAATCCTTTTCGATATACGTGTCCGTTTGCGGTACATAGGCTTCTGGTTGATAGAAGTCATAAAAACTAACGAAATATTCTACTGCATTATTCGGAAAAAATTCTTTGAACTCGCTATATAATTGACCGGCCAATGTTTTATTATGTGCAATGACCAGTGTAGGTTTGTTAATTTCTGTAAGGACATTAGAAACAGTGAACGTTTTACCTGTCCCTGTGGCACCTAGTAATGTTTGATGTTTCTTCCCTTCCCTTAGCCCCCTAACAAGGCTAGCAATCGCTTTAGGCTGATCTCCTTGTGGTGTATATGGTGCCTCTAATTGAAATGTTTCATTCAATTGCTTTCACTCCTATTCTAAAACACCTAGTCATTCTATTTTACCACAGCGAGCGCTTTTTCCAAAGTTTTAACGAACGTACGTTTTGAATTCATAGTATGTATTTCACAATACCCTTTCGTGATTTAAAAAAACGCTAGGTGGAGTATCTTCTTCACTCCGTCCACGACAAAAAAACACTGCACAGGATTAATGTGCAGTGTTTTTGCTAGTTTGTGTTCATTTCAAGTTGATATTCTTCTTCTGAAAAGTCGAGTAATTTTTGTGTGTAAAGTTCAAATGCTTCTTTGTCATTGCGATCCAAAGCATCGTCGATAAGGTTCATGATACGGGCTTGCGTTTGCTCTCTGTGAATGTGTTGCAGAAATAGATCCCAATAAATTTCGTTCAGTAGCTTTTCTGCCTGGAGAGAAGTACTGTTATTCCCTACGGCTTTTAAAAATTCAGCATATGAGTTGTTATTGTTCATCTCTCTCACCCCTGATACCTTTTAGTAATTATATATGCAATGAAACATGAATTGCAACTACAAAACTAACTATTCGAACTTTTGAATTACTTCCACACAACTAACTCGCTATCAAGTAGGTACATATATTCAGATAATTCAGTCGTTTATTCAAAATTCACAGTTTCGCATCAAAACTCTTTTGTTTGCTCCTTAGTTAAACGGATAGTCGCTTCTCCAATAATCAATGCAATAAGTGCAATGAGCACTGGTATGAGACTTAGTCCGTAAAGAGGCAAGGCAGCTAGTAAAAGGATGACCGCTTGTAGCCAAATCAACTTTCTAACTAGCGAGCGAACAGCTTTGTTCTGAGATTTTTCTTGCTCTTCCGGATACAGCTGATCCATGGTGAATTCGACTCCACCTTCTAACGCAAGGATAAGCTGCACAGCCGTCGCAAATGCTAGGACGCCGACGAAGATGAAAGAAACGATGGGTAGTGGAATCAAAAACGCCCCCAAAGCGGATAGGGCAGTGAGCCTTAGCCAGAGCCAAAACGTGTCGTCCGTTCGAATAAATGTACGGACGACTAAATAAGACTGCACATCACGACGCTTAAACGTCGAACGTTTCATAGCGAACGTTAACCAACTCCGCTTACTTACAGAGCCGACCAAATGCGGTACTTCTGTGAAATAATTGGCGAAGCGGTAGAAACGCATCATACGATTTTGTTCCAATTCGATAAACTGTTCATACGGGAATGGAAATTGACTCGCTTTCTTTTCCCAAAATTTCGCGTAAAGAATAGCTACTAAAACACCTACAAAAAAGAACGCTGGACTCCATAGCAAACCGAAATAAATAACTAAAAACGCAAGTGCCAAACGAAGAATTCGGTCCGGCCAGATAAATTCATCATTAGCGATACGCACATTAAATTCCGTTCGTACATAGACGCCTTTTATTGCGACAATCAGCAATATGACCAATAAATAATCAATGCCTGTCCCCACTTCAGTCGCCTTCAATAAAGGTAACGCTACGATCATCGCAATCAATGGCAACGGCAATTGCGAAAACGTTGACCATGTTAAGGAGCGTCTCATATAATTCGGTAATTGATCCTCTAACGGCAAAAAATAGACAATATCCGCGGGCTTCAACAACGTTGTTGGAGCGGCTTTCATTAGAAGTAATGCAAGGACGATTGCTACAACCCATACGGAAGGAAAGCTTTGGGGTACTTCTTTCAGCCATTCACTATACGCGTACCCACCAGCCCCGATGGCGAACATGAAAACAATAGCTAAATGCCCTGTAAATACATAGCGCATATATTTCTGTAATTCATTGACATAATGAAAGAAACGTTGACCCCAAATATCATGCATGCTGTTCATGATCAGATTCCTCAGTCATCGCGATATATAAATCATCCAATGTAGCACCTGGGCGCCCGAATGCTTTGCGCAAATCATCCATCGTTCCATTCGCACGCACACGACCTTCATGTAGCAAAATAATACGATCGCAATATTTCTCCGCCGTTGCTAAGACGTGTGTAGACATCAAAATCGACGCACCTGCTTTTTTACGCTCAATCATTTGATCGAGTAATGCACGGATCGCTAGTGGATCCAACCCAACGAATGGTTCATCAATAATATATAATTTCGGTTCTACGAGAAACGCACACATAATCATGACTTTTTGTCGCATACCCTTGGAGAAGTGTGCTGGAAACCATTTCAAGCGTTTTTCCATACGAAATTCTTTTAACAACTGCTCTGTACGAATTTCGAACTGCTGCTTGTCCAATCCGTAAGCCATCGCTGTCAGTTCCAAATGTTCCTGCAAAGTCAACTCTTCGTATAGCACAGGCGTTTCTGGAATATAACTGAATGACTGACGATAATGCGCTTTGTCACTAAACGTCGCACCATCAATCGTAATCGTCCCGTGAAGTGGATTCATCACACCAATAATATGCTTGATAGTTGTACTTTTACCTGCACCATTTAATCCGATCAAGCCAACCAATTCACCTTCTTCAATCTTGAATGAAAGATCGTGCAAAACCGGCTTGCGTGTATACCCACCTGTTACGTGTTCTAGTTCTAGGATTGCCATTATATTTCCTCCAATCTTCCTTTTCATTTTAGCAAAGAATTTGTGAAATTGCTTTCTATGCCTTCGTTAACTATCAGAAAATATGCTACAATACATCCAAACATGAAAGGAAGTGTAGAAATGACCTCATGTATTTTCTGCAAAATTGTAGAAGGAACAATCCCGGGCGAAAAAGTGTATGAAGATGACCACGTCATTGCCTTTATGGATATTATGCCTGTAACAAAAGGGCATGTACTTTTAATTCCTAAAACGCATCGTGAAAATTTGTATGAGTTAACAGAAGATGAAGCAGCTAATTTGTTTAAAGTAGCACCTAGAATTGCCAATGCATTAAAAGAAGAGTTCCGACCTGCAGGCTTGAATCTCTTGCAAAACAACGGATCATTCGCAGGCCAATCCGTATACCATTTCCACATGCACCTCATCCCACGCTACGACAAGTCGGACGGTCTGCATGTAGACTTCAATTCAAAAGTAGAACAGTTCCCAATAGAAGTTCTTTCTGAAATAGCAAGTGGCATTAAAAAAAGATTACAAGATTAATTGTTCAAAGGGAAACTGTTTAGTCTGTGCGGACGGGGATTCACAGCAAAAATGTGCTTCCTACGCTACGCTGATGTTCGCGATAGCCGCACTTCGCAATGACTTTCACTACAGTAGGAAACACTAGTGAAGCGAAGTGCCAGACGACTCCGGAAGGATCTGCCCGACAGGTGAGCCTTGCGACCGGTCGGCTCACCGCAGACCTCCGGAACGCGTCCACCTGTAACGTAGCGAAACGGTATACTTTCCACTACCCTATTCATTGGTTTTTAATACTTAATCCAAGAAAATACTTTAATTTGAATAATAATTTTCCGATACCTATTGCCCATCTGTAGGTTGCATGTTTTAATAATATAATAATCTGAAAAAGGAGTGTTTTCTTTATGAAAGCATCTACATTTTTTATTGGCCTAGCAGCAGGTGCTGTGACTTCAGCTATTGCCGTACTGTACTCTACTCCACAAGCAGGTAGCGAATTGCGCTCGAGTGTAAAATCCGTCTCCCTTGAAATGAAAGATAAGTTGAAAGACGTAAAAGGTAAAGTAGCAGACCTAAAAGATTCTGTTACCGATTTATCAGAAGACGCAAAAGAGCTTGTACCTGGGACTGTACAAGAAATGAAAGATTCTGTAGAGGACTGGAAGCGCTCCACAGAGCACAACAAGAAACGATTAGAAAAAGAAATATCTGCGATCCAAACAGCGCTTGAAGATCTTGAAAAATCATTCAGCACTCGCTAATGATTTCTCACTCCCTCAACGTATCAGTTCAATCACCTTGCTGATCAACGTGTAAGGAGAGGCTGCAGAATATTGTCATGCCTTGCGACTGTATTCTGTAGGCACTTACACACAGTCTGAATTATTTTATTATTCCGTCTTTTTTATTTGTTACTTTTTTGGTATAATAAAAAAAAGATTGAAAGAAAGCAGGTGCCCCGATGGCAGAGCAAAACATTTCACGTAAAGATGCAATGATCTTTAATCAACGTGTAGCCCAAATGTCTAAAGCATTATGGAAAGCAGTTGAAAAAGATTGGCAACAATGGATTAAACCTTATGAGTTAAATATTAATGAGCACCATATTTTATGGATCGCCTTCCACCTAGAAGGCGCCACCATTTCAGACATTGCAAAATTTGGTGTAATGCATGTCTCTACAGCATTTAACTTCTCCAAAAAACTAGAGCAACGCGAACTCCTTTATTTTTCCAAGAAAAATGATGATCGCCGGAATACAT
>NZ_JAPMIW010000012.1:0-33699 GCF_033088395.1 Sporosarcina sp. GW1-11 | reverse complement strand
ATCGAAATGAATGCGAACTACCACAATGCAGATTACAGTGTTCTTCAAGGTTCCTTACCTATCCGTGATATCTATGGAAAGTTCCCTGAATTCCTCGAAGTGATGTCTGTCATACGCAATATTTATGGAGACGACTTCATGGATATTTTCGAGCGCGGCTTTCAGAACATCGAAAAAACTTACAAAGATCAGAATGATTACCTTCAACAGTCACAAAAGAAAAACTAAAAAGCCGATCATTTGCGACTCGGTGTTTTCCTTTTGTTCATATATTCTGCTATGATAGTACAGACGGATGAATAGGAGGTCTAACATGGTTCTCACGATTACCATTCTTTTTTCACTATTTTATTTATATCAAATTAATAAAATGACATTTGCGCTTTGCCAATCTAGGGAGATTCCAGAGGATAAACAGCCGAAAATATATCGGACTGTCAATATCCTTATTACGATCCTCATTTTGTCTTTATATGTGGAAGTATTCTTCAGCGCCTAAAAGACTATGTAAGCCCACTCCTGGAGAGGAGTGGGGCTTTTTTTAACACAAATATGCTGCACCTACGATAATCAACAAGATGAATAAAACAACAATTAGAGCAAAGCCGGATGTACCTGCTCCGCCTTGAGTGTAACCGCTCATGGAAGGCACCCCCTTTCTCACTGTATCCTATGCGAAAGGATAAAATAGCGGTTGGGCGCATTCATAACGGGAACCTTTTTGTTTTTCAAACGTTTTATGCTATAGTGTTATCTTGAAACGATATTCAGATTAGGGGAGTTTTATAATGAAAAAGAAATTTTTAGCATTTACACTTGCAGCATCCGTTGTCGCACTATCTGCTTGTTCTGGCGGAGATAGCGAAATCATTATGTCATCTAAAGCTGGAGACATAACAAAAGAAGAATTCTACAAAGAAATGAAAACATCTGTTGGTGAGCAGGCGTTGCAAATGATCATCCTTGAAAAAGTACTTGAGGACAAGTATAAAGTGGATGAGAAACAAGTAGATGCCGAGTTTGATAAGAACAAAGAACAGCTTGGAGAAAACTTCGAAGCATTCTTAGCTCAACAAGGTCAAACACCTGATAGCTTCAAGAAAATGATTCGTCTAAATAAGTTACAAGAAGAAGCGTTAACTGACGGTATCGAAGTATCAGATGAAGAGTTGAACAAACGTATTGAGGAATCTCAAACAGAAATCAACGCTCGTCATATTTTGGTTGAAGACGAAGCTACTGCAAAAGAAGTAAAAGAAAAACTGGACAAAGGTGAAGATTTTGCGAAAGTTGCAAAAGAATACTCTACAGATCCAGGTTCTAAAGAAGAAGGCGGAGATTTAGACTGGTTCGCTTATGGTGTTATGGTTCCAGAATTTTGGAGCGCAGCATATGACCTAGAACCAGGTAATATCAGTGAGCCTGTTCAATCAGACCACGGCTTCCACATTATCGAAGTAAAAGAAAAGCGTCAAAAAGAAGATGAAAAAATCACTGACGAAAAGAAAGATGAAATTCGTCAAGAGCTATTGATGGAAAAAGCAGACGAGAGCGAGCTATTGGCTAAAGTTTCTAAGTTAGTGAAAGATGCGGACGTTAAGATCAAGGATGAAGATCTAAAATCTGCTCTTGACCTATTCAAGATGGACGAAAAGCCAGCTAATGAGGAAGATGGCGCTGAAGCAGAAGAAAAATAAAGTAAATAAATAGTAAAAACTCCCACGACTGAAACTTATCGTGGGAGTTTTTAATAGACAATGTATTTGAGTTGCGAATACTGGATGAGTGGTCCGGGATTAGAGCTATAGAGGTGGACGCTTGTCCTATGGGCGAGGCTTATGCCAAGCGAATAACGAAGGGTTCGCTTGGCCGTATTTCTGCGATCTTTGCAGAAATTAAGGCAGCTGTGCTCCTAACGCTTCACTTTTACTCGCAAAAGCCGTACTTCGCAACGGCTCTCGCTCAGTCTAGGGTCATAAGACGCACGCTGATCCTCTCGGAGTCGCCACCTCTTCCGCTCCAATCCTATAGACTAATTACAAGTACTTTTAGACGTCATTTTAGTTACCAAGTGACTTAGTATCGAGTCTTTACTTTTTCAAGTTCAAATGAAAGGTCTAAGTCAAAAACTGAAAACATCACTTGCTAACTTCAGGAAAACACTAGTGAAGCGAAGTGTAAGGCGGTCCCTCCCGAACGCGTCCGCCTGAAACGCAGCGCAACGGTAGTCTTTCCACTCTCCCCAACTGTTATTTATTCAAATGTCGGTTTATAAAATGAACGATTATCCAGCGGGAAGACTCGCTCGGAGAATTCGCCTGGTGTGGTTTTGGACATAACGCGGTTTAGCATGTTCATCTTCGCATCGATATTATCGATATAGTGTAGTATCTCCGCTTCTTTCAGCATCGGACGTTTCGGACTTCCCCACTCTTCTTTGCCGTGATGTGAAAGAACCATATGCTGCAACAACATCAATTCTTCGCCTTCAATCTCAAGTTCCTCCGCTGCTTTGGAAATCTCATTGACCATAATCGTGATGTGGCCAAGTAAATTTCCTTCGATTGTATATTGCGTGCCAACTGGGCCGGATAGCTCAATGACTTTACCGATATCGTGGAGAATAATTCCAGCGTACAGCAAGTCTTTGTTTAATGTTGGATACAGTTCTGCAATCGCTTTTCCAAGCTTCAGCATCGAGACGACGTGATCGAGTAGACCAGTCACGTAGTCATGATGATTTCTCGTAGCGGCTGGGTACAACATAAAATCCGCTTGGTGTTTTTTCAATAAATGGCGAGTCAATCGCTGAATTTGTGGATTTTTCATTTCAAAGAAATACTGCATGAGTTCTTCAAATAATACTTCTTTACTTTTCTCAGCAGAAGGTACTAAATCTGCGATTGTGATCCCTTCTTCTTCCTTAACCGGGCGAATCGCTTTAATACGCAATTGGTTTTTCCCACGGTATTCATGGACTTCTCCGCCTACTTTGACGATGCTCGCGGCTTGGTACATTTGCGCTTGTTCTTCGCCAGTGTCCCATAACTTCGCTTCGAGATCTCCGCTTTTATCTTGGAGAATCAATGTCATGAAAGGGCTGCCTTGTTGGGTTACACCTTTAGTAGCTTGCTTGATCAATAAGTACATGTCAACGGATTCGCCGACTTGGTATTCCATTAGTTTTTTCATTCATGAATCGCTCCTTCTACTGTTTTCCAATCTCTATCATAGAAGCTTCACCTGACCATTTCGACTGCATCTCTGCGTGGCAAGTGAAATATAAAAACTGATGAGATGGCTTTAATTCTTTAATTATTTCTATCATACGCGAAAGTCTTTCATTATCAAAGTGAACAAATGGATCATCCATAATTACTGGGAATGGTGCACGGTCCGAAAGTTCAGAGGCGAGTGCGAGTCGTAAGGAAAGGTATGCTTGTTCCTTCGTCGCTTGGCTCAGCTCATTAATCATAAAGGATTGTCCGCCAGCTGTCACTGCCTGAAAATAACCTTCAGCAGTTAAAGTCAATGTACGATAGCGATTTCCTGTTAATCGACTGAACCAAGTATTCGCAAGCGATAGAACTGCTGGCAATTGATGCTCTTTCCATCCACTCATCGTCTGTCGAATCGACTCCATAACAGCTTTTCTAACGACCCACTGTTTCGCTAGCTCTTCTAGTTCTGCTTTTTTCACTTCGAACAGCAACTGCAATTCACTGTACGTCTGACTTGCTCCCATCTGCGTAAGTTCGTGATCCAGTTTTACTTGCTCATCCACAAGAGCCGTCACTTCTTTTCGAATGGCTTGCAGTCGTTCTGATATTTCTGTTCGTTTTCGTTCTAGTTCCGGTAATGTCCAATCAAATGTCAACGGCTTTTTCGAATATAACGCGAGCTGTGAATTGACTTCCGTTAGCTGTCTTTTCAATAACTGAGCTTCCTGATCGTTTTGATAGGCCGCATAGAATTGTTCTTTATCTGAAACATTCGTGAGATGAAACAATTCCTCTATTTGTTGCTGAACAGATGCCAGGAACGTATCCACTTCTTTCAATTGACTCTCAAGATCTTTCAGCAATTGCTTTCGATTAAAATCCTTTTCCTTAGAAGCTTTCTGTTTCATAAGCTCTTGTCGCAATTGTTCATACAATGTATCTTCAGATACTGGCCCTAACAACATTTCCACTTGATCGACCCATGTTCTTACTTGTTGTTTCGCTGTTGCTAGTCGAAGTTTCCACGTCTGTTGCTCGGCGAGTATATCTTGGTATTCCCGTAGTAAACGGAAATTCTCTTGTAGATTGCTCGTACTATCAATCGGATCCCCTTGTACCGCTTGTTTAAGTGCAATACCTGCTTGTCGCTTCTGATGATGTACTTGCTCCATCTCAGCCGCAAGCCTCTGTAGCTTTCGATCCAGCCTATCAATCTCTTCTTCGAGTTGCTGACATTGACGTTGATGCTCCACTACTTGTTCTTTTAAACGTTGCATCCCTTCTACATGTACTTCATGTTTATGAATGAAATCATGTAAATCTTCCATTGAATCAGGTTGCTTTTTCCACAACAAAATTCCAGCAACTATCGTGATTAAGCTAACTGTTACAATGAACCAATCTTGTTGCCACACTCCATATGCGCCGATTAGAAGACCCAAGATCATGAAGAATGAAGGTATCGCACGGTTAGTGGATTGCTTTGCGACGGACACTCTTGCTTTTGCTTCATCCAACTGGCGTTTGAACTCGGGGAGCTTTGCTAGTTGCTGACGTTCGGCATCTGTCGGCTGTTGACGTGCAAGTAAAACCTTTCGTTCCTCCGCTTCCTGACGTTCGCTTTCTGCTTCTGCTAACATCCGGTTCAACGCTTGTAACTGTTGTTCAGCAGTCGTCTGTTCTTGCAATAAAGGTTCCAGTTGCCGTTCCCGCTGAATAGATAAGTCCATCTCTTCTATCGCCAGCTGTTGAGCGTCTGTTAGGCCTAGACGTTGTTTAGATTGCTGTTGCTTCTTCTCTAGCACCCGTAGTTCCTGTTCTGCTGAGAGGATCTCTCCACGTAGACGATGCCACTCCGCTTCTTGTGCCACCCAACGTTCGATTTGACGTTGTTCATTGCCTGGCCGCATCACAATGGCTTCTGCGGTCACTTGTTGCTCTTTAACGATACGCAATCTCTTTGACTGCAGTTCCGATTGTTTACTCGCTAATTCTTCATAACGCCGGATTCCGTCTGCTGGAAAACTTTCACTCGGCAATGCTGCCAGCTGCTCGGTCACTTGTTTTTGTTGTTGCTGCAAAGGCATAACTTGCATAGCGATTTGGTGTTTTTCCGCCTGTTCATGTAACTGTTGTTCTTCATTTCGCAACGCTTTCACACGTTCATCTACTTGCTTTTTTCGTATCGTCAACAGTTCGAATGTCTCCAGTTTCCGCTGTTCTTTTTGCATAGCTAGTTCAAGTTCTTTCAGTTCTTTTACCTTTTGATTCATCGGAGGGTTTCGTCCTGCTTTTTTGAATAACGCAGCCATCTCTTTATCCATCTTTTTTTCTATTTTCCACAACGTATCAAGACCCGTAGTTCCTGACGCAAGCAATGTACGACTAATATCCGTTTCATCCATTCGCTCAAGCCCTTGTAACTGAAATAGTGAGAAGGAGAAAATCGCTTCAAACGCGGCTCGGTCATAACCTCTTAAAAGACGTTTGAGTTCTTCCTCCCCCGTTGTACGCCCATCTTCAAAATGTATCGTCACATCGCCTGACGATTTCCCGCGAACCCGTTCGATCATCCAAGGACCAAATTCTTTGTCCTCTATGTAAAGACAGCCGCCGTATTTCCCACCTGTTTTCGGTTCATAGCGAAGCTCTTGCTGATTCTTTTGTGGAAAGCCAAATAAAATATGAAGGATCGCTTGCTGAATCGTCGTCTTGCCTGCTTCATTCGGCCCGTATAGAAGATTTACGCCAGCCTGCAGATTGATTTCTACATTCTCATGTTGACCGAACCCATAAAGAACAATTTTTCGGATCTTCATATTATCCCTCCTTCAACCATTCAGCTGCCAACAACGCAGTCGCCTGTTGCTTCAATTGTTCTCTATCGTTCAGCGTTAGTCGTTCTAAATAGCGTCCTGCCCGATGACTATATAGCTCGCTCATTAATTCATCCCAATCCTCTAGCTGCCAACTCACTATTGTGTCCACTACCGGCTCTAGTAGCGTATTTGGGGATTCACTAGTAGACGAAAACTGCCAATCAATAGTGGTAATCCAAACAAACGGCTCATTCATAACATATTGTTCACGCAAAATATCAAGCCATTCTGATTCGGAAGCTGCGCGCTGTAAGTTGTCAGCAAGATCTTCCGTATCTGTCATGACTAATTCGATGATGATACTGCCTAGCTCCGCTACAACTCCGTCAATTGCTTCCTGACATGCCGCTACCCAATCATCCGCATATTCAATTCCTTGACAAGAAATAGTAAGTGCTGTGAAGACAATAGCTGAAGTTGGGACGAATGTTGTGTTCGCTTGTTCACGGGATAAAGTAACATCATAAAACCCCTTAACCCCTTGCTCATTGCGATGCCTTCCTTGTATATTTCCTGGATAGACAATAGGTGGTTGTTGCGCCAATACCTGACGTTTATGTATATGTCCGAGCGCCCAATAGTGATAGTTCTTTTGCCGAAGTTCGCTCACCGTAAATGGTGCATACACCGCGTGTGCAGAATCTCCCGCCACGCTACCATGCAACAGGCCAATATGAATTCCGTCGTCTCCCGCTATTTTATAGTCCGCAATCATCGGTTCCTTGACATGACGTTGCGGATAGCTGAAGCCATGTATCGTAATCGTCTCGCCTCTGACTGTCAGTTGCTGTTGCTCTACACTATCCGAGAATACATGAACATTTTTTGGCAATGAAACGCGCGTCCAATTACCCGCTAGATGATCGTGGTTACCATACGATAAAAAGACAGGAATGTGCGCTTCTTCTAGTCGCTGCATCGCTTGCTGAAAACGAATTTGCGCGCGTAAACTTCGGTCTTCCCCATCATATATATCGCCAACGATGACGATGAAATCTGGACGTTGTTCCACCGCGTACGCGATGAATCGATCAAAAGCCGCAAAAGTTGATTGCTGTAATCTTGCTAATTCATCCGGACCTGCAGCAGCCATCCCCTTAAATGGGCTATCCAAATGCAAATCAGCTGTATGTAAAAAACGGATCGTCTCCATAAATACACCCTTTCCCACGAATACTCGTTCTCTATTTTACCATACTCATTCAATCGCTAGATAGCACAGACAAAAGCCTGCCATCTTCTTTAGATGACAGGCTCTGTCCATACTATTCTTTTCCTAATTGAATCGCTTTTTTCAAGTCTTTTAATGAACGCGAAGGGCCATACATTAAGACACCCCCACGATAAACTTTTGCTCCGAACCATCCGAGAATACTAATCGTCACAACCATTATCGCAATTGATAATAAAGGTTCCCATAATGGAAGGTCAAGCATGCCAACACGCAAGAACATGACGAGTGGAGTAAAGAACGGAATAAATGAAGCGATCTTCAAATAACCCATCTCTGGATTCCCGAGACCTGTAGCCGCAATAATGAATGCCGCCACAACGAGCAATGACATCGGCATAATCATTTGTTGAACATCTTCCGTCCGACTAACAAGTGATCCGAGCAATGCTGCAAGTGTCGCATACAAGAAGTAGCCTAGTAAGAAGAACACTACCGCATAAACAAGCGTACTCACTTCCAGGTTTTCCAAACTAAAGAACGCCGAAAAATCATTTTCCTCCCCGACAGAAGATAATTTATAAGCAAGCAAACCTGCTGCTCCGTAGAGTAAAATCTGGACAATTCCGAGTGATCCGATCCCTAGTACTTTGGCAAACATATGCTTCACTGGAGATACACTTGATATTAAAATCTCCATCACACGTGAGGATTTTTCTGTCGCCACCTCTGTCGCAATCATTGAAGAATAAATAATAACTGCAAAATAAATGACGAACATTAGCACATACACAAGAACGCGTGCCGAATTCAATTCATCTTCTGACTTAGCAGAAGCCGAGACATTTTGCTTATCGAATTGAATTGGCGCAAATAATGTCGCCACTTGTTCACCAGAGAGCGATAATTTCTCTGCATTGATTTCCGTTTGAATGGACTGAAGTGCATCTGCCAATGTAGAAGAGAGATATTGATCGACTAAGCTACCTGTCGTATAGGTCGCTTGAATTATATTCGATGCATCAAAGTTCAATTCTATAAATGCATTAATTTTTTCATCTTCTACTCGTTGCTTCAACTGTGCTGTTGTTTCATCCGAACGCTCAATCGTAATCGCCTCATTATTTTGCTTGAGCTGAGCTTCCAGACGGTCCACTAACACGCCACTCTCGTCTAGCACCGCTACGACATCTTCTTCGCTATCTCCCATTACTTTACTTACAGTATTCATAAGCGTCGGTAAGTTGGCAAAGAGAAAAATCCCCGCAACCATGATCAATGTGGTGATAAAGAATGATTTCGTCTTCGCCTTCGTAAGGAAGCTTTGCTTAAATATTATCCAAAACTCACGCATGTTCTTCACCTACTTTCGCAATAAAGATATCTTGTAACGATGGTTCTTCAATTTCAAAGTGGCGAATCGGTCCTTTTTGTAGTGCAGCCTGCAATAATTGATTGGCTACTTCGTCATTGTCTACTTGGAACACCGCCCCATCCAATGAATGATGAGCAGTTTCGACACCTTGAATGGAGTCTAAATCACTTAATGGAAAGTCAGCACGTAGCCTAACATTTTGTTTACCAAAGGACCGTTTGACATCTCGTAACTTCCCGCTGACGAGTTGTTGTCCGTGATGAATGATGCTGAGCTGTTCACATAGTTCTTCGACGTGATCCATCCGGTGACTAGAGAAAAGAATCGTCGCCCCACTATTTCGGAAATCAATGATTGCTTTCTTCAGCATTTCTACATTCACCGGATCGAGACCGGAAAACGGTTCATCCAGAATGAGCAACTTCGGATCATGCATTAACGCAGCAATCACTTGAATTTTCTGCTGATTACCTTTTGATAATTCTTCGATTTTTTTATTCTTATTTTGTGGAACTTCAAATCGTTCGAGCCATTTCAGCGCGGCATTTTTTGCATCTGACTTATTCATCCCGCGTAATTGACCGAGAAAGACTAATTGTTCTTGTACTTTCATCTTCGGATAGAGACCACGTTCTTCTGGTAGATAACCAATTTGGGGACTCGTTGCGTAAGATATCTTCTGGCCATTCCAAGCGATGGATCCTTCCGTCGCCGTAAGTAAGCCAAGGATCATTCGGAATGTAGTCGTTTTTCCCGCACCATTCGCTCCTAGAAAACCGTACATCATTCCTTCTTCCACAGTCAACGATAGCTGATCTACTGCTGTAAAGTCCCCAAATCGTTTAGTGACTTGTTCTAACTGTAACGCCATTCACATCATCTCCTTTATATTCTAGTTCTACGAATTAGAAAGAGTTTCGTTTCACTTTTTATTGAATCTATTCAAAGTACCTCTTTCAAAGCTTAATGAATCACTGTTAATTTCACTGAATTTATAGTATACTTGCCGAAAGTTCATGGAGGCGATTGAATGAAAACTTACAAATTGACTGCGTATGAGAAAAATGGTTCGCTAATTACGGAAGAGACGTTCACAGCAGAGACTGATGACGCAGCGAAAGAGCAAGGACTTCAACTGCTTACTGAGAAAGATTTATTGGAGCGTACACACCGACTCGCTTCTCCGTTAGGCAAGCTATTGTTATTCCATTCATAAACGAGAGACTGTTCCCCACCATTGGTGAGGCAGTCTTTTTTTGTGCGGTTAATGCGTGTAGGCTTTTGAATGTTATGTAGGTTAGCTTTCTGTCAAACACCCATTTTGTGTTGGGTCGTTGCTCGAGTTTTTAACGTTACTGAAGTTAGTAATGGTCAGCTCTCTATTACCACTTCGGCACGTGGGGGATTGCCTCCCACAAAGAGCCAACTAGCAAAGGACGCTAGCTGTCTCTTTGCTTCGGCCGACCCCGCAGTTGTGCCTTCGCTGGTGAGTACAGTGTAGTTTTAGTTGGCTTTGGTACATCGTAAAATCCACTTTTAGACTTCAAGTAATATGCTACTTGCTTTTCCACACTAAACGAAGGCGCCTTACAAGCGGTAGGCGGAGCGATAAGACAGAGAGGCGTCCTTCCTTTCTGGCTTATTGCGGGAGCCATCCGCCAGCGCCGCAGTGGGTTCAGTGACGAATTACTTCACTATATACAGAAGCGTATTGAAGTGTCCAGAGCTTACTAAATCCCTTACTAACTTTTCCAATGCCGAAGTTAGTGAAGATCGGCTTTCTATCACCGCTTCGGCACGTGGGGGATTGCCTCCCGCCATGAGCCAACAAGCAAAATGCGCTAGTTGTCTCATGGCTTCGGCCGACCCCGCAGTTGTGCCTTCGCTGGTGAGTACAGTGTAGTTTTAGTTGGCTTTGGCACTTACCGAATTAAACCTTTCAACTTCAATGTACTATGCTATTTATTTTCCTAACTGAACGTAGGCGTCTTACAAGCGGTAGGCGGAGCGATGAGACAGAGAGGCGATCTTCCTTTCTGGCTCATCGCGGGAGCCATCCGCCAGCGCCGCAGTGGGTTCAGTGACGAATTACTTCACTACATACAAAAACGGATAGATGTGGCTTGAACTTACTACTAGTTTGTAATGTGTCGTAGCGCGACTTTTTTACGGTACTAAAGTTAGTAAAGGTTGGTTTCCTATCACCGCTTAGGCACGTGGGGGATTGCCTCCCACAAAGAGCCAACTAGCAAAGGGCGCTAGCTGTCTCTTTGTTTCGGCTGACCCCGCAGTTGTGCCTTCGCTAGTGAGTACAGAGTAGTTTTGTAGTCTTTGGAACTTAACGAATTTCACTTTTTGACTTCAATGTACTAGGCTAACTAATATTACACAAAAAACGAAGGCGCCTTACAAGCGGCAGGCGGAGCGATGAGACAGAGAGGCGCACTTCCTTTCTGGCTCATTGCGGGAGCCATCCGCCAGCGCCGAAGTGGGTTCAATGACGAATCACTTCACTACATATAGAAGCGGATTGATGTGTCTGGAACTTACTACTAGTTTGTAATGTGTCGTAGCTCGACTTTTTTATGTTACTGAAGTTAGTAAAGGTCGGCTTACTAACACCGCTTCGGCACGTGGGGGATTGCCTCCCACAAAGAGCCAACTAGCAAAGGGCGCTAGCTGTCTCTTTGTTTCGGCCGACCCCGCAGTTGTGCCTACGCTAGTATGTACAGTATAGTTTTAGTGGGCTTTGGTACTATATAAAAATTCACTATTAGACTTCAACGTACTATGCCACTTATTTATCTTCACAAAACGCAGGCGCCTTACAAGCGGTAGGCGGAGCGATGAGACAGAGAGGCGATCTTCCTTTCTGGCTCATCGCGGGAGCCATCCGCAAGCGCCGAAGTGGGTTCAGTGACGAATTACATTTCTACATACAGAAGCGGATTGATGTGTCTGGGACTAACTACTAGTTTGTAATGTGTCGTTGCTCGACTTTTTTATGTTACTGAAGTGAGTAAAGGTCGACTTACTAACACCGCTGCGGCACGTGGGGGATTGCCTCCCACAAAGAGCCAACTAGCAAAGGGCGCTAGCTGTCTCTTTGTTTCGGCCGACCCCGCAGTTGTGCCTTCGCTATCGAGTACAGTGTAGTTTTAGCAGTCTTTGATACATAGGGAAATTCGCACTTAGACTTCAACGTACTATGCTGATTGCTTTTCCTCACCAAACGAAGGCGCCTTACAAGCGGTAGGCGGAGCAATAAGACGGATAGGTGCCCTTCCTTTCTGGCTTATTGCGGGAGCCATCCGACAGCGCCGAAGTGGGTTCAATGACGAATTACTTCACTACATATAAAAGTGTATTGATATCACTAGAACTTAATGAATCGCTTACCAACTTCAAATCTCTATTCAACTTACATCTCCTCACTTTTTCAGGCAGTAAGGTCATAGCTTTCCTACAAGCTAAAAAACAAAAAGTTAGAAGATCTCCCTCCTATCTAGCAGAGTTCTTGAATTTGTCAGACAGAAAAGGAAGATTTTTTACGCACTTTGTGATACGCTATGTTCGTCAAGATATCGTAAAAGGAAGTGACTCGTGTGAACATAGCTTTAATTGCGCATGATGAAAAAAAAGCAGAATTAGTGAATTTCACAATTGCTTACGAACAAATTTTTGCCAAGCATACTCTTTACGCTACGGGTACAACTGGTCAGCGAATCATGGAGGAGACTGATCTATCCATTACACGGCTCATGTCTGGACCACTTGGCGGCGACCAACAAATTGGTGCAATGATCGCTACCGAAAAGTTAGATTTAGTTTTATTCTTTCGTGATCCATTAACAGCTCAACCACATGAACCTGATGTTAGTGCCTTACTTCGCTTATGCGATGTCTACGGCATTCCACTTGCAACCAACTTAGCTTCAGCTGAACTATTGCTTCGTGCAATTGAAAAAGGCTATTTCTCATGGAGAGAAACAGCCGCCAAATACCAATAATCTATTGTCCACACAGGCAAAACACATAGTATAGACGCGCTAATCACGCGTCTATTTTTATTGTCCTGTAAAACTAGGTCTTCTCTTTTCTACGAATGCTTGAACCCCTTCTTGGTGGTCCGCTGTTTTGCGCATCGCCATCTGGGCCTCACTCTCAAGCTCTACTACTCTTTGTAATTCTTCCACACCAGCGGCATGTAAAATCTTTTTGGAGGCCGCCATCGAAGCTGTAGGAGCATTCAAGATAAGTTGTGCTCGTTGTTGTGCAGTATTCCAAGCCTCCCCATCCGCTACCACTTGATCAATTAGTCCGATCTGCATCGCACGTTTGCCATCTAGTACTTCACCCGACCAAATCAGTTGTTTCGCTCTTGACGCGCCCACCCTTTCCTTCAAGAAGAAGTGACCGCCACCGTCAGGGACTAAACCGATTCCTATGAAGTTCATCGCAATCTTACTCGATTCTTCCGCAATGACAACATCACAAGCAATCGCGATACTACAACCAAGACCTGCCGCTGCACCATGTACAGAAGCAATCGTAATTTGTGGCATGCTATACATAGCTAAAGCTAGTCTCGATAAATCGACCATCATATCTTCTATCTTCATCGGTCCATTCGGATCCAGCATTACTTTCACATTCCCACCAGCAGAAAATGCACGACCTGCCCCACGGAACAACACGACGTGAATGGTTGAATTATTTTTTAGATCATCGACAATTTCCGCTAATTCTTTCATCATCACATCATCCATAGCATTCATCAAATCTGGCTGATTAAATGTTACTGTCGCTAGTCTACCATCAATTGATACTTCAATCTGTTTAGTCAAATTAACTCCCCCTCCAAGTGAATGGTTGTTCATTCATAATAGTATACAAGACAATGAGAGCGCTTGCATACTTATTTACAAAATAGGTAAATAAACTGCAATTGGTAGCCGACACCGTTACTCTACGTTTCAGAAGGATACTCGATGGGCCGACTTTCGCTACTCTTTTTAGTCCACACTCTTCACTTTCTTTCAACTATAGTATACAATCCCCGACCAGTTACACATGGTGGGGATTGTTATTATTTTATCGACTCAGTCGAATGAAATACTTCATCCAAATAAGCAATTTTACGATCAATAGATTCTTCAAAACCTAGAATATAGGCTGCAGGTTCTTTTGGATTATGAAATTGCGTCAGTTTACCTGTCGCTGGATCCATGAATTTACTAGATGCGCCACAACCCAATCCAATAATCGTCTGCGCTTCTTCCATGATTAAAATATTATATAGGCTCTCTTCGCCTGGCTTTGCATAACCAACATTCTCAAGGTTTCCTAAAATATTTTTTTGGCGGTATAAATAATATGGAATATAGCCGTTAGCTTTCGACCATTCTTCACCACGCGTCATCATTTGGCTGACTGTTTTTCGATCCGCCACTTGATATTTATCTTTATTGCGTGTCATTTCAGATGCTCTCTTGAACGATAACGTATGGATCGTCAACGATTCGGGTTGCATCTTCTCCGTTTCTGCTAATGAATGCTCAAATTCAGCAAGCCCTTCATTCGGCAAACCGATGATCAAATCCATATTAATATTGCGCATCCCTTGCTCGCGGGACAGCCAATACTTATCAATCGTCTCCTGCACACTATGATGGCGGCCGATTGCTTTCAACGTTTCGTCTGTATACGATTGCGGATTGACACTAATTCGATCAATTCCCCACTTTTTCAGAACTTCAAGTTTCGGTACCGTAATCGTATCAGGACGTCCAGCTTCAACAGTCACTTCACGCACATGCTCCATATAAGGGAATGAATCGACCATCGCTTGATACAATGCGTCCATTTCATCCGCTTCAATCGACGTTGGCGTACCGCCACCGAAATAAATCGTCGTAATGCGGATATCATGTTCTTTTAGCCAACTACCAATGGCCCGCATTTCTTCATGCAAACCATCGAGGAAGCTTTCCACTCGACCATTTTTCCGATGAATCGCATACGCAGGAAACGTACAATACGCACATTTTGTCGGACAAAACGGAATCCCGATATAAATACTCACTTCTTGTTTTAATGTATACAAATCCGGCAACGCATTCAGTTGTATACCAGCAATTTGTGCAATCAATTCGCTCTTACGTACCGATACCCGGTGACGCTGCTGAAGTAATCGCTTTGCTTCATTCACTGAAAAACCGTCTTGCCGATACATATGATAAAGCTTCGTCGGGCGAATTCCTGTTAAGATTCCCCATTCTTGCTCCATACCTGTCGCTTGTTCAAGTACTTCAAGCAACACATGAGAATACATTCTCTTGCGTTGGCGAATAATTTCTCTTGCTTCAGTAGCTAATATTTCTTCCGTAAATTGCGCCTCATACTGTTTACCAAGCCAACGCAATTCCGCTGTTACAGACGGTGATTCCGTATCTTCCGTAAAACGAATATCAATCGTTTCATCATCTACTAGTTCAGAAACAATTTTAGATTGCTCAAAAAACAAATTTGCTAAGTGCGTGAACATCCGAACCCAATCTTGTGGAAACTGTTGATTTACGTATAGTTGCTGCATCTTTCTCTCCTACTCCCCATCTGTTGAAAAAAACCGGCCAAGGCCGGTTTCCAATTACTAGTGTTAGTTGAAACTTTCATACAAGTCTTGAACAGGCTTCAATACTACACGATTTACTTCCTCGATCAATTCGCTAAGTTTCATCTCAGCAGTTAACATCGCCATAATTGTTGGATTCTCTTGTGCAAGTTGTGCTGTTTTCTGTGCATGTTCTAGCTCTTCGCCTGCAATTTCTTCGCCAGCCATTTGCTTTTGCTGTAAATTCATTTGGATTTCACGGAAGCTCTCAAATAAAACGCGTGCTTCTTCATCCGCCTTCACTTCTGCCATCGCTGTTTTTACTGCCTGGTACTGGTCTGTCTTACGCAATGTTGACTCTAATTTGTTCATATCATCATAAATATTTATTGTCATGTGTTATTTCCCCCTAAAGTTAAGTTAAAGTAATTGCTATGATCCCTTGCACGATTCCGATCACACCGCCAAGTAGTGCACCAAGAACTGTAATCATCTTAAACTCTCTACGTGAAATTCCTAGCACTAAATCTTCCAATACAGCCACCGGGAACGTATCTACCTGTTCTTTCACTAGTTCATCGAGTTTTAGTTTTCTCAATGACTCATCAAGTTTCGACTCTGCTTGCTCAAATAAAAACCCAACCACTTTCGGCGTAACATGTACTGCCGTCCAATCGGATCCTTGTGGCCAGTAATGGGCAAGGCTATGATCTAGTCTTTCTCTAAGAGCCAATTGATCCAGTGCATACTTTCTCACGGAACTAAAAACCGTTTCCCAATCAAATCCAGCAGTTAGTTGTTCCATTGATTGTTGCTGAATGTTTTGCCATTCTTTCCGGATTAGCTTATCGAGCAAATCCGTTGTTCCAGGCGCATTGACAAACCGAATTGCTTCTCGTTGAACTTTCCCAACAAGTGAGTCTGATTCACCGAAAAACATATTGATCATACCGCCAAACGTTCCTTTCGTTTGAAGAAAATCATCGATTAACTTCTGAAACGTCTGTCTACCTTCTTCGGAATCGATGAATTGCTCTGCACGACTTAAGATAAAACTAGTAGCAAGAGGGATTCTTTCTTCCACTTGCTGTTGCCAACGCAATGGCATAACATCACTCACTGTACCCGTCGTCACTTTTGATTTCATATCGTACATTTGTCGATCAATCAATGTGAGTAATCTCTCTTCCACTTGTTCCGGAAGTTGTGTAGCACCTGCGATTCCGAGCCAGTCATGCAATGTCTTGTCCGATTGTAGGACGTATTTGTCCATTTTCCCCTGAATAAATGTCTCCACACGCTTTTCCATTGCTGGAGTTAGCATCTTTTTGCGAAACAAATCCGGTGTCAGCAAATAATTTGTCACGGTTTTGCCGAGTTGTCTCGCTAGCTCATTTCGCCGTTTCGGTATCAAACCGGGGGTAAACGGTAAGCGGGTATTTCCAATATATTTTGCTTCATGAGGTCTAAAAAGCATTTTAATCGCCAAGTGATTCGTCACTCCACCGATTAACGCACCTATCACCGCCATGAACAAAATGGTTAGCACTATATTCAATCGCTTCACCTTATTTCACTTGGTCTTCGTTCCAATTATAACAAAAACCAGCTGAATGAAAAGGAATTCGAGGCGAGGATTTTTGACTTTACAATTAACCGGCATTCAGGTACGTTTCGAGTAGAGCTTATAGAATACTCTGATATCCAGTTTTAAAAAATTAAGGAGGTTATCCTATCATTGAAGAAAGAACTTACAGACCATTTAGGACGTACCGTCATCTATGATTTTCCACCTAAACGAATCATTTGTTTATGCCCAGGCATTACAGAAACTTTATTTGCCATCGGACTTGAAAACGAAATTGTCGGCAGAACACGTTATTGCATTTATCCGGAAGCCGCAAAAAAAGTTCCGGCCGTTGCTGGAACGAAAGATTTGCAACTGGATAAAATCCACGCAGTCAAACCTGATTTAATCATTATGGAAAAAGAAGAAAATACAGAAGAAATGGTCGAAACGCTTGCTGCTCATTACCCAGTCTATGTAGCAGAAGTCCAGACCATTGACGATGCGTACCGGATGATTACAGATATGGGGCACTTAACAGACCGTCAGAAAGAAGCAGATGCACTAACTGCAAATATTAAACAAGCATTTGCAGATTTACCTGCGCTCCCTGCTGCTCGCGTGGCGTATGTCATTTGGAAAAAGCCTTATATGGTCGCTGGAAAAGACACATATATTAACACGCTACTGCAAACTATCGGCTTTATCACACCGTTTGCCGACGGTTCCGATCGCTACCCTGCGTTAACGGAAGAGCAATTTAAAGAAGCTAAGCTAGATATCGTATTCCTATCGTCAGAACCTTATCCATTTAAAGAAAAGCAACAACAACAATTCCAAGAGATGCTACCAGATTCGACAATACGACTTATTGATGGGGAAATGTTTTGGTATGGGGCGCGCATGTTACAAGGCGCACGCTACTTGAAAACCTATGATTTCGGTTTTTAATTCAGGTCCCATTAAATATCGTCGACATTCGAATTGCGTGCTCCATCTCATCATGTAACGCAATAAATATAGGATCATACCCTTGATCAAACGGCACAGTTAACAGCATTTCCTTATACTGCTCAACTGTTTCTAACTCATCAACTAACGCATTTTTCGCACTCTCTTTCAAGTTTGTGCATGGCGCCAGTTTTTTAGGGTTTGGCACATAACTTCCTGTCATCATATAATAAAGCTGTTGGAACATTTCATAATGACTTTTTTCATCTTCATACGCATGCCGAATGAATTCCTGCCATAACGGATCATTCGTCAGCTGGTACATCGACTTATAATAAAAATAAGATTTGTACTCGTCTTCAATCGCATTTTTTAGTTGAGCAACAAACACGCACTCATCCTTTCACTGTCTTTTGGTCAGTTTATGAAATCGGTACAACTTATATCACTACATACTACAAAAAAGGAGCGAACACCATGCTACAACATTTCAGTTACAAAAAAATGTTCACAGATTCCGACTTGCCAGGTTGGACCGTTTCTTTTTATTATCAAAATAAGCGCTACACAGCTGACTACCACAAAGACGGCTCGATTCAATGGACAAGCACCACACCAACAGACGAAACAAACGTACAACAAATGATCCATGACCTCATGACTTTCCATGTCTATGAATGATTATTCCCCTAATAGACCATCCTTATAATAGAGGAGGTGCTGTTATGGGTAAAGAACAATCAAAAGGCAAACAGCAACTAGAAAAACAACGCATGCAAGTACAGAACCAAAAGACCGAAAACGTCTTCGAAGACAAGAGCCGCATCCCAAATGAACAAAATGCCTTTAAAGAAACACAACCACGATACGGTGAATGAGGAAGACCGATAACATTTCGGTGTAAGTCGTCACCTTGCATTTTTCTTCACTAGTGTTTTCATTTTTAGTTAGTAAGGTGATTTCGAGCTTTGGATTTAGTTTTTTCTTTTGAATTGTATAAAACCTGATAGAACCTCCTACATCGGAGGTTCTTTTTCTCTAAATCGAAAATTCCCGACAAACCTTTATTCATTTTTTTATACTCTATAAGCAATTGGAATTGTATTTTCTTCGTAAATAAATTATTATAAAAGATAACTAACTTTACATTACAGGAGGTGTATGCTTTGTTCTTTTCCCTCATTCGGGTTAAGCACAAAGCCATTATTTGGACATTGCCATACGATTGGCAGCATTTGCTGCCTTGATCGCACTCACCGCTTTTTTTGTCGCGTGTGAATTTGCAATCGTGAAAGTCCGGTCATCGCGTCTAGACCAACTGATTTCTGAAGGTAATCAGCGCGCTGTTCTTTCAAAAAAAATTGCCGATAATTTAGATGAATACTTATCTGCCTGCCAGCTCGGAATCACAATCTCCGCGCTTGGACTAGGTATGCTAGGAGAACCAACCGTACGATTAATGTTGGCTCCTGTCTTTGATTATCTAGCTCTGGATGCAAACGTGGAAACGATTCTTTCTTTCACCGTTGCTTTGGCGATTGTTACTTATCTCCATGTAGTTGTCGGAGAGCTTGCTCCGAAGACTATCGCGTTACATAAAGCAGAAGATTTATCACTTTCACTCGCGGTACCTTTAAATCTATTTTACCGTTTGATGTATCCTATTATTAAAGGTATGAACATATCGGCACGTCTTGTCACGCGATTGCTCGGCTTCAAATCAATTTCCGAATTAGAAGTAGCACACACAGAAGAAGAATTACGAATTATTTTATCTGATAGTTTACGTAGTGGAGAAATTAATCAGGCAGAATATAAATACGTCAACCGGATCTTTGAGTTTGATGATCGGGTGGCAAAAGAAATTATGTTGCCTCGTACGGAAATGATGACTGTGGACAAAGAAATGACTTTATCCGATGTGTTTGAAATGATGGACGTGGAGCAATATACACGCTATCCCATTACCGACGGCGATAAGGACCATGTTATCGGACTTGTGAATATGAAGAATTTATTAACCGCATATATCAAAGATCCAACAAACGGTAGCAAATCTGTGCTCGACTACATGCAACCCATTATCCTTGTAATTGAAACGATTCCGATAGGCGACTTACTATTGAAAATCCAGAGAGAACGTATCCATATGGCTGTTCTGTTAGATGAATATGGCGGAACTTCTGGCCTCGTGACGATTGAAGATATTTTAGAAGAAATCGTCGGAGAAATTCGTGACGAATTCGACTTGGATGAATTACCTGAACTGCAAAAAATAGGTGCAGACCATTATATATTAGACGCAAAAATGCTCATCGAAAATGTCAATGAAGCGCTTGCTATTGAAATTTTAGAAGAGGATATCGATACAATAGGTGGTTGGTTTATGGACCAACGCTTTGAAGCAGTTCAAGGAGAAAAAATTATTGAACAAGGCTATGAGTTTACTGTCAGCGAAGTAGACGGACATCATATTCTCTACTTAGAAGTCAAAAAGCAACCTACTCTTCTACAATCTGAGGAAGATGCTAATCTGTCACATTGAAGCTTTCCCTCTTAAGTGGGGAGAGCTTTTATCATGCTAAGCTAAGAGTGGGGAGATAATCTATGAAAAAAAAACAAGAAAACGAGCTTCTTTTCATCTGGACAGTTGCACTAACCGCCACACTCGGCTCACTTTATTATTCAGAAATTAAAGGCTACATACCGTGCACACTGTGCTGGTATCAACGAATTTTCATGTATCCTATCGTATTGATTGGACTCATTGCATTGATTCAAAAAAACACTAAAATTGCGTTGACAACTGCTGTATTTTCACTCATCGGTGGCGGTATTTCACTTTATCATTACGGCATACAAAAACTACCCGCTCTACAGGAAAGTGCGCCTGCATGTGGCGGCGTTTCGTGTACAGGCCAATATGTTAATTATTTTGGCTTTGTTACGATTCCTTTACTCGCTTTCGTAGCGTTTGCTTTCATTTTCATCGCAAGTCTCGTACTGTTAAAAGACACAAAGGAGTGACATACATTGAAAAAGCTATTAACTATTGGTGGAATTATTGTCGTAATCTTTATTTTGATCGTCGTCCTCAACAATAAATCCAATGAAACAAAATTGGCCGACAATCCGTATGGTACGGAAAATTTAAAGCAATCTACTATTGACCTGCTCGGAAACGAGAACTATAAAAATATCGCTACACCAGAAGAAATTTTCAAGAAAATCGAAAGTGGCGATCCAACGACGGTGTATTACTTCAGTCCTGAATGTCAATATTGTATGGAAATGACACCGCGTCTCATGCCGATTGCCGAACAACGTGATGTACATATTTATCAATATAATATGCTCGAATTCCAAAGTAAGTTGAAAGATGAATATGACGTGACAGGCTGGCCTGCTTTGGTTCACTACAAAGACGGTAAAGAGCAAGGTCGAATCGTCGGTGCACATCCAAATGATCAGATCGAAGCGTTTTTCGATGAATTCGAAAGCGAATGAGGAGAATAACTACATGACAAGTTTTCATTACACAACGAGCAAAGCGGGAGTAACTGTTGAACAGCTTCTAAGAGAACAATGGCAAGGCGGTAAAAAAACCGTTCACCAAATGCGTATGGATAAGAACGTTACGGGAGCAGACGGTCAACCGATTGAATGGAAAGAACCTTTACCAGAAGGCACGGTACTAACATTCCGTTTTTCTGATGCGCAGTCTTCTTACAGACCTGAAACCTTAACAAAATTACGTGTCATTTGGGAAGATGAGCATTTACTTGCGGTCTACAAACCAGCAGGCGTATCCGTTCATCCAGAACATTCACCAGGTACCGGCACATTAATGAATGAAGTAATGGGCTATATAGTGGCAAATGGTGGAACTTACGCTGAGCACGTTCATCGTCTCGATCAACATACCGCTGGACTTCTAGTAATCGCTAAACATCCTATCGCTAAAACAATGTTAGATCGAATGTTTGAACAAAATCGAATCGACCGTTTCTATACGGCTGAACTAGAAGGCAGATTACTAAAACCACGTGGCACGATTAATATGCCGATTGGAAAAGATCGTTATCATGCGACAAGACGTAGAGTGTCCCCTTCAGGTCAATCAGCAGTCACACATTTTAAAGTGCTAGAACGCTTATCGAATTCTACGTTGGTTGAAGCACAACTTGAGACAGGCCGTACCCATCAACTTCGTGTACACTTCTCTCACTTAGGACATCCAGTCGTTGGAGATCAGCTATATGGCAGTGAAACTATCGCTAGAGGCCCTTATAAATTAGTTGCTTCTAAAATAGCGTTTGAACATCCAATTACAGGTGCGTCTATCGTGTTGGAAGCTGAATAAAAAAATCCGTAACAGAGTACATCACTCCGTTACGGATTTTTTAGTTCTCTAGTAGCTGTTTAATACCATTTTCAAGTCGCTTGTCTACTTCTTTTGCGTCTTCTATATGTTCCACAATCAATTCATGTGCAGAGGAAAATAACAAATTAGCTTTTTCTAATTCATTTTGCATTTGAGCAGATAATTCATTTTGCTCGGCAATCATTTTTTCAATAGATGTAATGTCAATTTGACTTCCTTGAACAGTTTCTAAAATATGGTCGATTTTTGACGCGGTCCGCAAACTTACCGCCACACCCTCTTCTATCAATTTAGAACTTTTCTTTGTCGCTTCTAACGCTTCGAGGATTTCTTCTTTTAATGAATTCGTTAACGTTTGAATATCCTTTGTGCTACTGGAAGTGCTCTCCGCCAGCTTCCGAACTTCTTGAGCTACTACAGAGAAGCCTTTACCATATTCACCTGCGCGAGCCGCCTCAATAGAAGCGTTGAGAGCAAGCAAATTCGTTTGCGCAGCAATATTCTCGATTACACCTACAATAGATTGAATTCCCACAGATCTCTCACTCAATCGCATCATGCTTTCTTCAGACAAATCCATATGCTTTCCTAAATCATTCATAACTTGTGCGGTTAAACGGACATCGCCAGCTCCATTTTCCGCTTCTTTGACCATATATAATGATTTTTCTTTCAATGATTCTCCGTTATATTGCAGTTCATTGGATGCACTCGTGTTACGCTCACTTAAATTTTGAATAATATTAAAGCTCTTTTCTATCTCAGAAACCGCTTCCCCTAAAACATTATGTTGTGCATTCACTTTTTCATGCTGTAAAACTGCGGCAGACAGTTGAGTTTCCACTTGTTTATAACGATGTTTCTGCTGTGTTAGTAAGTCATCTTGAATAGAGTCACGTGTACATTCATTTTCCAATACACGATCTTTTGTCTCTACTTTACGTCGAAATAGTGCCATTTCCCCTCCACCTTTCCAATAAATTAATCAATATGTATCGGGATTGGTTCCCGTACGTTCATCGCGATTCATCGCATCAATCATAGCCATTTCACTCGCAGATAGTTGGAAATCTGCTACTTCACTATTTTCTTTCACTCGTGTAATTGTAGAAGACTTTGGAATCACGATCAGGTGATGTTGAATATGCCAGCGCACGATGACTTGCATGATTGTTTTATTATGTACATTTGCAATCGCCAACAATGTAGGATCCTCTAATAATTTCCCTCTGGCTAATGGACTCCAAGACGTCACAGCGATTTGATGCTCTCTGCAAAATTGTCTTAAAGGCTCTTGTGTTAACAAGGGTTGTATTTCTACTTGATTCACCATTGGACGAATATTCGCCACCGCAAATAGCTCCATCAAATGAGATTCATGATGATTAGAAACCCCCGTCGCACGTATTAACTTCTCATCATACAACCGCTCAATGGCACGATACGTATCCGTATAACTTCCACTAACCGGCCAATGCGTCAAATATAAATCCAAATAATTCATATCTAGTGCTGTCAGTGAACGCTCAAATGCACGAAGTGTTTCGTCATACCCTTGCTCATCATTCCAGACCTTTGAAGTAATAAACAAATCCTCACGCGCAACACCTGAATTACGTATCGCCTCTCCCACTTCTTTTTCATTTCCGTAAATAGAAGCTGTATCAATGGCACGGTAGCCTAATGAAATCGCTTTCTCCACTACTTGAATCGTTTCCTCTGATTCTGTCATTTTATATGTTCCTAAACCAAACTGCGGCATCCGTACACCGTTGCTTAACGGAATCATATGTTCAAAAACTGTCGACATGAAACTCCTCCTCCAAATACTCTTATAGTAATTGTACATTATTTTCCTAGCAAATCTAATACTTTTTCAATAGAGCAGGTTGATTTCTATCTGATGATCGAACAAATTCCAAAAACTTTAAACATAGAATTACAGCGGCTATCGGATTATTCATCACATTTCTTGATTTCCTGAATTACTTGTCATTTTACGATGCCTCTCACTTCTAGTATTGCGACAGGCATTGCGCTAGGCTTATTGCTGAAGATAACAAAAGGACAAGGAAGCTAAGTACCCATAATTTTATATCTTTTGTTTGCCTATCAACTATTATTCTTGCCACATTAACATTTGTTAATAACCTGTCACAAAGTATATCGAAGAACATTTCATTTCTTCCGCTTTTACGGTATACTGTGTGAAGGACTACTGATTTTACAGGAGGTACAAACAATGAGATTAATTCTAATCATGGCTGTTTGTGTAGCGTTCTTCACTGCAATTTTCACTGGTGGATACGAAGACAAACCAGGTCAAGCGAAAAAATAAGTACAGAAAAAGGGACAGGCTCTATGCCGGTCCCTTTTTATTATGTTAAATGAGCAAACTTTTGCTGTCTCAATGCTTCATAGATTAAAATCGCTGCGGTATTAGATAGGTTAAGCGAACGAATATGTTCATCATTCATCGGAATTCGTAGACATGTTTCTTTGTACTTAGCGGTAATTTCCTTAGGCAAGCCTGTCGTTTCTTTACCAAAGACAAAGAAAATATCTTGATCTGTATCCGAATAATCAAATGAATCATAGCTCGTCTCTCCGAACTTTGTGATAAAATAAAATTTGCCTTCTGGATAACTATCTAAAAACTCTTGAATTCCATCATGATACGTAATCTGTACATGTTCCCAATAATCCAATCCAGCCCGCTTCAACATCTTATCTTCGGTTGAGAAACCTAACGGCCGTATTAAATGAAGTGCCGTATCAGTCCCCGCGCAAGTACGCGCAATATTTCCTGTATTGGCTGGAATTTGTGGTTCAAATAAAGCTACATGAATTGTCATTTCTTTACTACCTTCTCTCAGTTATTAAGGTGCTCTATCGCACGTTCTATCTCAGTGGATACAGTTACGTCTTGGTCAACTGCAGAACCTTCCACCAGTCCTTCTACAGCTTCAGTAGTTCCAATCTGTCCAAGTGCCCAAGCGGCTGTCCCTCTCATCATAGGCCGCGGATCTTCTTTTAAGATTCTCGTCAATTCGGGAATTGCTGATTCCTCTTTAAAATGCGCCAACGCAATAAGCGCATTTCGTTGAATAGGATTTTTCCCGCGCCATGAACCCGACATATGCCCATACTGCTCTTTAAACTGACGATTCGATAACGACAGCAACGACAGTAAAAGAGGCTTCACACGTTCAGGTTCCGGTGTAAAGGCTAGTTGGTGCGTATGATTTACACCTTTATTTTTCGGACATACCGTTTGACAAGTGTCGCAGCCGTATATTCGATTACCAATCTTATGTCTGAACTCTTCCGGTATCGGCTGTTTCGTCTGTGTCAAAAATGCAATACAACGTTGGGCATTTAGTTGTCCTGGTTGTACTAGCGCACCTGTAGGACACACATCAAGACACAGTGTACAATCTAAACACTGATCTTCCATCGGTTCATCTGGCGCAAATGGCAAATTCGTAATCATCTCCCCAAGGTAGACGTACGATCCGAACTCTGGCGTAATGATTGAGCAATTTTTAGCTGACCACCCAATCCCTGCACGTTCAGCAACTGCCCGGTCTACTAGCTCACCTGTATCCACCATCGAACGAAGCCTGGCATCAGGTACTTTAGTCAGAATGAATAACTCCAACTGCGCAAGTTTATCTCGCAACACGGTATGATAATCTTCACCCCATGAAGCCCTACAAAACATGCCCCGACGTTCTCCTTTTTTCCCTCGTGGACTATCCGTCATTTTCGATGGATACGCCACCGCAATCGAAATGATACTTTCGGCTTGATCCAGCAATAAAAGAGGTTCCGTTCGTTTTTCTACGTCTGATTCTTCAAAACCAGATTGATAATTCAGTTGCTGTTGTTGCTTCAAACGATCTTTCAGTTTCATAAACGGGGCTGCTGTCGTAAAACCTATTTTGTCTATTCCAATGGACGTAGCAAACGCTCGCACTTCATCTTGCAGCTGAGCGACATTCACCATCCCCCGCCTCCTTTATGATAAGATGGAGTAAAATTACAAATAGGTGATTCTAATGCAACTTACTATCCAACCTTCTATATTTGCAAAAATTCCCGACTTTAAATTAGGTATACTTTATTATAACAAAACAACAGTCTCTGCATCACCCCAGATGCTAAAAGGGCGTCTTCAATTATTTCAGGAGCAACTGTATTTTGAACTTCTAGACAAAGACCTTACAGATTTCCCTGGACTAACAGAATGGCAATCTGTCGTTCAATCTCTCGGTGCAGACCCCCTTACTTCTCCATCCACTCTAGAGACACGGATGCAAGAAATCAAGGAACATATTTATACACCTTCTTTTCATAGTGCCGAAGATTTAAACACATTCTTCTCACTACAATATGAACTTCCTTCAGTTGTGTATGATCTAGATAAGGTCGTAGGCAACATTGAACTTACAGTAGGAACTACTGAGGATGGCTATATGGGCTTGAACAATAAATTCAACACCTTCCACAATCTCTTACTACTCAGCGATGATTACAGCCCATTTGGCAGTCCTCACGTAGATTCTATGCGCACAGCTGTTACAGAAGAAAGTGAAAACGTGCTACAAATTCTGTTTATTCATCCTTCATTAGATAATAATGCCGCTGCCCAATTAACAGAGTCGTGTGGTAAAATGTTCACAAGCATCAATGGTGGAGATTATCGATCAACTGTCCTTCATGCACAAAAAACTTCCTGCATTATAGAAAAAGAGGTGGAACAGTGAATATTACATTAGCAGAAGGTATCAAACTAAAGAGTATTCTTTCCAAACAAATTCGTGAACTAGAAGCAGAAGCACATCGCGTTGCTTTTGCCACTATTGAAAAAGGTACGGTACCTCCAAAACTTGCTAGAACGTTACAGGATGTAGAAGTTGAAATGGAACGAGTTAGAGTGGATCAGCGTAGACTGGATTTACTAATTTATGTAGCAAATAGTACGCATACTGTGGATTTCGAAGGACAGCAGCTTGCGCTAGTTGAGGCAATCGAACTTGCAATTCAATTACGGGCGAAAGCAGAATTTTATAAGCAACTATCTTCATCCCCTAAAGAAGAAATGCAATTCGGCTATTCAGAAACGCCCCCCCTTTATCGTATAGCTTTATTTGATCCGGAGGACTATCGCCAAAAAGCGCAACAAGCGGAAAAAGCGGCCCATCAACTATCTAATCGTATCAACACAAAAAACTATACAGTCGTATTAGATTTTGATGGATCTGCATATTTTTAAACCTCAGAAAGGTGAGACTCCTTTCTGAGGTAGGATGAGAAACACGAACTTACAATTTGAACAAACCAATTACTCGTTACCTTTCACACATTGACCAATGACCACTAACCATCCATGGCTATGGCAATGTCCCTTACGAGCAATATCCTTTGTTGTTTCTCTTCTGCAGCACGCTGCCTATCCATTTGATAGGTAGCGTGTTTCTTTTTGCTCGTATAACAGAAAACTGGCTGAGACAATACTCGATCAAATGAAAATCAATCGTCTACCAAGAAAGTACCTAATGTACTTTACTCACTGTCAAGAATCCCTAACTTTATCAGTAATTATTATGCCTGATTTTTTAATTATCGCCTCTTGTAATTTTAGAGTAATAATTATTATTTGTATTTTATTACTGTTATAGTAGGTAGTGTATTAGTTTAGAATGAGTAAAGGAGTCATGTATTTCATGAAAAAATTTATCAATGCAACTATATATGGGGCCCCAGAATACCATGAATTTTTAGTGGATAACGGTCAGTTTATTGCAGTTGGTAATGATTTAAACAATGCCGATGAAGTGATTGATTTAAAAGGCTGTTTGGTGTTGCCACCTTATGTTGATCCTCATTTACACTTAGACTATATCTTTTCAGGTTTAGGTGAAGGTAATGCGAATGTTTCAGGTACATTATTCGAAGGTATACAGCGTTGGAGCGATAATAAGAAATCATTGACTGAAGAAATGGTACGTGAACGTGCGATTAAAGGGATTCAAAAAGAATTGAGTAAAGGGGTTCAATTTATTCGTACACATGTAGATATTACTGATCCCAAGTTAACAGGGATGAAAGCTTTAATTAAACTACGTGAAGAATTGAAAGATATCGTTACATTACAAATTGTAGCATTCCCTCAAGAAGGATTCTTTAGATACAAAGGTGCAGAACGTTTAATGGAAGATGCACTTAAAATGGGCGCTGACGTAGCAGGTGGAATCCCTCACTTTGAAATTTCATATGAACAAGGTGTTGAATCATTAAAAAGGATTGTCAACATGGCAATACAATATAACGTGATGATTGATATTCACTGTGATGAAAACGATGATCCAAATAGTCGATTTTTGGAAGTATTAAATGCGCTTGTTATGGAAAAAAACTATGGTGAATTTACAACTGCAAGTCATACATGTAGCTTCGGTTCAGTAGATAACAGTTATGCAAATAAAATGTTAGGTTTATTTAAGGAGTCAAAAATCAACTTTATCTCTTGTCCAACTGAAAATGCACACTTACAAGGACGTGGCGACAGCTATCCTAAACGCCGTGGCTTAACACGAGTAAAAGAGTTATTGAATAACGGAAATAACGTCGCGTTTGCCCAAGATTCAATTGCGGATTACTGGTATCCACTAGGCAATGGGAATATGATGAATATTTTAGACAATGGGATCCATCTAGCACATTACACACATATAGATGAAATCAATAAAGCATTCAACTTAATCACTTACCATGGGGCAAATATTATGAGAGTTAACGATGAGTATGGTATTGAAGTCGGAAAACCAGCTAACTTTATCGTTTTAGATGCACAAGATCCTTATGAGGCCATTCGCGAGCGTGCAGAGGTACTTGTATCCATGAGGAATGGTAAATATCTATTTAGACGTGAACCACGAAAAAATGAAATAGAAATAGATTTCTTAAAACAATAAGTTGATCCCTAATCAATCCTAAAATGCTTATTCTCCTCGACACGTCTGTTGAGGAGTTTTTTTGTATTCTTATATAATTTGCGTTCTAGAATTAGTCGTATAAGATGATATAGCGAGGACATTTCATTGATAACTGACATACTATCCTTCTTTTTCCTTAATGGATAGCCGTGATAGGAACTCACGGCCAATTTTTCTTATTCCCCTGTTTTAGCGAAGTGTTCAATCCTTGCCCCAATTTCATCGCGTACACGTTGGAAGAACTTCCATTTTTCTTCATCTGTTCCTTCTGCTTTTGCAGGGTCATCAAATCCCCAATGTTCACGTTTAATATGAACTGGTGTAACCGGACACTTATCAGCAGCATCCCCGCAAAGAGTAACAATAAAGTCTGCATTATGTAAGATTTCTGGATCAATCATATCCGAAGTTTGATTCGAAATATCGACGCCCGCCTCCTTCATCGCCTTAACAGCACTTGGATTGACACCGTGTGCTTCAATTCCAGCACTGAAAACTTGCCATTCTTCACCAAGATACCTTTTCCCCCAACCTTCAGCCATTTGACTACGGCATGAGTTACCTGTACATAAGAAATAGAGTGTTTTTTTCGACATAATGAAAATCCCCTTTTTCATGATTTATTGTATGAATGACAGCCATACATACAATCCAATTAGTGTAATCAGAAGTGTAGGAACCGTGAGGATAATTCCAATTTTAAAATAGCTACCCCAAGAGATCTTCACACCTTTTTGAGATAAAACATGCAGCCATAATAAAGTAGCTAAAGAGCCGATTGGCGTTATTTTTGGTCCTAAATCCGATCCGATAATATTTGCATAAATCAAAGCCTCACGAATAGGACCTGTCGTAGTCGTTTCGGCTATTGCTAACGCGTTAATCATGACCGTAGGCATATTATTCATAAGTGATGACAATATCGCGGCAATAAAGCCCATTGAAATCGTTGCAACAAAGAGTCCTTGATTGGCCGCCAACTGAATGACATCGCCCAATACACTGGTTAGACCAACATTTCGCAATCCGTAGACGACAACGTACATCCCAACAGAGAAGAATACGATGGCCCAAGGCGCACCTTTAAGTACTTGCTTCGTGTGAACAGCTGAACTTCGTTGCGCCATAGCTATAAAGAATATCGCTGTAAGCCCAGCAATAATAGATACTGGCAATCCCGTAAGTCCACTAGAGAAATACCCTATAAGTAACACACTTAAGATCACCCAGGCTAGTCGGAACAACTTAATATCTTTGATTGCATCCTTAGGCTCTTTTAAATCCGATACGTCATAGTCTTTAGGTATACTTTTACGGAAGAATAACAGCAACACTAAAATACTCGCTACTAATGCAAATACATTCGGTACAATCATTCGAGATGCATATTCAACAAAGCCGATACCGAAAAAGTCTGCCGAAACAATATTCACTAAGTTACTTACGACCAATGGTAATGAAGTCGTGTCAGCTATAAAACCGCTGGCTATAATAAATGGGAAAATCATCTTTTCATTGAAATTCAAATTTCGAACCATTGCTAAAACAATTGGCGTAAGTATTAGAGCGGCCCCATCGTTTGCGAACAAAGCAGCAACAACTGCACCTAGAAGGCTGACGTAAACAAACATGCGAATACCGCTACCTTTAGCTAATCTGGCCATATGAAGGGCAGACCACTCGAAGAATCCGATCTCATCTAAGATTAATGAAATGATTATGATAGCGATGAATGCGAGCGTAGCATTCCATACAATTCCCGTAACATCTATAACGTCCTGAAAATTTACTACCCCTACTACTAAAGCAACTATTGCACCTATACAAGCAGACCATCCAATTGATAAGTTTTTAGGCTGCCATATGACAAATATAAGTGTGATTATGAAAATCAATGATGCGGCAATAACTGAAACCAACGTACTTTCTCCTCCTTATTGACAACAAACTCGAAGCCCTTGTTCTTCCAGTTCTACAATTGATTCATTCTGTTCTGGTAGATGTTCAAGGATGCTTTGAATAAACGGGTAATTTTCATGATTTTCATTAATCGAGAAGAAAATCCATTGCCCTCTCCGTTCTTCCTTAACTAACTCAATATCTCTAAGCTTACGTAAGTGCTGGCTAATCGCCGGCTGACTCATTTTGAAAATCTCAACAAATTCACATACACAACATTCATGTGACTTGAGTAACTTCATCATCGTTAAACGCGTCGGATCTCCAAGCAATTTTAATAGTTGTGATGCCCGTTGCAGATCAATCGTTACGGTTGTATTCATCTATCATCCCTCCTCCCTATAAAAGTATATAACTATATACTTATATATACAAGTGCGTATACCATTTTTAATGAATTCTACTTCTCCAATATCGAAGAGCTATCTAGCGCCAATAATTGATTACTAGTAAATTCACATTCCTGATTACAACGAATGTGATATTTTGGTATCCTACAAGCCCTATAACGCTTGCATATCAAATGGCATAATTGAAGTATAGTAGACATTTGAGGTGCTTATACAACCTAACATTAATGATGACGTGCTTTTTTGCAATTTGTACGGAGCCTCCAACAAATAGTATAGAACACAAAAAAAGAACACAGCGTATGCTATGTTCTTTTGGTGATACCCGAGGCCGGACTTGAACCGGCACGCCTCGCGGCATCGCATTTTGAGTGCGACGTGTCTGCCATTCCACCACTCGGGCATGTTAAATTATAAAATTTGGAGGCGGCAACCGGAATCGAACCGGTGGTAAGGGTGTTGCAGACCCGTGCCTTACCGCTTGGCTATGCCGCCAACATAGTGGAGCGGAAGACGGGATTCGAACCCGCGACCCCGACCTTGGCAAGGTCGTATTCTACCACTGAACTACTTCCGCAAAACTGACTGGGGTAGCTGGATTCGAACCAACGAATGACGGAGTCAAAGTCCGTTGCCTTACCGCTTGGCTATACCCCACTAATGGGGCGGATGAGGGGAATTGAACCCCCGAGTGTCGGAATCACAATCCGATGCGTTAACCACTTCGCCACATCCGCCATCATATTATGACTTACAGCTTTGTAATGTATTGTTTAGAGCATGGGGCGGGTGAGGGGAATTGAACCCCCGAATGTCGGAATCACAATCCGATGCGTTAACCACTTCGCCACACCCGCCACAGTGTTATTTAAATACAGGGGCAGTAGGAATCGAACCCACACCAAAGGTTTTGGAGACCTCTATTCTACCGTTGAACTATGCCCCTAAATGGTGGTGGGGGACGGATTCGAACCGCCGAACCCGGAGGGAGCGGATTTACAGTCCGCCGCGTTTAGCCACTTCGCTACCCCACCAGTAAGGATGCCGGCGAAAGGACTTGAACCCTCAACCTACTGATTACAAGTCAGTTGCTCTACCAATTGAGCTACACCGGCATAAAAGTTTAAAATTAAATGGTGGCTCAGGACGGAATCGAACCGCCGACACAAGGATTTTCAGTCCTTTGCTCTACCGACTGAGCTACTGAGCCACATTTGCTATGTTAAAGTGTTCGACTTAAAACAAAGCTATGTAAAAATGGCGCTATGTAAAAATGGCGGTCCCGACGGGAATCGAACCCGCGATCTCCTGCGTGACAGGCAGGCATGTTAACCGCTACACCACGGGACCTTGGTTGCGGGGGCAGGATTTGAACCTACGACCTTTGGGTTATGAGCCCAACGAGCTACCACTGCTCCACCCCGCGATAATACTATAAACTAAATGGTGGAGGATGACGGGCTCGAACCGCCGACCCCCTGCTTGTAAGGCAGGTGCTCTCCCAGCTGAGCTAATCCTCCTGGGTAAAAATAATACTGTGTAATAAATGGTGACCCCTACGGGATTCGAACCCGTGATACCGCCGTGAAAGGGCGGTGTCTTAACCGCTTGACCAAGGGGCCATATAAGTAAGAGATGTGAATCTGGCGGAGAGCAAGGGATTCGAACCCTTGAGGCAGCGCAAACCGCCTACACGATTTCCAATCGTGCTCCTTCGGCCACTCGGACAGCTCTCCAATAAAATGGCTCCGCAGGTAAGACTCGAACTTACGACCGATCGGTTAACAGCCGATTGCTCTACCACTGAGCTACTGCGGAATAATATTAATTGGTACGTGGCACAAAGTATGTTGCTTGTAGTTACAGATCAGCGACGTCTTACTCTCACAGGGGGAACCCCCCAACTACCATCAGCGCTGAAGAGCTTAACTTCCGTGTTCGGTATGGGAACGGGTGTGACCTCTTCGCTATCGTCACTGAACTGTTTTTAAAGCCATGATTATTATACCAAACTGAGTAGCAATGTCAACCCTAAAAAAAGAATTTAATTGTTCACTCAAAACTGAATAAAAGACATTGAGTAGTTCAAGTAACTACTTTTTAGAATAGGTTAAGTCCTCGATCGATTAGTATCTGTCAGCTCCATACGTCGCCGTACTTCCACCCCAGACCTATCCACCTCATCTTCTTTGAGGGATCTTACTTACTTGCGTAATGGGAAATCTCAT